>NZ_JBQENM010000006.1:0-350492 GCF_052044795.1 Ensifer sp. 22521
ACGATGCCTGCGCCGACGGTACGGCCGCCTTCGCGGATCGCGAAGCGCAGCTTTTCTTCCATCGCGATCGGAACGATCAGCTCGACGGCAACGGTGACGTTGTCGCCCGGCATGACCATTTCCGTGCCTTCCGGCAGCGTCACGATGCCCGTCACGTCCGTCGTGCGGAAGTAGAACTGCGGACGGTAATTCGTGAAGAACGGCGTATGACGGCCGCCTTCTTCCTTCGTCAGGATGTAGGCTTCGGCCATGAACTTCTTGTGCGGCTTGACCGAACCCGGCTTGCACAGGATCTGGCCACGCTCAACGCCGTCACGGTTAACACCACGGATCAGCGCGCCGATGTTGTCGCCGGCCTGGCCCTGGTCGAGCAGCTTGCGGAACATTTCAACGCCCGTAACCGTCGTCTTCGACGTGTCGCGGATGCCGACGATTTCAACTTCTTCGCCGACCTTGACGATACCGCGCTCAACGCGACCGGTCACAACCGTACCACGGCCCGAGATCGAGAACACGTCTTCGATCGGCATCAGGAACGGCTGGTCGATCGGACGCTCCGGCGTCGGGATGTAGGCGTCAACAGCGGCCATCAGCTCGCGGATCGCGTCTTCGCCGATCTTCTTGTCCGAATCTTCCAGAGCTGCAAGAGCCGAGCCCTTGATGATCGGAATGTCGTCGCCCGGGAATTCGTAGGACGACAGAAGTTCGCGAACTTCGAGTTCGACGAGCTCGAGAAGCTCGGCGTCGTCAACCTGGTCGACCTTGTTGAGGAACACGACGATTGCCGGAACGCCAACCTGGCGGGCGAGCAGGATGTGCTCGCGGGTCTGCGGCATCGGGCCGTCAGCAGCCGAGCAAACCAGGATCGCGCCGTCCATCTGAGCCGCACCGGTGATCATGTTCTTGACGTAGTCGGCGTGGCCGGGGCAGTCAACGTGAGCGTAGTGACGGTTCGGCGTCTCGTACTCAACGTGGGCCGTCGAAATGGTGATACCACGGGCCTTTTCTTCCGGCGCAGCGTCGATCTGGTCATACGCCTTGAACTCGCCGAAGTACTTCGTGATCGCTGCGGTCAGCGACGTCTTGCCATGGTCAACGTGGCCAATCGTGCCAATGTTAACGTGCGGCTTGTTGCGCTCAAATTTGCTCTTTGCCATGGGTACGTTTCCTGTGGTCAAGTATGAATGATCAGCCGGCAGGGCCGGTTTGTGGAGCCGTTTAAGGGTTTCAGGGGATTTGCGCAAGACTTAATTGCGTACGCCCGGACCGGTCGCCGACGGCCTTTTCCTGCCGATATGTAAGAACGCTGAAGCGCCGACACAAGGGCAGGCATGCGCGAATCACGGATCGCTCCGCAAGCAAGACAAACAATGACTTACCGCGAAGCGTTGGAGCATCGGATTAATTCGGATAAGGAGGCTGTTCGCTGCTGGAGCGGGTAGCGGGAATCGAACCCGCGTATTCAGCTTGGAAGGCTGCTGCTCTACCATTGAGCTATACCCGCGGGCCTTCGATCCAGAAGCAGAATGGTGGAGGGAGTTGGATTTGAACCAACGTAGGCTGAGCCAACGGATTTACAGTCCGTCCCCTTTAACCACTCGGGCATCCCTCCATTATTCTGTCGGGATCTTTCGACCAAGCATTTGAGATCGTGAGACAACCAGCGACGCGTCGTTGCCGCCTCTCGATCTGTGGCCGGGTATATGACCGCCCTCTTTCCTCCTGTCAACACGGGTCAGTGGAAAATTTCCGAATTTCTCCACAGCGACAATTCCGGACCGCTCATCGAAAACCATTTCGCCACGCCTGCAACCCCTCTATAAGACGCCCATGAGCAAAGATCACACCGGCGACAAGAGCGCCAAGGACACCCATTACGCCAACCTCAGGCGCGCCCACCGCGACGCCAAGCGGGAACGCGGCGAAATCCCAACGCTAAAACAGGAGAAGCGCCGCAAGGCGCCGGCCGACTGGAAGCCACCGCAGCTCGCGCCCGAGCAGGTTCTGCTCTACGGCCTGCATACGGTTCGCGCCGCCCTCGACAATCCGGCGCGCCAGTTCGTTCGCCTCAGCGTGACGCCGAACGCCGCTGCAAGATTGGAGCTCGACGAGCTTTCGGCCCTGCCCTTCCCGGTCGAAACCGTGACGCCGCAGGATCTCGACAAGATCCTCGGCCCCGATGCGATCCACCAGGGCGTGATGCTCGAGACGCGCCCCTTGCCGCATCGCAAGCTCGAAGCGCTTCGCGACTGCCCGCTGATTCTGGTGCTCGACCAAGTGACGGATCCGCACAATGTCGGCGCCATCATGCGTTCCGCCGTCGCCTTCGATGCCGGTGCGTTGATCACCACCATGCGCCACAGCCCGACCGAATCGGGCGTTCTCGCCAAATCCGCCTCGGGCGCGCTGGAAATGATTCCCTATATCCAGATCACCAATCTTGCGGATGCCATCGAAGAACTCCATCGGCTGGGCTTCCAGACGATCGGCCTCGATTCGGAAGGACCGCAGCCGCTTGAAGGAACATTCAGCGGTGAGAAGATCGCGCTCGTTCTCGGCTCCGAGGGCAAGGGACTGCGGCAGAAGACCCGTTCGATCGTGACCGACCTTGCCCGCCTCGACATGCCGGGCGCGATCAAGTCGCTGAACGTGTCGAACGCGGCAGCAATCGCCATGTATGCCGCGCGCCAGTTCCTGAACCGCTGACATCCACGCGCAGCCGGCCGCCCATGGCGACGACCAAGCGGGCGACGGCGTCATCCCACACTGCTGCAAGGGCTGGCGCATTGACGCGAAAATGTGACTGTGGAAATCTCCGCGCGTTGGGATCGGAGAGCTCCATGGTTGTCGCAGTTGCGTCACGCGTTCCTATGTTTCGGCTGCTCGTTCTGGGTGCAGTCTGCCTCGGTTCACACACCGCCTTCGCCGCCGGCGACATCGATCCCGGGATCATCGCGGCGCAGGCGGGCGACTATCTGGTCGCGCCGCTCGATGGCGCCGAAGGATGCAAGCTCACCCTCACCGCCGATGAGGCGATCGGCGGCTACGCAGTTACCGGAGCCGAGGGTTGCGCCAAGAGTGTGCCAACCCTTGCCGACGTCGCCGCCTGGAATTTCGACGGGAACGGCGGCCTGCTGCTGATCGACGTCCTGCGAAAAGTCCATGCCCGCTTTGAAGAGAGCGAGGGATCCCCGCTCCTGACGAACGGCGAGGACGGGCCTCGACTGGCCCTCGTAACCGCGGTGGACGGCATCTCGCATCTGCCGGCGCCGGCAAACATGAAAGGCGCGTGGCAGATGAAACGGCCGGGCGGAACCGCCATCTGCCATGTGCGCTTTAAGGAGGCTGCCGACAGTGACGGCAATTTTGCACTGTCCGTCGAAGAGCCATGCGATAGCGCCGTCAGAAAATTGAAACTGAAGAGCTGGACGGCGAACGGACTTGGCATAACCCTGCTCGGCGAAGACGGCAGCTCGCTCGCGTTCACCGCCACACCTTCCGGCTTCGAAAAAGACCGTAATGAGGGCGGCAAGCCGCTGCTCCTCGTCAGAAACTGACCAATTGCTCCGTAGGGCTCAGCGGCGTGCTCATGCCGGCCGCCGTCGGGCAGCCGTCACGCAGCTTCTTCCAGGTGGAGACGTTGAGGTTCATTTCGCAGCGCGCCATATAGACGTTGCCGTCGACCCTTAGGCAGGCGATCTGTCCGAGCTCATATTTCGAACCGTCGCGGTTGCGGCACGTGCAATTGTGTGCGCGCGCCGCGTCGGCGGCGAGCAGTGCAGCCACCGCAGCGGTCATGCCCAACAGAATTGTCCGCCGGTCCACCATCGATGCATTATAAAGCAGATTGTGAAATCCCAAAACGGACAATGCCGGCTGCGTTTGCAACCGGCACCGTCCGCACGCAGGGCCTGGGCCCCTCCACCGGATCACGTCAGTGACCCGCTGAACCTATATGTTAGCTCGCCAGGCGAAGGACGTTGCCTTCCGCGATGGCCTTTTCAGCCTCAGCGATCGCAAACTGCTTGGAATCGGCGCTGAGGTTGAGACCTTCGGCACGGACAAATTCCACATCTGTGACGCCCAGGAAGCCGAAGACCGTCTTCAGGTAGGATTCCTGGTGGTCCATGACGGCGGCCGGGCCGGCGGAGTAGTGACCGCCGCGGGTCGAGGCGACGATGATCTTCTTGCCCTTGGCGAGGCCTTCCGGACCATTTTCGGTGTAGCGGAATGTCTTGCCGGAGACGGCGATGCGGTCGATCCAGGCTTTCAGCTGGCTCGGGATGCCAAAGTTGTACATCGGGGCGCCGATGACGACCGTGTCGGCCGCCAGGAATTCTTCGAGCATGTCGCGGCCAAGCTTGACGTCGGCGGCAAGGTCGGCATCCACGCCTGCGAGATCGGCGGGAGCCATGATCTGGGCGCCGGTCAAATGCGGGAGCGAGCTGGCGGCGAGATCACGATAGGTCACGGTGGCATCCGGGCGGTCAGCCTTGATCTGAGCGGCGAGTGCGGCCGTCAGGCGACGGGAAACCGAGTGATCGCCGAGGATACCAGAGTCGATATGAAGAACGTTCATGGGAACACCTTTGTGTTTGCGTTGCGGTGCTCCACATATGAGCGGAAAACAATCGACCGATAAGCCAGCGGATATTTGACATACTGTTTCCAGACGGAAACAATCGGGCAAAGCATCCGGACCTCGGAGACAGGACAATGCAGGATCTGAACGATCTCGGGCTCTTTGCCGCCGTCGTGCGCAACAACGGCTTCAGCGCTGCCGCACGCGATCTCAATATACCCAAATCCAAACTCAGCAAACATGTGGCCCGCCTCGAGGAACAGCTCGGCGTGCGGTTGCTTGAACGTTCGACCCGCAAGCTGCGTGTCACCGACATCGGCCGGGTTTTCTATGAACATTGCCAGGGGCTGCTCGACGGCGTCGCGGCCGCCGAAGCCGAAATTGCGGCGGTGCGGGCTGAACCTTCGGGCACCGTCAGGCTCGCCTGCCCACTCGGCTTCACCCCGATGCTCGCGGATATCCTGCCGGCGTTTCACCGGCGTTATCCCGGCGTGCGGCTCCTGATCACCGCCACCAACCGGCGCATCGACCTGATCGAAGAACGGATCGATGTGGCGCTCCGCGCCCGCGGCCAGCTCGATACCGACAATCAGCTGATCATCCGCAAATTCGGCGAGGTTCGCGAGCGGCTCGCCGCTAGCCCGACGTTCCTTGCCCGCTCGGGCGACATCACCATCGACAACCTCAGCCAGCAGGCGACGCTGTCGATGAACGAACAACACCCGACCGACGTCTGGCGGCTCGTCTCATCCGACGGAAACACGACGGAAATCTCCCATCGTCCGATCATCGGCTGCAGCGACTTCCTGATCCTCGAACGCGCCGCGATCGAAGGCATGGGCGTGGCGCTGTTGCCGGACCATATCTGCGAGCGCGCCTTCCGCGCCGGCGTGCTCGTGCCGGTGCTGCCGGAATGGACCTCGAACGACGTCGTGGTGCACCTCGTCTTCCCGTCTCGCCAGGGCATGCTGCCGGCGACCCGGGCGCTGATCGACTATCTCGCCGAAAACCTTCTCAACGCCCTGCAGAAATGCCGGGAGGTTCCGATGCGCATGGCCCCCTCGTTCGACATCTGACATCGCGAGGCAGTCCCGCTCAGCACCGGCAAATCATCAAGACATTGCCGTCGGGGTCGCGGATCGTGAACCATTGCTCGAATTGCACCGGCGTGACGATCTCGACACCGAGGGCGACCGCGTGATGATGTGCCGCAGCCACGTCTTCGGTATCGAAATGAAAGAGCGGCGCATCCTGCGGCCTCCCGAGAGCGAATATTCTCGCATCGAGAATCAATCGTGCGCCGTTACCCTTTGGAAAGACCGCGAGGTGGCCGTGCACGGTTTCCGGTTCGTCGACCTGGATCGGCACGCCTTTCTTATGGCGATCCTTGCTGAACGTGATTGACTGCTCAATTCGCAGCTTGGCCCCGCGTCTCAAATCCGAATGCGGTTAAAGCTTCAAAACATGCGCGATTTCAGCAGAAAAAGGCAGATGTGGTGCCCCCAGAGAGACTCGAACTCCCGACCTACTGATTACAAATCAGCCGCTCTACCAACTGAGCTATAAGGGCACTTGCTGCGGTGGGAGTTACCATAATCTCATCCGGTGTAAAGCAAAATTGCGAATTCTCCCAATTTTTCAGATGCGTTCGGCTTCGGGCCATGCCAGAAACGATGGACAGAGATCGCCGCTAGCGGCATGCAACGCATCGAACGGACCACTGTTTCATGGCCAGAACGTTCAACTCCTTCGCCTTCCTCGCCTCTTCTGCGGAGGAGGCGCAAAAGGCTGCGGCTGATCTCAAGGCGATCTATGGTGACAACGATCCGGCGAAGGCCGATGTGATCGTAGCGCTCGGCGGCGACGGCTTCATGCTGCAGACGCTGCACCAGACCATGAACAGCGGCAAACTGGTCTACGGCATGAACCGCGGCTCCGTCGGCTTCCTGATGAACCGGTACAGCACCGAGAACCTGACGGACCGCATCTGCCAGGCAGTCGAGAACGCGTTCCATCCGCTGGAGATGCAGACGACCGACGTCTACGGCGAGAGCTTCACGGCGCTTGCGATCAACGAAGTCTACCTCTTCCGCCAGTCCTATCAGGCTGCAAAGCTTCGCGTCCTCATCGACGGAAAGACAAGGCTCCAGGAGCTGACCTGCGACGGCCTGCTGGTGGCGACACCAGCCGGTTCCACCGCCTACAACCTCTCCGCCCATGGGCCGATCCTGCCGCTCGAAGCACCGCTTCTGGCCATGACGCCGGTCAGCGCCTTCCGTCCACGCCGCTGGCGCGGCGCGCTCTTGCCGAACCATGTCACGGTCGAGATCGAAATCCTGGAAGCCGACAAGCGGCCGGTGAACGCCGTGGCGGACCATCAGGAAGTAAAGTCGGTGGTCAAGGTGCGGATCGCCGAATCGGAGAACATGACGGCGCGCATCCTCTCGGATCCCGATCATTCCTGGTCGGACCGCATCCTGGCCGAGCAATTTTCGAACTGAACGCACGTTCTCCGCGCGATATGTTATGATCCTCCACGGCTCGTTTTCCGACGGCTACTGCATGTTTTCCTTTAATCGTAGCCGATTAAAGGACAAAAACATGCAGCAATTCAAAGTGCTACAGCGACCTTTGCGCGTCTGATAAGACGCGCGGCGCTGTAGGAGCGAAGCGGCAGCGGAGCTGCGGTTTGAAAGGACGACAATCCCCAATGCAAAGATCCGCCCTCCTCGCGCTTCTCCTGTTCGTGAGCACCGCCGGCGCCAGGGCCGAGGACGCCAACGTCGTGCCGCCGCAGGCTACCTTTGTCACGAGCACCGGCTACTGGGAGGAAAGCGGAGCGCCGCTTTCATCACTCGATCCCAATGCGGCCGCCGAGAAGCAAACCGACGCCCGCCGCGGCTACTACAAGCTGATCGCGCTTCGCCAGACGGATGGCACGGCACAGGTCCATCTGCAGCAGATCGAAGCGACGCCAGCCGGACCGGTGGTGGTTTCCTCGGCGGAGCTCGAAGAGTTCTCGGCGCTCAAAGCCTATGTCACCGACATTCGCCCGGAGACCTCAACCGGCGTCACCGCGCAGCCGGGCATGTTCGCGACCGTCTATCTGAAGACAGATCCGACCGCCCGCGAACCGGAGACCTGGACCGTGCTCATCGATGATCTCGGCGACATCAAGGTCGAGCGCGCCTCGAACTGAGCAAAAGAAAAGGCCGGATGCGAACACCCGGCCTTCTTCAATTCAAGAACTCTCGCAACGACGCTTAGTTCAAATCGTCGACGACTGCATCCGCGCCACCGCTGACACGGTGCGCAAGCGCCGCCTCCATGAACTCGTTGAGCTCGCCGTCGAGCACATCGCCCGGTGCGGTGCTCTCGACCCCGGTGCGCATGTCCTTGACCAGCTGGTAAGGCTGCAGAACGTAGGAGCGGATCTGGTGGCCCCAGCCGATATCCGTCTTTGACGCAGCCTCGGCGTTTGCCGCCTCTTCGCGCTTCTTCAACTCCGACTCGTAGAGACGCGCACGCAGCATGTCCCAGGCCTTGGCCCGGTTCTTGTGCTGTGAGCGCTCCTGCTGGCACTGCACGACGATACCGGACGGCATATGCGTAATACGCACGGCCGAGTCGGTCGTGTTGACGTGCTGGCCACCGGCACCAGACGAGCGGTAGGTGTCGATGCGGCAGTCACTCTCGTTGATGTCGATCTGGATCGAATCGTCGACCACCGGGTAGACCCAGATCGACGAGAACGAGGTGTGGCGGCGCGCATTGCTGTCATAGGGCGAAATGCGAACGAGGCGATGCACGCCCGATTCGGTCTTCAGCCAACCATAGGCATTGTGGCCCTTGACGAGCAGCGTCGCAGACTTGATGCCGGCTTCTTCACCGTCCTGGATTTCAAGAAGCTCGACCTTATATCCCTGGCGCTCGGACCAACGGGTGTACATGCGCAGAAGCATGTTGGCCCAGTCCTGGCTTTCGGTACCGCCGGCGCCGGAATGCACTTCGAGATAGGTGTCGTTCTGATCGGCCTCGCCGGAAAGCATGGCCTCGACCTGCTTCTTGGCCGCTTCGTTGCGCAGTTCACGCAGCGCCTGTTCGGCATCCGCGATGATCGCCGCGTCGCCCTCTTCCTCGCCGAGCTCGATGAGTTCGATGTTGTCGTTGAGCTGCTGCTCGAAACGACGCAGGCCATTGATGCCGTCGTCGAGTTGCTGGCGCTCGCGCATCAGCTTCTGTGCTTCCGAAGCATCGTTCCACAAGGTCGGATCTTCCGCCTTGTTGTTCAACCAGTCCAGTCGTCTTACCGCCTGATCCCAGTCAAAGATGCCTCCTCAGCAGGCTTATGGCCTGCTTGATTTCGTCGACAATGTTCTCGATTTCGCTGCGCATAATCCTGCTTCTTGTGAACCCGATATGAAATTGAGCGTCAAATAGCGATGCCCGCCGCTGATGTAAAGGCGGCGGGCATCGCGAGAGGGGAAAGGCTTAGAACAGACCGTTGGAGCCCGAGGTCACCGCCTGGTTCGCCTGCGGCGAGTTCTTCAGGATTTCCTCCGGCGGCACGTATTGATCGAGCCCGCCGATGACCGAGAAGGTGTCGGCCGGGCCGGTGCCGGGCTTGAAGGCCTCGATGATCGTGTCCGGCTCACCCTCTTGGGCGGCCATGCCGGTCTTGCGGTTGACGGCGACCATGCTCATGCCCTCGGGCACAACGAACTTGCTCGGGCGGGTGTCCTTGACGGCTTCCTGCATGAAGTCGTTGAAGATCGGCACCGCGAGGCTGCCGCCGGTGGCACCGCGGCCGAGCGGGGCCGGATTGTCGAAGCCGAGGTAGAGGCCGGCAACCATGTCGGGCGTGTAGCCGACGAACCAGGCGTCCTTTTCGTCATTTGTCGTGCCGGTCTTGCCGGCAACCGGACGATCGAGCTTGATCTTGCCGGCGGCCGTGCCGCGCAGCACCACGCCCTCCATCATCGACGTGATCTGGTAGGAGGTCATGGGGTCGAGCACCTGCTCGCGATTGTCGGTCAGGACGGGTTCTTCCTGGCTCTGCCAGTCGCCCGCGTTGCAGTTGTCGCAGGTGCGGTCCTCATGCCGGAAAATCGTCTTGCCATAGCGGTCCTGAATACGGTCGATCAGCGACGGCTTGATCTGCTTGCCGCCGTTGGCGAGCACCGAATAGGCCGAGACCATACGCAGAACCGTCGTTTCGCCGGAGCCCAGCGACATCGCGAGCAGCGGCGGCATCTTGTCGTAAATGCCGAAGCGTTCGGCATATTCGGCGACCAGATTCATGCCCATGTCGTTGGCGAGGCGAACCGTCATCAGGTTGCGCGATTTCTCGATGCCGAGGCGCAGCGTCGACGGACCGGCGGAGCCGCCGCCATAGTTTTCAGGACGCCAGACCTGACCGCCCGCGACGATTTCGATCGGGGCATCGAGAATGACCGATGCCGGCGTGTAGCCGTTGTCGAGTGCTGCGGCGTAGACGAAGGGCTTGAAGGACGAACCCGGCTGACGCATCGCCTGCGTCGCGCGGTTGAATTCCGACTGGCCATAGGAGAAGCCACCGACCATCGCCAGGACGCGGCCGGTCTTCGGATCCATCGCGACGAGACCACCCTGCACCTTCGGCGGCTGGCGCAGGCGATATTCGCCCTTTTCGGCGAGCGGCTCAACGTAGACAACGTCGCCGGCGCCGAAGACGCCTTCGGGGGATTTCGCCGACTTGCGGTCGCCAGTCGCCGAACGGTAGGCCCACTGCATGTTCTTGGCGGAGATGTGTCCGGTGACGCGCTCGGCCACGATTTTGCCCGATGCTTCCTTCTCCGGCTGGATGCCGATCTCGGCGCCCTGTGCGTCGACAGAGAGAACAACGGCGAGCTTCCACTCCGGCACGTCGCTGAAGGCGACGACGGCACCAAGCGGCTCACCCCAATCGCCACCGATCTCGATCGACTTCACCGGACCATGGAAGCCGCGGCGCTCGTCGTAGGTCAGCAGACCCGCCTGCAGCGCCTTACGGGCCGCGATCTGCAGACGCGGATCGAGCGAGGTGCGAACCGACAGGCCGCCCTCATAGAGCGCGTTGTCGCCGTATTTCTGAATGATCTGCCGGCGGACTTCCTCGGCGAAGAAATCGGAGGCGAAGAGATGCGCGCCGCCGCGGCGCGGGTTGACACCGAGCGGCTGCTTCTTGGCTTCTTCGCCGTCGGCCTTGGTGACGTAGCCGTTCTCGACCATGCGGTCGATCACCCAGTTGCGGCGTTCGATGGCGGCTTCGGTCTTGCGGAACGGATGGTAGTTGGCCGGTCCCTTCGGGAGCGCTGCGAGATAGGCGGTCTCGGCAATGGTAAGCTCGGTTACCGACTTGTCGAAATAGGTCAGCGCCGCACCGGCAATACCGTAGGAATTCAGGCCGAAGAAGATCTCGTTGAGATAGAGTTCAAGGATCCGGTCCTTGCTGTAGGCCTGCTCGATGCGGAACGAAAGGATCGCTTCCTTGACCTTGCGGTCGATCGTCTGGTCCGAGCTCAGCAGGAAGTTCTTTGCCACCTGCTGCGTGATCGTCGATGCGCCAACCGGGCGACGGCCGGAACCGAAGTTCTGCAGGTTCACCGCGATAGCGCGGGCGAGACCTGTGATATCGACACCCGGATGCTGGTAGAAGTTTTTGTCTTCGGCGGAGATGAAGGCTGCCTTGACGCGATCAGGAATCGCCTGGATCGGCAGATAGAGACGCCGCTCACGGGCATATTCCGCCATCAGCGCGCCATTGCCGGCATGAAAGCGCGTCGTTACAGGCGGCGAGTATTTCGCCAGCACCTCGTAGTCCGGTAGATCCTTGGTGACGACGCCCAGATAAAGCGCCACGGCTCCAGCCACGCCAAGCAGCAGAAACGCACCAATCCCGAAGAAATATCCAATCAGCCTGATCATCAGTCAGATACCGGTACCTTAATTATCGTTCAATTGCCGGACCGCCGAGCGACAGTCCATGCTCTGTCCCGCCGGCTTAATTGCGTCAGTCCGACCAAACTCTTCCGTCAGAAATCGTCTGGCTTCGCAGCAACCCGCTAAGCCCGGCTCCTCATATGGCGAGGAACCCCGGGCTTCAACTCGTTTCTCAACAAATCCGGGCGCAATTCCGGTTAGGTTCCCGGAATGTGCGTAAAATAGGGCTGTTTCCGATTATCGCGTGCGCATCCAGTTGAAAAGCATAACGCTGTTACCAAGGCGACACAAATCACTTCGTTCCTGGGCATGCCTTCAAACGTCAGCCGCCGCTGGCAACCGCCTGCTCGCGATAACGCCGAACCGCGACGGCAAGACGCTCCGAAACCTTCTTGCGCCATTCCGGATCCAGCAGCAATTTCTCATCCTCCTTGTTCGACAGGAAGCCCAGTTCCAGCAGGATCGACGGCACGTCGGGTGCCTGCAACACGCGGAACCCGGCGAAGCGGTGCGGGTTGTTGATGAGATTGATCTGGCCCTCGAAGGAAGAAACCACCGCGCGCGCCATGTTGACGGAAAAGGCCTGCGTCTCGCGGCGGGTCAAATCGATCAGGATATCGGCGACCTCCGCGGGCTCGCTCTGAAGCGGTACGCCGGCGATTTCGTCCGAAAGGTTTTCGCGAGCGGCAAGGCTTGCGGCCAGATGGTCCGACGCCTTGTCAGAGATAGTATAGACCGTAGCGCCGCGGATGTCCTTCTGGCGGAGCGCATCGGCATGGAGCGAGATGAAAAGATTGGCGCCCTTGTTCCGGGCAATCTGCACGCGCTGCGGCAGCGAGAGAAAAACATCCTTGTCGCGGGTGAGAAAAGCCTCGATCCCGGCACCCTTGTTCAGGGCCTCGACGAGATCCTTGGCAAAGGCCAGCGTGACGTGTTTCTCTTCCGTCTTCGTCTCGGCGGCAAGCGCACCGGTGTCGATGCCGCCGTGGCCGGCATCGATCGCGATGATGAAGGGACCGCCGTCCTTGGTGGGCGCAACGGCCACAGGTCTGTCGGTTTTCGTCGCAGCGACGGAACCGGTCCATTGCTGTTCGCCGAGAAGCGCATCGAAGCGCGTCTGGTCGACCCGTTCGGCGTCGATAACCAGGCGGTAGCCCTTGCCCCCCTCCTCCGCGATCACCTCCGCATGGGTTACCGCAACAGGCCCCTTCGCGGAAAGAACGATACGGGAATTGCCCGCGCCCATGCCGCCGTAGCGGATCGCGTCGAACAGGCCGCGCGGTTGGAGGCTGTCCGCCTTCAGGCCGAAGGCTGTTTCCGGCAGGTCGACGACAACGCGAACGGGGTCGGCCACGTAATGAACGGAAAAATCCGGCTTGCGGTCGAACTCGACGACGACCCGGGTGCGCGCGTCGTCGCCGGCGATCCGCGCGCCAAAGGCGAGCAACGGGCCCGGCTCGGCAGCACGAGCGGCCGGCACGCTCAGGAGGAGACCGCCGACGAGCACCGAAGCACCGAACAAACGCCAACCCATCCGCGACATCAACGACAACAGCGAACCGCGCATACAAACCGCCAAAGGCTTCACCTTGGGCTCCCCGCCACTTTCTCAAAACCAGACGGCGGCCGATGCGGCCACCAAACGCATACCTTGATCAATGAACCCTTATGGTTAATCAAAGCTTGACAAAGGCCATCTTCCACCTCGCACCGGCGCCATCGATTCATCATTTGCCGGCCTACTCCACGTGGACAAGCGAATCGATCATTATTGTGGCGGCACGGGCTTTTCCCTTGCCAATGTGACATAGAAAACATAAAAGCGTCACAAGGAGAAAGTGTTGACGGGATAGAACAGTCGACCGGGCAGCCGGAGCTTCTCCAAAGCTTGGCGCCAGGGAGTGGTCGAACCGGATCAACCGGTTAAACGCATCGCACTTCCGCGGTCGCAAGGTGTTCATCCGCCGTCGCTGCATTTCCTCCTCGTACACTGGATCGCAAATTTCCGGCGGTGGCCGGAGTTCTTGATGGTGATTTTTCACCAACGCCCGCAAGCGGGCGAATTCATTGGGTCTTCATGAGACCTTGGACATTGGCATTCTTGTTTGGTCATTGATGTTGACTCAGCAGTATCGGTCAGAAGTAGAGCGGCCCCGGGACACAGGTGTTCCGGCTGTCGTCTGGCTGCTGCACCATCGCCTGCACCAAACAGGAACTTTCATATCCGGCGCACCTTCCGACGTGTTTGGCAGTCTTCCCAAGGAAGCAGGTCTGTCTCCCGTTCCGCTGGTGCGCCGAGGAGCACAGCTTAGATGGCAGAGAAAATGCTTATCGATGCGTCTCACTCCGAGGAGACGCGCGTCGTTGTCGTACGCGGAAACCGCATAGAAGAGTTCGACTTCGAGTCGGAACATAAGAAGCAAATCCGCGGCAATATCTATCTGGCGAAGGTCACCAGAGTGGAGCCTTCGCTGCAGGCCGCCTTCGTCGACTACGGCGGTAACCGCCACGGATTTCTGGCCTTTGCCGAAATTCACCCCGACTACTACCAGATTCCGCTTGCCGACCGTCAGGCACTGCTGAAGGCCGAAGCCGAAGAAGCGCGACGCGACGACGACATCGAACATGTCGAAACCGCCCCGGCGCCGGCGAGCGAACTTTCCGTTCCCGTCGACCTCGAGGTCGTAGCGGAGACCGAAGTCGAGGCGCAGCCGGCAGAAGCCGTCACCGCCGAACCGGTGGTCGAAGAGGAAGTGCCGGTCGAAAAGCCCAAGGCAAAGCCGAAGCGCACCCGCAAAACCAAGGCCAAGGCTGCGGAAGAAGCGGCTGCCGCTTCCGTCGATGGCGACGAAAGCAACGGCGGCGAAATGGCCGCGATGGTCGATACCGACGCGATCTCCGAAGACGTCGACAGCCGTCGTCGCCATGACGACGACGATGATGATGACGACAGCCACGATGGCGAAAAGGAAATCATCGAATCCGTCGGCGCCGAAGATGCCATGGAAGAGGTTCCGGATCGCCAGGTCCGCAAGCCGCGCAAGCAGTACCGCATCCAGGAAGTCATCAAGCGGCGCCAGATCCTGCTCGTCCAGGTTGCCAAGGAAGAGCGCGGCAATAAGGGCGCGGCGCTGACGACCTACCTGTCGCTGGCCGGCCGCTACTCTGTCCTGATGCCGAACACGGCACGCGGCGGCGGCATCTCCCGCAAGATCACCAACCTGCAGGACCGCAAGCGCCTGAAGGAAATCGCGCGCGGCCTCGAAGTGCCGCAGGGCATGGGCGTCATCCTGCGCACCGCGGGTGCGAACCGAACCAAGGTCGAGATCAAGCGCGACTTCGAATACCTGATGCGCCTGTGGGAAAACGTCCGCACGCTGACGCTGAACTCCACGGCCCCCTGCCTCGTCTATGAGGAAGGCAGCCTGATCAAGCGCTCGATCCGCGATCTCTACAACAAGGATATCGGCGAGATCATCGTTTCCGGCGAGGAAGGTTACAAGGAAGCCAAGGGCTTCATGAAGATGCTGATGCCGAGCCACGCCAAGGTGGTTCAGCCCTATCGCGACGTACATCCGATCTTCTCGCGCTCCGGTATCGAAGCGCAGCTCGACCGCATGCTGCAGCCGCAGGTGACATTGAAGTCCGGTGGCTACATCATCATCAATCAGACCGAAGCGCTGGTTTCGATCGACGTCAACTCCGGTCGTTCGACGCGCGAGCACTCGATCGAAGACACGGCGCTGCAGACGAACCTGGAGGCTGCCGAAGAAGTGGCGCGCCAGCTGCGCCTGCGCGACCTTGCCGGCCTCGTCGTCATCGACTTCATCGACATGGAAGAAAAGCGCAACAACCGCGCCGTCGAGAAGAAGCTGAAGGACTGCCTGAAGAACGATCGCGCCCGCATCCAGGTCGGCCGCATCTCGCATTTCGGCCTGCTCGAAATGTCGCGTCAGCGCATTCGCGCCTCGGTGCTCGAATCGACGATGCAGACCTGCCCGCACTGCAACGGCACGGGCCACGTTCGCTCGCAGTCCTCCGTCGCCCTGCACGTGCTGCGCGGCGTCGAAGAACATCTGCTCAAGAACACCACGCACGACATCACCGTGCGCACCATCCCGGATATCGCGCTCTATCTGCTGAACCAGAAGCGCGGCACGATCATGGATTACGAGGCCCGCTTCGGCGTTTCGATCATCATCGAGGCGGACGCTCATGTCGGCGCACAGCACTTCGCAATCGATCGCGGCGAACCGGTCGAAAACCCGGTCAAGATCGAGCAGCTCCTGCACTTCCAGCCGGAGCCGGAAGAAGATGACGTCGTGATCGAAGAGGATCTCGACGAAGAAGAAGCCGAAGAAGTCGTCAGCGAGCCGCGCCAGGAGCAGCCGAAGGCTGCCCAGTCCTCCGACGACCAGAGTGGACGCAAGCGCAAGCGCCGTCGCCGCCGTCGCGGCAAGGGTGGCCAGCAGGCCGAAGGTGCCGTCGGCCAGGCGTCCGAAGCGGCAGGCGATGTCGATGACGACGCCGACGAAGGTGATGCGGACGACGAGGGCGTCGATGCCGAGGCCACAACCGCTGACGGCGAGCAGAAGCGCAAGCGCCGCCGCCGCGGCAAGCGCGGTGGCCGCCGCAATCGTCCGGAGGGCGAAGGTGAAGGCGAAGGCCAGATCGAGGCCGATGCCGAAGGTGATGACGCCGACGAGCCGGAAGCCGTTGACACGCCGGCCGTCGCCGCAGAGATCGAAGTAGCCGTCGCCGTCGAGGAAACCGCGGCAGTCGTCGCGGAAGCCGAGGCCGTCGAGGCCAAGCCGGCCAAGCCGAAGCGGACCCGCAAGAAGGCTGTAAAAGCCGAAGAACCGGTCGCAACCGTCGATGAAGTCGCTCAGGCGGTTATCGAAGACCAGCCGGCAGGCGTCGATGTCGCCGCCGAGGCGGTGGAAGAGGCTGCGGCCGACCTCGCGGAAACCAAGCCGGCGCGCGCGAACCGCGACCTTTCGAAGATCGCCTCGGAGCCTGTCGTGACCTCGAGCTCTCCGAAGGCCGAAGGCGAAGAAGAAGACCCGACCAAGCCCAAGAAGGGCGGCTGGTGGCAGCGCCGCGGCTTCTTCTAAGAAGTCGCCTCTGGTCCCGGCTCGAAGCCGAACCGGGATCCTGACGCCGAAGCGTTGGACGCGAAAGAGCACAAATAAAAAGGCCCGGATCGCTCCGGGCCTTTTCTTTTACGGGTGATGGCCACAGCAGACGGGGCGTCTTCGCTCCCCTGCCCGTCCAGTCGGGCAATCAGGCAAGCCAGCGCGCGATCCGGTCCATTGCCTCGACCATGTCAGCCTCCGCGCCGGCATAGGAAAAGCGCATCGTGCGATGCCCTTCCAACGGATCGAAGTCGAAACCCGGCGTTGCCGCGACATTGATCTCGGCGAGCATCCGCCGGGCAAAGGCCATGCTGTCATTGGTAAAGCGGCTGACATCCGCATAGGCATAGAAGGCACCGTCCATCGGCGAGGCGATCGAGAAGCCGATCTCCGGCAGGCGCTTCAGCAGCATGTCCCGATTGACGGCATAGGCGGCCTTGTAGCGGTCGAGTTCCTCATGCGCGTCAAGCGCCGCTTCAGCGGCGATCTGCGACAGTTCCGGCGGCGAAATGTAAAGGCTCTGGGCGATGCGCTCGAAGCCCCGCACCTTATCGGCGGGCAACACCATCCAACCGATGCGCCAGCCGGTCATGCAGTAATATTTCGAGAAGGAGTTGATGACGATCACTTCGTCGGTAACCTCCAGCGCGCTCGCCTCTTCGCCGGCAAAAGTCAGCCCGTGATAGATCTCGTCGGAGATGAACGCGATCTTTTCCGCGCGGCAATAGTCGGCCAGCGCCTTGAGGCCGGCCCTCCCCGTCACGGTGCCGGTCGGGTTCGCCGGGCTTGCCAGCAACACACCCTTCAGCGGTCGGCCGACCTTTGCAGCGGCCCGCTTCAGGCTTTCCGGCGTCAGTGTGAAGCCGGTCTCGGCATTCGCCTCGACCTCGACCACCGTCAGCCCGAGAGCGGCGAGGATGTTGCGGTAGGCCGGATAGCCGGGCCGCGCGATGGCGACGCAGTCGCCAGGATCAAACAGCGCAAGGAAGGCGAGATTGAAGCCGGCGGACGATCCCGTGGTGACGGCCACCCGCTGCGGATCGAGCGCGATACCGTGGCGCTTCTCGTAGTGGCGGGCGATCGCGGTTCGCAGCGATAGCGTGCCGAGTGCGTCGGTATAGCCAAGGCGCCCATGTTGGAGTGCGTTGCGCGCAGCTTCGAGAGCGGCCTGCGGCGCCGGGTGGGCAGGCTGCCCGACTGCCATCGAGATCACCGGGTGGCCGGCATCACGGCGGCGGGTCGCCTCCGCCAGCACATCCATCGCGTGAAAAGGTTCGACGGCGCTGCGTTTTGACAAGTCTACCAACGGAAAATCCTCGATAAGCGGCTGTTATCCAGCCCCTTTGCCCGATGAAATTGACCTTCACAAGTCCGCGAGTGCCGTATTTCTGCCGATTTTGCCGTTTCGTTTCCGCGGCACCCACCCTATGCTGCCAGCATATTGCGGATACGAGGATTCCTGTTGTCTTTCAGAACTGCCGGTTGACGTGACGACGGGGGATGAACGACACACAGGACACGCAAGGACAACGAGGTAGAAATGAATTTCAGCACCAAGATGATTGCCGCCGGGACGCTCGCAGCGCTCGTGGCCGGGGTCAGCCTGCCGCAAAGCGCGTTTGCGCTCGACGCGAAGCAGAAGGAAGAGATCGGCGCGTTCATCAAGGAGTACCTGATCGCCAATCCGGAGATCATGCTTGAAGTCCAGGAGGCGCTGACGACGAAACAGCGCGCCAAACAGCAGGAAGCGGCTGAGAGCGCGATCACCGAGAACAAGAAGGCGATCTTCAACTCCGACTATGACATGGTCCTTGGCAATCCCAAGGGCGACGTCACCATCGTCGAGTTCTATGACTACAATTGCGGCTATTGCAAACGCGCCCTCTCCGACATGGATGACATCCTCGCCAAGGATAAGAACGTCCGTTTCGTGCTGAAGGAACTGCCGATCCTCGGTCCGGATTCGCTTGCCGCCCATAAGGTGAGCGCCGCGTTCCGCCTGGTCGCTCCGGAAAAGTACGGCGACTTCCATCGTGCGCTGCTCGGCGGCGAAGATCGTGCCACGGAAGAGACCGCAATTGCGGTTGCCGCAAAGCTTGGCGTCTCGGAGAAGGACCTGCGCGCCAAGATGGAAAAGGAGCCGCATGATGCGGCCGTGCGCGAGGCCTATGGGCTTGCCAACGACCTCGGCATCACCGGCACACCGTCCTATGTCATCGGTAACGAAGCGGTCTTTGGTGCCGTCGGCGCCGAAGAGATCGAGGGCAAGGTCTCCAATATGCGCGAATGCGGCAAGACGGCCTGCTGACAAACCTTCCCATGACTGTGGACAAATCCCGCGGGGGCCCAAAGGGCTTTTCCTCGCGGGACCATCAGTCTATAGGTAACCCTCCATCACCGGACCGGAATCCCTTATGCCATCGACCATTTTCGTGCTGAACGGCCCCAACCTGAATGCGCTGGGCAAGCGCGAACCGGGTATTTATGGCGGCCAGACGCTCGCCGATATCGAGGCCATGTGCAAGGCGGAGGGCAAGACGCTCGGTTTCGAGGTCGATTTCCGCCAATCGAACCATGAGGGCACGCTGGTCGACTGGCTGCATGAAGCCGGCAACGTCGCCGCCGGCGTGGCGATCAATCCGGCGGCATACGGCCATACGTCGATCGCACTTCACGACGCCATCCGCGCCATCGGCATTCCAGTCGTCGAACTCCACCTCTCGAACATCCATGCGCGCGAGGAATTCCGTCACAAGTCGATGATCGCGCCGGCTGTCAAAGGCGTCATCTGCGGCTTCGGTGCCCAGAGTTACATTCTTGCGCTGCATGCGCTAAAGAACCTGACACATCCGTCGAAATAAAAAGAACACAAGAGGCTCATATTCCATGGCTGACAAGAAACCAGGTATCGACCAGGCGCTGATCCGCGATCTCGCCAACATTCTCAAGGACACCGATCTGACCGAGATCGAAGTCGAGCAGGACGACTTGCGCATTCGCGTCTCGCGCAACGGCACGCCGGTTGCAATGCCGATGGCCATGCCGCAGATGCCGGCCTACCAGTTCCCTGCCGCAGCCGCAGCGGTTGCCCCTGCAAACGCTGTCGCCGCTCCCGCCGCCGAGAGCGCCCGCGCATCGAAGAACGCCGTGACCGCACCGATGGTCGGCACCGCCTATCTGTCTCCGGCACCGGGCGCCCGCCCCTTCGTTGAAGTCGGCGCCACCGTCAAGGAAGGCCAGACGATCCTGATCATCGAAGCCATGAAGACGATGAACCAGATCCCGGCTCCGCGCTCGGGCAAGGTCACCGAGATCTTCGTCCAGGACGCAGCCCCCGTCGAATATGGCGAACCGCTGATCGTAATCGAATAAGGCGGCGTGGCGATGATCTCGAAAATTCTCATTGCCAATCGCGGCGAAATCGCCCTTCGCGTGCTCAGAGCCTGCAAGGAGCTCGGCATTGCTACGGTTGCCGTTCATTCCACGGCCGACGCTGACGCCATGCATGTGCGCCTCGCCGACGAGAGCGTCTGCATCGGCCCGCCGCCTTCGCGCGATAGCTATCTGAACATTCACCAGATCGTCGCTGCCTGCGAAATCACCGGCGCCGATGCCGTGCACCCGGGCTACGGCTTCCTGTCGGAAAACGCCAAGTTCGCCGAAATCCTGGAAGCGCACGACATCACCTTCATCGGCCCGACGGCGGAGCACATCCGCATCATGGGCGACAAGATCACCGCCAAGAAGACGGCGCAGGAGCTTGGCATCCCGGTCGTTCCGGGTTCCGATGGCGAAGTGAAGCCGGAAAACGCGCTTGAAGTCGCCCGCAAGATCGGCTTCCCGGTGCTGATCAAGGCAACAGCCGGCGGCGGTGGCCGCGGCATGAAGGTCGCTCGCTCCGAGGCTGACCTCGAAGAAGCCGTCTCGACTGCCCGCGCCGAGGCGCTTGCTGCCTTCGGCAACGACGCCGTCTACATGGAAAAGTACCTCGGCAAGCCGCGCCACATCGAGATCCAGATCGTTGGCGATGGTGCCGGCAACGCGGTGCACCTCGGCGAACGCGATTGCTCGCTGCAGCGTCGTCACCAGAAGGTTTGGGAAGAAGCAAACTCCCCAGCCCTCAACGTCGACCAGCGCATGAAGATCGGCCAGGTCTGCGCCGACGCGATGAAGAAGCTGAAGTACCGCGGCGCCGGCACGATCGAATTCCTCTACGAAAACGGCGAGTTCTATTTCATCGAAATGAACACCCGTCTTCAGGTCGAGCATCCGATCACCGAAGCGATCACCGGCATCGACCTCGTGCACGAGCAGATCCGCGTCGCCTCCGGCGGCGGCCTCTCGGTCAAGCAGGAAGACATCGTGTTCTCCGGACACGCCATCGAGTGCCGCATCAACGCCGAGGACCCGCGCACCTTCGTCCCCTCCCCGGGCACGATCACGCATTTCCATGCTCCGGGCGGTCTTGGCGTACGTGTCGATTCGGGCGCCTATCAGGGCTACCGCATCCCGCCGTACTACGACAGCCTGATCGGCAAGCTGATCGTGCACGGGCGTACCCGCGTCGAATGTATGATGCGTCTGCGCCGTGTGCTTGATGAATTTGTCATCGATGGCATCAAGACCACGCTTCCGTTGTTCCAGGACCTGATCAATAATCAGGATATTGCCAACGGCGACTACGATATCCATTGGCTGGAAAAGCATCTGGCCGCCACGTCCGAGTAAGGACCGTACATTGAAAGGGACGCGCAGCAAGCAGCCCGACATTACACCGGACATGCTGCTGCGCGCCTATTCGATCGGCCTGTTCCCTATGGCCGATTCGGCCGATGACCCCGAGCTTTTCTGGGTCGAGCCCGAAATTCGCGGCGTTATCCCGCTCACGGACTTTCACGTCTCCCGCAGCCTCGCCAAGACGATCCGCCGAAAACCCTTCGACATCCGCTTCAACACCGCCTTCGAAGCAGTGATGGAAGGCTGCGCCGCCCCGGCCCCTGACCGCCCGACGACCTGGATCAACAACAAGATCCGCACCCTCTACGCAACGCTGCACACGATGGGTTACGCCCACAGCGTCGAGGCCTGGGAGGACGACCTGTTGGTCGGCGGCCTCTACGGTGTCTCGCTCGGCTCGGCATTTTTCGGCGAAAGCATGTTTTCAAGGCGCACCGACGCCTCAAAGATCTGCCTTGTGCATCTGGTGCAGCGCCTGCGTGCCCGAGGCTTTGAGCTGCTGGACACCCAATTCACGACCGAGCATCTGAAATCTTTCGGTGCGGTCGATGTGCCGAAGGCCGAGTACGAGATCATGCTCGGCAACGCGATGAACTCGCCAGACCTTTCCTTCTAGAGCGTCTTCCCGCTTCCAGTGATTCCACTTGAGAGCGGGATACTCTTCGTTGGATATCTCCACCTGGAGATGTACTTCGCTCACATGTTCATCCACAGTTCAACCGTTTTCGAGGGCACATGGATGAACAAGTTTATATTGGCATTGTCGGTTTTCATGGCTTCCAGCGCGATTGCGGAAGCAAAGACATATCGCGAGATGTTCGGCAGCGAACCGAACCTGTCGCCTGAGTACTCGGCCATCGTCGGGTCGCTTGATTTCAAGCAGGGCAAGGTCTCGCTGCCCGCAGCCCAGGCGCAGCTCGATATTCCAGCGGAGTTCTATTTCCTGGATCCTGCCGACACAAAGAAGGTCCTTGTCGACCTGTGGGGCAATCCTCCGGGCTCTGCCGAGGGTCATCTCGGCATGGTGTTTCCCGCCAAGTATGCGCCTGACGCCGACAAAGCCTGGGGATCGGTCATCGATTACCTGAAGGACGGTTACGTCTCGGATGCGGATGCGCTGACCACCGATTTTACCGAACTGCTGGCACAGCTGAAGGAAGCGTCTGCCGAAAACAACATCGAGCGCGAGAAGCAGGGCTACGATCCGATCACGCTGGTCGGCTGGGCCTCCCCTCCCCATTACGATCTGGAAACGCACACGATGCATTGGGCACGCGACCTGATCTTCGGCAAGGATCCAAACGCGCCCCATACCCTGAACTATTCTGTTCGCATCCTCAGCCGCGAAGGCGTGCTGCAGATGAACTTCGTTTCGGGGCTGGAGCAGCTCGACGAAATCAAGTCGGGACTGCCGGGTGTTACGGGCATGGTGCAGTTCGACGCCGGGCAGGCCTACGCGGACTTCAAGGAGGGCGATGCTGTCGCGGCCTATGGAATGGCGGGCCTTATTGCAGCCGGCGCCGGCGCCAAGGTCGCCGCCAAGGCCGGCTTGCTTGCCGTCGCGCTGGCCTTTCTGAAAAAGGGCGGCGTGCTGGTCGTGATTGCAGGTGCTGCGGCTATGCGTTTCTTCAAGGGCCTGTTGGGCCGCAAGGAACCGCCAAGCGCATAGCGCCAAGGTGATGAGGTAGATCGATTACGGGTTAGGCTGCCGCTCTTATGTCCGGCAGCCTCAGCGAATTACTGCTTCGCCGCGGTATCCGGTGGCGGCAGATCGGACGTCGCCTTGCAGGACTGCAGCCAGACGTCATAGACCGGATGCTCCACAGCGTTCAGGCCCGGGCTATCGGCAAACATCCAGCCTGTAAAGATGCGGCGGATCTTGCGGTCGAGCGTGATCTCCTCGACCTCGACAAAGGTCGTGATCTTTTGCGCTTCGGTATCATCGCGGCTGTAGCAGACGCGCGGCGTCACCTGGAGGGCGCCGAACTGGACCGTCTCGCCAATATAGACGTCGAAGGTGGTGATGCGGCCGGTGATCTTGTCGATGCCGGAGAAGACAGCGACGGCATTGGAGAGGCGCGCCGCGTCAACGGCTCCCGCCGAGGCGATCAGCGGCAAACCGGCAAGCAGGGACAAGCCCAACCGCCGTGCTCCTTGGCCGATTGCTTTGCGCAGATCAGAACCTGCCATTGTCGCCTGTCTCCCGCGTGCCCTGTTCATCGTCGATGGATTTCAGGCGCTAACCATCAATTGTGGCCGCGCCGTGATCGAGGAACCTATTCCGCGGCCCGTCGTCGTCTCTGAGAACAGATTATTCAGGAGCCAGGCGTCCAGGCGTCGTAGTCGCCGGTCACGCGCGGACGCTTGCCGGTGGCTGCAATCGAGCCCTGCGGGCGGTAGGCGCTGGCCGTACCGGTCGGGTTCGCGCGATGCGGCTTCTGCCATTCGCGCGGCGTGTATTTCTCATCGGCCGGCGAGACGTCGGTTCGGTGATGCATCCAGCCGTGCCAGCCGGCCGGAATGGCGGAGGCTTCGGCATAGCCATTGTAGATCACCCAGCGGCGGGTGCGGCCTTCTGAGTCCTTGCCGCCCTGATAGTAGACATTGCCGAGTTCGTCTTGACCGACCCGTTGACCATGGCGCCAGGTGTGAAAGCGCGTTCCGATCGTCTGTTCGTTCCACCAGGTGAAAATCTGCAGCAGGAGCTTCATGGATGCCGTCCTTGACCGGCCGTTGGGAAGGCGGCCAGATACCAAAACTATGTTCCCGCTTATGCCCCGCCGCTCATGGCTTGTCCAGTGATTCCGAGGCAAAGGCCGTCATTTCAACGGCATGAGGAAGCCGAAGTGACTGCGCGTGAAGCCGAGCCGCTCGTAGAAACGGTGCGCGTCGGTGCGCACAGCATTGGACGTCAGCCGGACCTTCTTCGCTCCTCGGTCGCGAGCCTCGGCGATCGCGTGGCGCATCATGCGTTCGCCGATCCCACGGCCACGCATATCCTCGCGCGTCTGAACCGCTTCGACGATCAGGCTCGAGCTGCCGCGACCGGAAAGCGACGTATGCAGCGCCGTCTGAAAGGTACCGACGATCTCCCGGGCAAGAACCGCGACAAAGAGTGTCTGCAGCGACGAGGCTTCGATTTGTTCGAAGGCGGCGACGTAGTCTCCGAAGGCTTCCGGAGCGGTCGTATCGCCATGACCACCGAGCTGATCATCGGCAAAGAGTGCCACGATGGCGGACAGATCTTCGCGCTCGGCCTTGCGGATCAAGAGTTCGGCTATCGCGTCCATGGTTCCCTCGGCTCGCTTCGTTCATCGACGGCGGACCAAGCACTGCAGTGCAAAGGTTTCATGACAGAGCCGCCCCCGATGAAGTTATCCACAGGGAGCTGCCAGGACTTGCACTTAGCCGAGAAGCCGCTTTTCCAGGATGATCGCCGGCAGACCGGATTGCTCGTCACCATGGTTGGCCGTCTCACCGACCTCGGCGAAGCCATGCGTTCGATAGAAGGCAAGCGCGTGCAGGTTCTGCGGCTCGACTTCGACGCGCATGCGCTCGGCATCCGGGAAGCAGGTTTCGAGCTCGGCGAAGATGTCGCGGCCGATGCCCTGCCGCTGGAACTTCGGCAGCACATAGAGCTGATGCAGCACGGCAGTCTTGGCTTGCGTGTCGGACATGGCCGCAAAACCCATGCCGCCGATCTGGCGACCGTCATCTGCGACCAGGAACTCGGCGTTCTTGCGCGCGACCCGCGCTTTCAGCGCCGGCAGCGAATGCCAGCGCTCCGTCAGTTCGTTGACCTTCTCGACGCCGTAGAAGGTGTCGTAGGTCGCATGCCACGTCTCGACCAGCAGGGCGCGAACCTTTTCGAGATCACGCTCGCTGGCCGTCCGCACGAAGAACATCGCTTATTCCTCGATGCCGAGCTTGGCCTTCACGAGGGCCTGCACGGCCTGCGGGTTGGCCTTGCCGCCCGTCGCCTTCATCACCTGACCGACGAACCAGCCGGCAAGCGAGGGCTTGGCCTGGACCTTGGCGACCTGGTCCGGGTTGGCGGCGATGATCTCGTCCACTGCCTTTTCGATGGCGCCGGTGTCCGTCACCTGCTTCATGCCGCGGGCTTCGACGATCTCGGCCGGGTCGCCACCTTCGTTCCAGATGATCTCGAAGAGGTCCTTCGCGATCTTGCCCGAGATGGTCTCGGCCTTGATGAGATCGATGATGCCGCCGAGCTGAGCCGGGGAAACGGGAGTCTCTTCAATGGCTTTGCCGGCTTTGTTCAAGGCGCCGAGCAGGTCGTTGATGACCCAGTTCGCGGCGATCTTGCCATCGCGTCCTTCGGCTACAGCCTCGAAGTAGTCCGCGATCGACTTTTCGGAAACGAGCACCGAGGCATCGTAGACCGAAAGGCCGAGGTCTCGAACGAACCGGTCCTTCTTGTCGTCGGGCAATTCCGGCAGATCGGCCTTCAACGCTTCAACGAAAGCATCGTCGAACTCCAGCGGCAACAGGTCCGGGTCCGGGAAGTAACGGTAGTCGTGCGCGTCTTCCTTGGAGCGCATCGAACGGGTCTCGCCCTTGTTCGGATCGAACAGGCGGGTTTCCTGATCGATAGAGCCACCATCTTCGAGGATGCCGATCTGGCGGCGCGCCTCGTACTCGATTGCCTGGCCGATGAAGCGGATTGAGTTGACGTTCTTGATCTCGCAACGGGTGCCGAAGCCCTCGCCCGGACGGCGCACGGAAACGTTGACGTCGGCGCGCATGGAACCTTCGTCCATGTTGCCGTCGCAGGTGCCGAGGTAGCGCACGATCGAGCGCAGCTTCGTCATATAGGCTTTGGCCTCATCCGACGAACGCATGTCCGGCTTGGAGACGATCTCCATCAGCGCCACGCCCGAACGGTTGAGGTCGACATAGGACATGGACGGATGCTGGTCGTGCATCGACTTGCCGGCATCCTGCTCGAGATGCAGCCGCTCGATGCCGACCTCGACGTCCTCGAACTGGCCCTGGCGATCAGGGCCGATCGAAATCATGATCTTGCCCTCGCCGACGATCGGATCCTTGAACTGGGAGATCTGATAGCCCTGCGGCAGGTCCGGATAGAAATAGTTCTTGCGGTCGAAGATCGAGCGCTTGTTGATTGCGGCCTTGAGGCCGAGACCGGTGCGCACCGCCTGCTTCACGCATTCCTCGTTGATGACGGGCAGCATGCCGGGCATGGCGGCGTCGACCAGCGAAACGTTGGCATTCGGCGCATTGCCGAACTCCGTCGAGGCACCCGAGAACAGCTTCGAATTGGAAAGCACCTGGGCATGGACTTCCATGCCGATGATGACTTCCCAGTCGCCGGTGGCGCCGGGGATGAAGCGTTTCGGATCGGGGGTGCGGACGTCGACAATGCTCATATCATGCTCTTCTTTGAAGCCTGAATTCTTGGTTTCTCGGTAGAACAATTGGTCCGCCGGTGCAAGTTGTTCGGCAGCATGCGGCCGCATCTCCGGACAGCCGCGCGTTGGGAGCGCCGCTTAACCATCGTTTAGCACCCTTGCGCCAAGATTTGCCGATGTCCACCGCCACCGCACTCGCCTTGTACGCAGCCTACATCAACATCTTAAGCTTCGGGCTGTTCTGGTTTGACAAACGGGCGGCGCGCGCGGGCCGTTGGCGCATCAGCGAACAGACGCTGTTGACGATTGCTTTTCTCGGCGGAAGTCCGGGGGCGATGGCTGCCCGGCACATATTTCGCCACAAGACACGCAAGGAACCATTCAGAACCCGGCTGGCGCTCATCATCGTCTTTCAGGTGGCAGCCGCGGCGTTCGGCACCCTGGCGTTGCAGGGGCATCTTGACGCGCTCGCGAACGTCTTTTAGGAAAGCACCGTCTTTCTGGAGTTTTGATGTTCTCGTATTCGCCTGAGTCCCGGTAAGGGCCCGTCCCCGCAATCTTCCTTTGATTGCGCGCACGGGCCGGAAACGTCACCCCGCTTTCCCAGTGATTTGCGGAACGTTTTCCTGCGTTCTTCCGAACGCTTTTCCGGAACATTCAGACAATGGACATCTCGCGCGCAGAACAGCGCATTCTTCATCATTTGGCCCAGGGCGGCCGCATCGAAATCATCCGCGAAAGCAAGGCGATCACCGAGATCCGCTGCTTCACCCGTGACGGCTGGGTCTACCCCGGCTTCGACCTGGAGCTCTTCCGCAAACTGAAGCGCAAGAAGGCGATATCGTCTTCCGGCGGAAATCCCTATCGCATCACGGAACGCGGTTTGCAGCTCGTGCGCTCCGAATTCAACAACCGCTGAGCGGCTGAAACGGCGATAACGGACATCGAACGATGTCCGGTATCGCCGGCGCTTCACGCAAGGTGAAGCGACGAGAAGCCTCACCTTGCATCAATACCGGAAGCTGCGCATTTCCGGGTGGCAGCCGTGCACGGATATGCGCAGGGTCGGCGGTTCTAGTCTTGCTCGGTGAGGACTTTGCTCAGACCGATAAACTCGACATCACTGTCGAGTTGCGGGGCGTAGGCGGTGGAAAGCCAACTCACGCCGTAGCCGCGGTTGCGGAAAAGGTCACGGCTCGGTCGTTGCGCGCATGGGTCTTGGTGGTGGCGACATCGAACCCGTCCGCAACGATGCAACGCTCGATCTCGCCGAGGAGCAAAGCACCGAGCCCCCTGCCCTGGACTGCCGGCTCGATCCACAGGTCGGATATCGCGTTGTCGAAGTCCTCTCGCGCCGCCCAACCGCGAATGCCGCCTTCGGCTTCGATCAGCAAAACAGACAACCAGTGATCGGAAAGAAAACGGAAAAACGAGGCTTCTGCCACACGCCGCATTATCTCACCATCGGCAAGACCGGCAATGGCGGATTGCCAAGCGGCGAGACCGATCGCCGTCAGCCGGTCGACATCGCCGGCGCGGGCATGACGGATGGCGGGCATGACGCGGGCTCCTTCCGCGACAAGAGTGACTGATCGCCTTCAGAAACAGTGGCGGCGCCTGTCCGGCACCGCCATCAAAGCCTTACCACCACTTGGTGGGCGTGAAGCGACCGGCGGCCTGTTCGATGATATGCGCCGTCTTGAACAGCGTCTCTTCCTCAAACGGCTTGCCGATCAGTTGGAGGCCAAGCGGCAGACCCTTGTGGTCGAGGCCGCCGGGAACGGCAATGCCGGGAAGACCAGCCATGTTGACCGTTACCGTGAAGATGTCGTTCAGGTACATCTTGACCGGATCGGACGCCAGGTCCTCGTCGGCGATACCGAAGGCGGAGGACGGTGTAGCGGGCGTCAGGATGGCATCGACGCCGGCGTGGAAGGCCAGTTCGAAGTCGCGCTTGATCAGCGTACGGACCTTCTGCGCCTGCAGATAATAGGCGTCGTAATAACCGGCCGAAAGCACGTAGGTGCCGATCATGATGCGGCGCTTGACCTCCTGGCCGAAACCGGCGGCGCGGGTCTTCTCGTACATGTCGACGATGTCCTTGCCGTCGACGCGCAGGCCGTAGCGCACGCCGTCATAGCGGGCGAGGTTCGAGGAAGCCTCGGCCGGAGCGACGATGTAATAGGCCGGCAGCGCATACTTCGTGTGCGGCAGGGTGATGTCGACGATCTCGGCGCCGGCGTCCTTCAGCCAGGCGATGCCCTGCTGCCAGAGCGCCTCGATCTCTTCCGGCATGCCGTCGACGCGGTATTCCCGGGGAATGCCGATCTTCATGCCCTTGACCGACTTGCCGATGGAAGCTTCGTAATCCGGCACCGGCAGATCGACCGAGGTCGTATCCTTGGTGTCGACGCTTGCCATCGACTTCAAGAGGATCGCAGCATCGCGCACGTCACGGGCGATCGGGCCGGCCTGATCGAGCGACGAGGCGAAGGCGACGACGCCCCAGCGCGAGCAGCGGCCATAGGTCGGCTTGATGCCGACGGTGCCGGTAAAGGCGGCCGGCTGGCGGATGGAACCGCCGGTATCGGTCGCCGTGGCACCGGCGCAGAGATGCGCAGCGACGGCTGCAGCCGAACCGCCGGACGAGCCGCCCGGAACGAGGTCGAGATTGGAGCCCTTGGCGCGCCACGGGTTCTTCACGGCACCGTAGTAGGAGGTCTCGTTCGACGAGCCCATGGCGAATTCGTCCATGTTCAGCTTGCCGAGCATGACGGCGCCGTCGTTCCAGAGGTTCTGGGTCACGGTCGATTCGTAGCGCGGCGCGAAACCGTCGAGGATATGGCTGCAGGCCTGTGTGTGCACGCCTTCGGTGCCGAAGAGATCCTTGATGCCGAGCGGGATGCCTTCAAGCGCACCGGCCTTGCCGGCGGCGATACGCGCGTCCGAGGCTTTCGCCATCTCGCGCGCCTTGTCCGGCGTTACGGCGATGTAGGCATTGATCGCCTCATTGGCGGCATCGATCGCGCCGATGTAGGCATCCGTCAGTTCGACGGCGGTGATTTCCTTGGCGGCGAGTTTCGCGCGGGCTTCGGCAATCGTGAGGCTGATAAGGTCGGTCATGATGAAATCGGGCTTTCGCAATCGGGAACGTCGGGGCGGCAGGGGGTCTGGTTATTCGACCACCTTCGGAACGAGGAAGAAATTGCGATCGGAATTCGGTGCATTGGCAACGATATCGTCGGCCTTGTTGCCGTCCGACACGATGTCCGTCCGCTTCTTCATCTCCATCGGCGTGACCGAGGTCATCGGCTCGACGCCATCGACATTAACTTCGGAGAGCTGTTCGACAAAACCGAGGATGCCATTGAGCTCGCCCATCATCCGCTCGGCTTCCTCTTCGCTGACGGCGATACGGGCAAGGCGCGCAACGCGCTTCACGGTGGCAAGGTCTACGGACATGATCGTCTCCGGTAACTGGAACTTCCCCCGCTATAATGGCGCACGGCGAGCCACGCAACGGGGGAATTGCCGGAGTACCGGACCTCTCGTCAAAAGGCCCGGCGCAACATCAGACCTCGACGACGACGCCGACGTAAGGTGTCTCCACCTTGGTGGATGCACTTTCCATGCCGGCAACGAAGGTCGCGGGGGTCTGGTCGATGATCGGGAACGAGCCGTAATGGCAGGGGATCGCCGTCGAGAACTTGAAAAAGCGCTGGCAGGCGAGTGCCGCCACCGCGCCGCCCATGGTGAAACGGTCGCCGATCGGCACGATGCCGATTTCCGGCTGGTGCAATTCGTTGATCAGCGCCATGTCGGAAAAGATGTCCGTGTCACCCATGTGGTAGAGCGTCGGCTCGTCCTCGAAATGCAGCACCAGGCCATTGGCATTGCCGAGCGAATGGGAAACGCCGTCCTCGGTGAGCTGCGCCGAGGAATGGAGCGCGTTGACGAAGGTCGTTGAAAACGCGCCGAGGTTGATGGTGCCGCCGGTATTTCCCATTTCGAGCGCCTTGACGCCATGCCGCCCGAGCCAGGCGGCGAGATCGGCATTGGCGACCACGGTCGCACCGGTCTCCTTGGCGATCGCAATCGTATCGCCGACATGGTCGCCATGACCATGGGTCAGGAGGATGTGGGTGAGCCCGGCGGTCGCGTCCCTGCGATCCTCGTCCCGGAAGGCGGGATTGCCGGTGAAGAAGGGGTCGATGAGGATTTTGGACTTTGCCGTTTCGATGTGAAAGGCGGCATGACCGAGCCATTTGATCTTCATGACGATCTCCCTGATGATTTGCGTGTCGGAACAGCATATGGAACAGACAGCCCTCCGCGCAAAGATCGAATCGACACCGACATGGCAATTCTCACCATCGAAGAGCTGGCATCCCAGCTTCAACAGAACCAGGCGATCGCCGGGCTCGACCTCGGCACCAAGACGATCGGCCTTTCGGTCTCCGATCTCGGCCGCAGGTTCGCAACACCCCGAGAGGTGATCCGCCGGATCAAGTTCGGGGTGGACGCGGAAGCGCTGCTGTCAGTGGCAGGAAAAGAAAAGATCGCAGCCTTCGTCATCGGCCTGCCCGTCAACATGGACGGCAGCGAGGGACCGCGTTGTCAGGCGACCCGCGCCTTCGTGCGCAACATGGAGCAAAAGACGCCGCTGCCTTTCATCTTCTGGGATGAAAGGCTTTCGACCGTTGCGGCCGAGCGTGTGCTGATCGAAATGGATGTGTCGCGACGGAAGCGGGCCGAACGCATCGATTCGGCCGCCGCCTCCTTCATTCTTCAGGGCGCGCTCGACAGGCTGGCTTCGCTCGCGAGGGACGGCCTTTCGGACTGAGCTACGCCGGCACCGAAACGACGGCGATACCAGGCTGCGATCTCACGGCGCTTGCGAAAGCCGATAATGGCAAAAACCACAAAACTATCGAAGACGATCGCACGCGCGACGAGGGGCGGGATCGTCTCTGGCGGAATGCCGAGGACATGGCCGTAGACCTGGAACACGAGATCATGGGTCTGCCGCGTCAGCATGAAGAAGCCGAAGCTCATGTCGTAGTAGGAGAGACCATACCACGACGTGAGGAACATGACCGGGCAGGCCCAAAGGATCAGAAACCACTTCATGCGGCTCCCCTTTCCGAGATGCGGCGGTAGACTAGCGGATATATGGCGCGGTCTGCCAGCAACAAGGCAAGCAGGACCATCGTTGGGACCGCAATATCCAGCGCCAGTCCGGCGAAAAACATCATCATGATGATCAAAAGACCAGTTCTCACCGAACCGCTCCACTCCGGATCTGTTGAAATTCCTGGTCAATTTCGCGCCTACAGGCAAGGCGTGCAACGTAAACCATTTGTTAAGGTTAATTTTCACAAGCTAGGTTTTCTTGCGCTCACGCTTGCGGTTGCGCCCGATCATTCACCACAAAGCTGCAAGCCCATTCCGGTCTCTGCAAAATTCGGGTAGCGGTATCCCTCCCCCTCGCAGGTCCTCCTCCATGACCGTCGTCTTTGAAAGCATCCTTCCGATCTTCCTGCTGGTTCTGCTCGGCGTCTGGCTCAAACGCTCGACATTCGTCGACCAGAGCCTTTGGCTCGGGCTCGAGCAGTTCGGCTACTTCATCCTGTTCCCTGCCCTGCTGTTCTCGACGCTTGCCCAGGCAGACTTTGCCGGGTTGAAAGCCGACGCGACGGCCATCGCGACGATCGGCAGCGTCAGCCTGATGTCGGCCTTCGTGCTGCTCCTCTGGCCAGTGCTGCGAGACCGGCACGTGTCCGGCGCCTCGTTCACCTCAGTCTTCCAGACCGCAACACGCTGGAACGGCTTCATGGCGCTGGCGATCGCGCAAAAACTCTATGGACCGATCGGCCTGACGCTGACCGCGCTGGTGATGACGCTCGTGATCATCCCCATCAATCTCTACAATATCGGCGTGCTGGTCTGGTTCGGCGGGGGCAATCGTGACTTCAGGCGCTTCTTCGCAAAGATCGCCACCAATCCGCTGATCGTCGCCTCGGTGCTCGGCATTCTCGTCAACCTGGTCGGACTTAAGATCTACGGCCCCGTGATGACCACGATCGAGATGCTGGCAAGCGCCTCGCTCAGCCTCGGGCTGGTGATGGTCGGGGCAGGTTTGCGCGCTTCCGATGCGCTGAAGCCGAGCGCGACGGCGCTGCTCGCGGTCTTCCTCAAGTTGATCGTCATGCCGGTCTTCATGGTGAGCGCGAGCTATCTGCTCGGCATTCGGGGGGACGCCCTGCTGGTCATCGCGCTTGGCGCGGCCGTGCCGACGGCGATGAACGGCTATCTGCTGGCCAAGCAGATGGATGGCGACGCCGAACTCTATGCGGCGGTCGCAACCGTGCAAACGGTCGTCTCGTTCTTCACGATACCACTCGTCCTTTACCTGACGACCTACGTCGCAGGGATCTGACGACGTACATGGCAGCGGACTGACGACGTACGTCGCAGCGGCTGACGGCATACGCCGCCGGGACCTGACGACGTACGTCGCAGGGGGCCGACGGCCTACGCCGCAGGGGGATAGAGAAGATCGAGGATGTAGGCGGAATCGAAGCGCGAATCGAGCATGCCGTAGGTCGAGCGCCATCCGGCAGCCAGTCGCGATTCGAGGAAAGCGTCGGCGATGCGGCCGGCACCGAGACGATAGAGTTCGGCGGCGGCGGCGGCGAGCGCCAATTGCTCGACCAGCATGCGCGCAGCACCCTCGTCCCGTTCGCAGAGCGACATGGCGGCGCGCAACACGTCGATCGTCTTGCGGCCGGCTGGTCCGAGATCGCGCGCCAAAACGACGAAGAGCTGCTCGAAGAGGTCCTTGCCCTTGGCGAGTACGCGCAGCACGTCCAGCGCCATGACGTTGCCGGACCCTTCCCAGATAGCGTTGACAGGTGCTTCGCGGTAATGGCGCGCCAGCGCGCGCTCTTCCACATAGCCGTTGCCGCCAAGGCACTCCATCGCCTCGTAAATCAGTGCCGGGGCGATCTTGCAGGCCCAGTACTTGGCAACAGGCGTCATGATCCGCGCATAGGCCGCGTCTTCAGGGCTGTTGCGGGCCTTGTCGAACGCTTCAGCCAGACGGAACGAAAGGGCGCTTGCCGCCGCCACATCGAGCGCCATGTCGGCAAGCACGCGCGTCATCATCGGCTGGCTCACGAGCGGCTTGCCGAAGACCTTGCGGCCGCGGGTGTGGTGCACGGCTTCGGCAAGCGAGGCACGCATCATGCCTGCGGATGCCAACGCGCAGTCGAGGCGCGTCAGCGTGACCATGTCGAGGATCGTCCGGATGCCGGCGTCCGGAGCGCCGAGGATGAAACCGAACGTGTCGGAGAACTCGACCTCCGACGAAGCGTTGGAGCGGTTGCCGAGCTTGTCCTTCAACCGCTGGAAGCGCAGGCCGTTGGCGCTGCCGTCTTCCAGAAGACGCGGCACGAGGAAACAGGCAAGGCCCTCGCGGGTCTGCGCCAGCATGACGAAGGCGTCGCTCATCGGTGCCGACATGAACCACTTGTGGCCATTCAACCGATAGATGCCCTCGCCTACACGCTCGGCCGTCGAGGTATTGGCGCGGACATCGGTACCGCCCTGCTTCTCGGTCATGCCCATACCGACGGTGACGGCCGACTTCTGCATCCAGGGACGGTTCGTCGAGTCGTATTTGCGTGACAGGATCTTCGGCGCCCATTCCTTCTGCACCGCCGGAGACGCGGTGATCGCGGCAAGCGACGCGCTCGTCATCGTCAGCGGGCAGAGATGGCCGCATTCCAGCTGCGCCGTCAGATAGAAGCGGATGGCGCGTGTCTTGTGCGACTGGTTGCGCTCGTCGGCCAGGTTTTCCCAGGCCGACGCATGCAGGCCCGACGACATTGAGCGGCGCATCAGCGCATGCCAGGCCGGGTGGAACTCGACGACATCGAGACGCTCGCCGCGCGGGCCATGCGTCTTCAGCTTCGGCGGACCTTCATTCGCCATACGCGCCAGTTCCTGCGCTTCGGGCGAGGTGACGTAACGGCCGAGCACATCGAATTCGTCGCGCAGCGTCTTGCTCATCGACGAGGTGATGTCCACCACGAGCGGATCGGAGCGATAGGCGTTGACACCGGACCAGGGCTTGGGCTGGTTCAGCTCGGCGAGTTTCTGTTCAGTCCGGTTCATCTGATTCATGGGCCGGTTCTAGCGCAAGTTTCTCGACCACGGAACGGGGCGCGAAAAAGATAGGATGGCCGTTGCAAGTTTTCTGCGGACGATGACGCCCAAGCCTTGCCGTACCGGGGGCCAAGTCTTATAGAGCGACCACATTTCCAGAGCGCAAGGGCGGCCCATGATCACTTTCCCGCATCGCCACCTGCTCGGCATCAAGGGGCTCACGGAGCAGGATATAACCTATCTGCTCGATCGCGCCGATGAAGCCGTCCAAATCTCCCGTCAAAGAGAGAAAAAGACCTCCACGCTGCGGGGGCTGACGCAGATCAACCTCTTCTTCGAGGCTTCGACCCGCACGCAATCGTCCTTCGAGCTCGCCGGAAAGCGGCTTGGCGCCGACGTCATGAACATGTCGGTCGGCAACTCCTCGGTGAAAAAGGGCGAAACGCTGATCGATACGGCGATGACGCTGAACGCCATGCACCCGGACGTGCTGGTGGTGCGCCATTCCTCGGCGGGTGCTGCCGCACTCCTGGCGCAGAAGGTCTCCTGCTCCGTCGTCAATGCCGGCGACGGTCAGCACGAGCACCCAACCCAGGCCCTGCTCGACGCGCTGACGATCCGCCGCGCCAAGGGTAAGCTCTCGCGCATCATCGTGGCGATCTGCGGCGACGTGCTGCACTCGCGCGTGGCGCGCTCCAACATCCTGCTCCTGAACCAGATGGGCGCCCGCGTGCGCGTCGTCGCTCCGGCGACGTTGCTTCCCTCGGGGATCGCCGAAATGGGCGTCGAGGTCTATCACTCGATGGCCGAGGGCCTGAAGGATGCGGATGTCGTCATGATGCTGCGCCTCCAGCGCGAGCGCATGGCCGGCTCTTTCGTGCCTTCGGTGCGCGAATACTTCCACTACTACGGACTCGATGCGCAGAAGCTGAAGGCGGCCAAGGACGATGCGCTCGTCATGCACCCCGGGCCGATGAACCGCGGCGTCGAGATCGCCTCGGAAATCGCCGACGGCCCGCAGAGCGTGATCGAACAGCAGGTCGAGATGGGCGTTGCCGTACGCATGGCGGTGATGGAAACGCTGCTTCTCTCGCAGAACCAGGGGCCGCGCCTATGACCAGACCACTCGTTCTGAAGAACCTCCGCATCGTCGATCCCTCGCGCAGCCTTGACGAGGTCGGCACTGTCATCGTCGGAAACGACGGCCGCATCCTGGCCGCCGGCGCGGATGCACAGAACCAGGGCGCGCCCGATGGCGCCTTCGTCAAGGACTGCGATGGCCTGACCGCCGTTCCCGGCCTCGTCGATGCCCGCGTGTTCGTCGGCGAACCGGGCAGCGAACATCGCGAAACCTTCGAATCCGCGTCGCGCGCAGCAGCGGTCGGTGGCGTCACCACCTTCATTGCGATGCCCGACACGGATCCTGTGATCGACGATATCGCGCTGGTCGAGTACGTAAAGAAGACGGCGCGCGACAAGGCCCTCGTCAATGTCCATCCTGCCGCGGCCCTGACCAAGGGACTGGCCGGGGAAGAGATGACCGAATTCGGCCTGCTGCGCGAAGCCGGCGCCGTCTGCTTCACCAATGGCCGACGGTCGATCCACGACACGCTGGTTCTGCGCCGCGCCATGACCTATGCGCGCGAATTCGGCGCCGTCATCTCTCTTGAGACCCGCGACAAGTATCTCGGCGCCAACGGCGTCATGCACGAAGGCCTGCTCGCAAGCTGGCTCGGCCTTGCCGGGATCCCGCGCGAATCGGAGATCATCCCGCTCGAGCGCGACCTGCGCATCGCCGGCCTGACGAAGGCCGCCTACCACGCCGCCCAAATCTCGGTTCCCGAATCGGCTGAGGCCATTCGTGCAGCACGCCAGCGCGGCGCCAACGTCACCTGCGGCATCTCGATCAACAATCTGGCGCTCAACGAAAACGACATCGGCGAGTACCGCACCTTCTTCAAGCTTTCGCCGCCCCTTCGCAGCGAAGACGACCGGGTGGCCATGGCCGAGGCGCTGGCCGACGGCACGATCGACATCATCGTCTCCTCGCATGACCCGCAGGACGTCGACACCAAACGCCTGCCGTTTGCCGACGCTGCCGACGGTGCGATCGGCCTTGAAACGCTGGCAGCGGCCGCTCTTCGGCTGTACCACAGCGGCCAAGTTCCATTGATGCGCCTGATCGATGCCATGTCGACCCGCCCGGCGGCGATCTTCGGTCTTAACGCCGGCACGCTGAGGCCGGGCGCCAAGGCCGATATCGCGGTCCTCGACCTCGACGAGCCGTGGGTGCTCTACAAGGAAGCCATCGTCTCGCGCTCCAAGAACACGCCGTTTGAAAATGCACGCTTTACCGGCCGGGTTGTGCAAACCTATGTTGCCGGCAAGCTTGTGCATTCCGCATAAGCCCAAAGCGGTCGCGCGGGAGGGGAACCGGTGGATCTATTTTCCTGGCAGCTTGGGCTGCCCTTGACGTTGTTGAGCCTGGGCTTCGGTTATCTGCTCGGCTCGATCCCATTCGGACTGATCCTGACCCGCATGGCCGGGCTGGGCGACGTCAGAAAGATCGGCTCGGGCAACATCGGCGCGACCAATGTGCTGAGAACCGGCAACAGGAAACTTGCGGCAGCAACATTGCTTCTGGATGCCCTGAAGGGCACCGCCGCGGCCTTCATCGCCTCCTACTGGGGCGTGGAAGCGGGGATCGCCGCCGGCTTCGCCGCCTTCATCGGCCACCTCTATCCGGTCTGGCTCGGCTTCAAGGGCGGCAAGGGTGTTGCCACCTATATCGGCGTCCTGCTCGGCCTCGTTCCCGCCATGGTGCTTGCCTTTGCGGTGATCTGGCTCGCCATGGCGAAAATCAGCCGTTACTCCTCATTGTCCGCCCTGGTTGCAACGGCTATCATTCCGGTACTACTTTACGCGGTAGGGAACGAAAAGGTCGCCCTGCTCTTCGCGGCAATGACCATCATTAGCTGGGTGAAGCATCGCGCCAATATTCAACGGCTGATCGCCGGCACGGAAAGCAAGATCGGGGACAAGGGATAATGTCTGAGGACAGCGCAGGACGAACCGGAGTGGCGCTGACTGAACGACAGAAAATATCCTGGCTGCGGCTGATCCGCAGCGACAATGTCGGCCCCATCGCCTTCAGGGACCTGATCAACCACTTCGGCACCGCGGAAAACGCGCTCGACGCGCTTCCAGAACTATCCCGGCGCGGAGGGACCAAACAGGCCTATCGCGTGGCAACGGTAAGCGAGGCCGAACGGGAACTGGAAGCGGCGCGACGCTGCGGCGCGGTCTTTGTCGGCATCGGCGAGCCAGGTTATCCTTCAGCGCTTCGGCAGATCGACGGCGCTCCCCCTCTCCTCGCGATGAAGGGCGATCTCAAAGCAGCAACCCGCCCGTCGCTCGGCATTGTCGGCTCGCGCAACGCGTCGGCCAGCGGCGCCAAGTTCGCGGCGATGATTGCCCGCGATGCCGGTCGCGCCGGCTATGTCGTCACCTCGGGTCTCGCGCGCGGCATCGATACCGCCGCCCATCGCGCAAGCCTCGAAACCGGCACGATCGCCGCGCTTGCCGGCGGCTTGGATCGGCCCTACCCGCCCGAAAACATCGGCTTGCTGGATGAGATCACCGCTGGCCGGGGTCTGGCGATCAGCGAAATGCCCTTTGGCTGGGAGCCACGTGCACGCGATTTCCCGCGGCGCAACCGGCTGATTGCCGGCGTCAGCCTCGGCGTGACCGTCGTCGAGGCGGCCAATCGCTCCGGCTCGTTGATCACCGCGCGTTATGCCGCCGATTTCGGCCGGCTGGTCTTTGCCGTTCCGGGATCCCCACTCGATCCCCGGTGCCATGGCACGAACGACCTTTTGAAGCAGGGCGCGATCGTCACGACGTCATCGGACGATGTCCTTGAAGCATTGGCGCCGCTCAGCCAGTTCGAGCTACGCTTGCCAAGTGTCAGGGAACCGGAGGGGCATGCGCAACCGAGCACCCCTGCCGCGACCAATGACAGCGACCGTGCGGCCATCATCAATGCGCTTGGTCCGACGCCGGTCGAAACCGACGACATCGTCAGGCACACCGGGCTTTCGCCGGCACAGGTCTACCTTCTTCTCCTAGAGCTCGATCTCGCTGGGCGGCTCGATCGCCACGCCGGAGGACTCGTGTCTCTCACGGCAAGCGAATGAGCACCGGCGATGGCGACCCCGCGGCCGTGAGGAAGCGAGCAGGCACCCATTCCAGATTGCAGATGCGATGCAATCTTGCATGAGTTGCATCACCTCCTCTCGTCGTTATTTTGGGTGAACCCTCTTGACCCCGCACGAATCCCTGTCCATTTCGGGGCATCGATACCAGGCGACACACGGCGCTGACAGCGCTGACGCCCGAACCAGAACCGGTTGTCTCAGAAAATGACGATGAATGTTGTAGTGGTGGAGTCGCCTTCCAAGGCAAAGACGATCAACAAGTACCTCGGGCCTAACTACAAGGTGCTGGCTTCGTTTGGCCATGTGCGCGATCTGCCGGCGAAGGACGGTTCGGTCCGTCCGGATGAAGACTTCGAAATGTCCTGGGAGGTCGATGGCGCCTCGGCCAAGCGCATGAAGGACATTGCCGACGCGGTAAAGTCCGCTGACGGCCTCATTCTCGCAACCGACCCGGATCGCGAAGGCGAAGCCATTTCCTGGCACGTGCTCGACCTCTTGAAGAAAAAGAAGGTGCTCGGCGACAAGCCGGTGAAGCGCGTCGCCTTCAACGCCATCACCAAGAAGGCCGTGCTCGAGGCGATCGCCCATCCGCGCGACATCGACATCTCGCTGGTCGACGCCTATCTGGCGCGCCGCGCGCTCGACTATCTCGTCGGCTTCAACCTGTCGCCGGTCCTCTGGCGCAAGCTTCCGGGCGCCCGCTCGGCCGGCCGTGTGCAGTCCGTCACGCTGCGCCTTGTCTGCGATCGCGAGTCCGAGATCGAGCGCTTCATCTCCGAGGAATACTGGAACATCTCCGCGCTGCTGAAGACCCCGCGCGGCGACGAGTTCGAGGCCCGCCTCGTCTCGGCCGATGGCAAGCGCCTCGCGCCAAGGGCTGTCGGCAACGGCGAAGAGGCCAACCGGCTGAAGACCCTGCTCGATGGCGCCGCCTATGTCGTCGACAGCATCGAGGCAAAGCCGGTCAAGCGTAACCCGTCGCCGCCTTTCACCACCTCAACACTGCAGCAGGCCGCCTCCTCCAAACTCGGCTTCTCCGCATCGCGCACCATGCAGGTCGCGCAGAAGCTCTATGAAGGCGTCGACATCGGCGGCGAGACGGTCGGTCTGATCACCTATATGCGTACCGACGGCGTGCAGATGGCGCCGGAAGCGGTCGAGGCCTCGCGCAAGGCGATTGCCAGCCAGTTCGGCGACCGCTACCTGCCGGAAAAGCCGCGTTTCTATTCGACCAAGGCGAAGAACGCCCAGGAAGCGCACGAAGCCATCCGCCCGACCGACTTCAATCGGACGCCGGACCAGGTCCGCCGCTTCCTCGACGGTGACATGCTGCGCCTCTACGATCTGGTCTGGAAGCGTGGCATCGCGAGCCAGATGGCATCGGCCGAGATCGAGCGCACCACGGCAGAAATCACTGCCGACAACGGCGGCCAGAAGGCGGGCCTGCGCGCCACCGGCTCGGTCATCCGCTTCGACGGCTTCATCGCCGCCTATACGGATGCCAAGGAAGACGGCGAGCAGACGGATGATGGCGAGGAGGATGGCCGCCTGCCGGAAATCAACGCGCGCGAAAACCTCGCCAAGCAGAAGATCAACGCCTCGCAGCACTTCACCGAGCCGCCCCCGCGCTACTCGGAAGCGAGCCTGATCAAGAAGATGGAAGAGCTCGGCATCGGCCGGCCGTCGACCTATGCCGCGACGGTCACGACCCTGCTCGACCGCGACTACATCACCAACGACAAGCGCAAGCTCATACCCCAGGCCAAGGGGCGGTTGGTGACGGCGTTTCTGGAAAGCTTCTTCACGCGCTATGTCGGCTACGACTTCACGGCGTCGCTCGAAGAAAAGCTCGACCAGGTCTCGGCCGGTGAGGTCAACTGGAAGGATGTACTTCGCGACTTCTGGAAGGATTTCTTCGCACAGATCGAGGAAACAAAGGAGCTGCGCGTCACCAACGTGCTCGATGCGCTGAACGAGGAACTGGCGCCGCTGGTCTTCCCGAAGCGCGAAGACGGCGGTGATCCACGCATCTGCCAGGTCTGCGGCACCGGCAAGCTGTCGCTGAAGCTTGGCAAATATGGCGCCTTCGTCGGCTGCTCGAACTATCCGGAGTGCAACTTCACCCGCCAGCTTTCCTCCGAAAGCAACGGCGACCAGGAAGCGGCGGTCTCCAATGAACCGCAGGCGCTCGGCAAGGATCCGCATACCGGCGAGGAAATCACCCTGCGCAGCGGCCGTTTCGGCCCCTATGTCCAGCGCGGCGACGGCAAGGAAGCGAAGCGCTCGAGCCTGCCGAAGGGCTGGACGCCATCGACGATCGACCATGAGAAGGCGGTCGCGCTGCTGTCGCTGCCGCGCGATATCGGCGCGCACCCCGAAAGCGGCAAGATGATCTCGACCGGCCTTGGCCGCTACGGACCGTTCGTGCTGCACGACGGCACCTATGCCAATCTCGAATCGATCGAAGACGTCTTCTCGATCGGCCTCAATCGCGCCGTGTCGGTTCTCGCCGACAAGCAGTCGAAGGCCGGTGCCGGGCGTGGCCGCACCGCCGCCGCCTCGCTCAAGGAACTTGGCGACCACCCGGACGGCGGCTCCATCACCGTTCGTGACGGTCGCTATGGCCCCTATGTAAACTGGGGCAAGGTCAACGCGACGCTGCCGAAGGGCAAGGATCCGCAGTCGGTGACGGTCGAGGAGGCACTCGTGCTGATTTCGGAGCGTGCCGCCAAGGGTGGAACTACCAAGGGCAAGCCCGTGAAGGCCAAGACGACCAAGGCGGCGGCAAAGTCCGAGGACGGCGCAACCAAGTCGACCAAGGCCAAGGCACCTGCCAAGAGCAAAACGAAGACGGCCGCCAAGGCCAAGAAGGGCTGATCTTGACCAGAATACCGCGCGATCCGACCGAACAGTCCGGCAGAAGAGCCATGGGCAAGAAGCCTGCTCGCGCGGCCAAGGGAGGACCGGCTCCGGCAAGCGAGCCCATCATCCACGGCGCGGTTCCGCCGCGTGACGTGCTGATGCGTTTCATTGCCGAAAACCCGGACCGCGCCTCCAAGCGCGAGATCGCCAAGGCCTTCGGGCTCAAGGGCGATACCCGTGTCGAGCTCAAGGCGCTGCTGAAGTCGCTGGAAGTGGACGGCCTCGTCGAAAAGAAGCGCAAGTCGCTGGTGCGTCCCGGCGCCCTGCCCCCGGTGACCGTGCTCGACATCACCATCCGCGACGTCGACGGCGAACTGATCGGCCGTCCCGCCGAGTGGCTGGACGATGACGGCGTCGCGCCGGCGGTGCTGATCAAGCAGTCGGTTGTCGGCAAGGCCAAGGGCAAGGTACCGGTCGGCGGTCTCGGCGACCGGGTGCTCGCCAAGATCTTCCCCGCCAAGGAGCGTGGCGGTCCTGCCTATACGGCGCGCATCATCAAGGTTCTCGACAAGCGCAAGGACGCCGTGCTCGGCGTCTTCCGCGCCACTCCAGGCGGCGGCGGCCGGCTGATGCCGATCGAGAAGCGCGGCGAAGAAGTGCTCGTCGATCCGGAGTTCACCGGCAACGCGCAGGATGGCGATCTGGTCGAAGTGCAGCTCTCGCGCCTCGGTCGCTACGGTCTGCCACGGGCCCAGGTCCAAAACGTCATCGGCTCCGTGGCCTCGGAGAAGGCAATCTCGATGATTGCCATCCACGCGCATGGCATCCCCCACATCTTCCCCGAGCGTGTGATCGAAGAGGCGAACGCCGCCGGTCCCGCCACCATGGCCCATCGCGAGGATTGGCGCACGCTGCCGCTGATCACCATCGACCCGGCCGATGCCAAAGATCACGACGATGCGGTTTATGCCGAACCCGACCCGTCCGAGGACAATCCCGGCGGCGTCATGGTCACGGTCGCAATCGCCGACGTCTCCTATTACGTCCGTCCGAAATCGGCGCTGGACCTGGAAGCGCTGAAGCGCGGCAACTCGGTCTATTTCCCCGACCGGGTGGTACCGATGCTGCCCGAACGGATTTCGAACGACCTCTGCTCGCTGAAGGAAGGCGTCGATCGTCCGGCGCTTGCCGTGCGCATGCGCTTCTCCAAGGAAGGCCGCAAGGCCGGCCACACCTTCCACCGCATCATGATGAAGAGTGCTGCCAAGCTCTCCTATCAGCAGGCACAGGCGGCGATCGACGGCAACCCGGACGACAAGACCGGGCCGATCCTCGACGCGATCCTGAAGCCGCTCTGGGAAGCCTATCGGATCCTCACGCGCGGGCGCGACCGGCGCCAGCCGCTCGAACTCAACATGCCCGAGCGCAAGATCATCCTGAAGCCCGACGGCACGGTCGATCGCGTTTTCGTCCCGGAACGCCTCGACGCCCACAAGCTGATCGAAGAGATGATGATCCAGGCAAACGTCGCGGCCGCCGAGACGCTGGAGCAGAAGCGCCAGGTGCTGATCTATCGCGTGCACGACCAGCCGTCGCTCGCCAAGCAGGAAAGCCTGCGCGAGTTCCTGGCGACGCTCGACATCTCGCTCGTCAAGGGCGGCAACATGCGCTCGAACCATTTCAACGGCATTCTCGCCAAGGCCGAGGGAAAACCCTTCGAGACGATGGTCAACGAGATGGTGCTGCGGTCGCAGAGCCAGGCGATCTACAGCCCCGAGAACATCGGGCACTTCGGCCTGAACCTTTTGAAGTACGCACATTTCACCTCGCCTATCCGGCGCTATGCCGACCTGATCGTGCACCGGGCGCTGGTTGCCTCGCTCGGCCTTGGCGAAGGCGGGCTGACGCCGCAGGAAGAGGGCGTGCTCGACGACATCGCCGCCGAGATCTCGACCTTCGAGCGTCGCGCCATGGCGGCGGAGCGCGACACCGTCGACCGGCTGATCGCACACCATCTGAATGGCCGTGTCGGCGAGGAATTCGAAGGCCGCGTCTCCGGCGTCACCAAGGCGGGACTCTTTGTCACCCTGCCCGCCTATGGCGCCGATGGCTTCGTTCCGATATCTACGCTCGGGCGCGACTACTTCATCCATGATGAGGCGCATCAGGCGCTTTCCGGCGAAAAGACCGGGCTCGGCTATCGCCTCGGCGATCCGGTGCGCGTTAAGCTCGTTGAAGCTGTGCCGCTTGCGGGTGCGCTCAGGTTCGAGATGCAAAGCGAGGGGCGCAAGATGCCGACGGCAACGCGCTCCTTCCACAAGTCCGGCCGGCGCGATCGCACCGGAGCACGTAAGACGCCGGGAACGCGGCCGCCGCGAGGCAGGCGTTAGAACTCCCGTAAGGCAGAGGATTAGGCATGAAAGCAGCGGCAGGCGAAACACTTCAACTGGGCGGTAGCGAAAGCGACAAGCGCTCCGTTGGCCTTTCGATGAAGCGCGGCTTTCTCGGCCGTTGCCCGGCCTGTGGCAGCGGCAAGCTGTTTCGCAGCTACGTCAAGTCCGTCGATGCCTGCGCCGCCTGCGGCGAACGCATGGACCATCACCGCGCCGATGACTTCCCGCCCTATATCGTCGTGACGATCGTCGGCCACGTCGTGCTTGCGGGCTACATGATGACCGATCTCATCCTGCCGCTGACAACGTGGCAGCATCTGGCAATCTGGGCACCGATCACCGTGATCAGTTCGTTGGCGCTGCTGCAGCCGATCAAGGGTGCCGTCATCGGCTTGCAATGGGCGCTCAGGATGCACGGTTTCGGCGGCCACGAAGACGCACCGGAAGATGTCCTGCCGCCGCGAGACGACAGGGCATGACGTCTGCGCGGGGCCTGGGCGGCGAGGTCGAACGCCAACGTTCCGCAGCCGTCAGGCCACGCGATGCGGCCTCCGTCATGCTGCTTGACCGCCAAGGGGGACGCGTGCGCGTCCTGATGGGCAAACGGCACAGCGCCCATGTCTTCATGCCGGATCTCTATGTCTTCCCCGGTGGGCGGCGCGATGCCGGCGATCACCGCATCGGCTTCGGCTCCGACCTGCACCCTTCCGTCCTGCATGCGCTGAAGGCGGCCGGCACGCGCGAGCTGACGGATGCACGCGCACGCGCGCTCGCCCTTGCCGCACTGCGCGAACTTTACGAAGAGGCCGGCATCGCCGTCGGGCAACCGGCTCCCTCTGCCACAGCGCCGGTTCCATTTCTTCCCGATCTTGCAAAGTTGCGCTATATGGCTCGGGCCATTACCCCTCCGGGCCACGCGCGGCGGTTCGATACGCGCTTCTTCGCATTGTTTGCGGACGAGGCCAAAATCGATCCGACACGCTTCCTGGACAGCCGGGAGCTTCAGGATTTGCAGTGGATCGATGTGAACGATTCTCCGTCTCTACGGATACCCGACATCACCGCCATCATACTTGCTGACCTCAGAAGCAGTCTCGACACCGATCCGTCGCTCCCCTGCGAACGAGAGGTGCCACTTTATGCCGCGCGCCGTGGGCGCCTCGTCCGCACGTTGCTCTAAGGACCCTCGTCGCATGTCACAGCCGTCGCCCGGTACAGTTGCACCGGTTGAGGAAATTCACTGGCGGTCGCTGATCGCCGCCGTTGCAGCGATCAGTGCGGTCGGCATTGCAATTGGTCTCGGTCTGCCGCTCCTGTCGATCATCATGGAGAAGCGCGGAATCTCCTCGACGCTGATCGGCTTGAACTCCGCCATGGCTGGCGTGGCATCGATGGTTGCCGCCCCGTTCACGACCAAGTTCGCTCATAGACACGGCGTCGCGCCGACAATGCTGTGGGCCGTCCTGATCGCAGCAACGAGTTCGTTCGGCTTTTACTACATTACCAACTTCTGGCTCTGGTTCCCGCTGCGGATCGTTTTCCATGGGGCGATCACCGTCCTCTTCATTCTCTCCGAGTTCTGGATCAACGCCACGGCGCCGCCGGCAAAGCGCGGCTTCGTGCTCGGCATCTATGGCACGTTCCTGTCGCTGGGCTTCCTGACCGGGCCGCTGTTGTTTTCAATCCTCGGCAGTGAAGGCATCCTGCCTTTCATGGTTGGCGCCGGCGTCATCCTGCTTGCCTCGGTGCCGATCTTCCTCGCACGCGACGAAAGCCCCGTCATAGACGAGAAGCCGGAGCGGCATTTCCTGCGCTACGTCTTCCTCGTGCCCACCGCAACCGCCGCCGTGTTCATCTTCGGCGCGGTCGAATCAGGCGGTCTTTCGCTGTTCCTCATCTTCGGCACGAGAGCCGGTTTCAGCGAATCGCAGGCGGCCCTCCTGCTGACTGTCATGGGGGTCGGAAATTTCATCTTCCAGATCCCGGTCGGCATGTTGTCCGACCGCGTCAAAGACCGGCGAACCCTGCTCTCGGCCATGACTGTTATCGGCCTTGTTGGCGCGCTGTTCCTGCCGCTTCTGGTCGAAAGCTGGTTCCTGATGGCGATCGTATTGCTGTTCTGGGGCGGCTGCGTCTCCGGGCTCTACACGGTCGGTCTCAGCCACCTTGGCTCGCGGCTGCAGGGCGCCGATCTTGCCGCCGCCAACGCCGCTTTCGTGTTCTCCTATGCCGTCGGCACGGTTGCGGGGCCGCAGGCCATCGGTGCTTCAATGGATGCCACCGGCAACAATGGCTTTGCCTGGGCGATCGCCGGCTTTTTCGGCCTCTATGTCGCGCTTTCGGTGGTCAGGATCGTTTTGAAGCCAAAACGGCCTTGACTTTTCGGCCGCGATTTGTAGTTTCGCGCCAACCTTGCCCGTGGCCCGCAACCGGTTGTCCACGGCTTTCATTGTTACAAAGGCAGGACGACCATGGCAAAAGCCACCACCATCAAGATCAAGCTGCTTTCGACAGCCGACACGGGTTTCTTCTACGTCACGACCAAGAACAGCCGTACGATGACGGAAAAGATGACCAAGACCAAGTACGACCCGGTCGTCAAGAAGCACGTTGAGTTCAAGGAAACCAAGATCAAGTAAGATCGACCGTTTCTCGGGAATTTAGGGCGCCGACCGCAAGGTCAGGCGCCCTTTCCTTTTGGACGTCCGGGAAACGGCGCGCAAGGCACCGCTGGCTTCGGTGACAGGTCAAAGGATGATTGAAAGACATGCCGACACGGCGCCCCCTCGCCCGGTGCCGAGAAAGCAAAAACGCCGCCCCAAGATGGGACGGCGCTTCGGAAAAGGGGGTCGGCTGGCGTCTGACTGCGGCACGAGGATTCCGCAGAAGTCAAAAGCCAACCGACCGACCCCACGACCCAGGAGATGCGGCGGACCTGAGCATCATGGGGTAAGTAAAATGTTGGTAGGCGATGCCTACTTGTTCATCAGCATCACCTGAAAATGGAAAAAAATCAACGAATTCTTAATGCGCGAAGCGGTGCCGCTAAGCGCATGGTTAATTTTGTATCAGACTGAGACAGGCACACGCATGGGCGCCGCGGCTACCCAATCTCCCCGGTAGCATCGGCTGTGGCGAGAATACAACTTTAAATGCAACCCGCAAGAGGTGACCCAAGAAAATCACTGGGTCGCGGAGCGCCCGGATTGGACGGCCAAACGCTCAGGCGGCCGCCGCCACCACTCGGTTGCGGCCCTCGTGCTTGGCTTGGTAGAGCGCCGTATCCGCGCGCTTCAACAGAGCCTCGGCCGTGTCAGCACCCGGCCTGAGCGTCGCTATTCCCATCGACGCCGTTACCTTCAAAACGCCATCCGCCTGCGGAACCGGGAACGGCAGGCTTTCGATAATCGTGCGCAAGCGCTCGGCGACGCCCGCCGCCATTTCAGCCGACGTATCCGGCATCACGACGACGAATTCCTCTCCGCCGAAACGGCAGGCAAGATCGGCACCGCGCACGGTGGTGCGAATGCGGTTGGCGAACTCCCGAAGCACTTCGTCGCCGGCATCATGGCCGTAGGTATCATTGACCTGTTTGAAACGGTCAATGTCGGTCATGCAGATGGAGAGCGGCCGGCCGCGCGCCGCAGCCCGGTCCATCAACAGTTTCAGGTGGGTGTCGAAATAGCGGCGGTTGTGCAAGCCTGTCAGGCCATCGGTGACGGCAAGTTCGATGGTCTGCTGCACGCTCGAGCGCAGCCTGTCATTGCAATGCTTGCGCCGGATCTGGGTCATGGAGCGGGCAATCAGTTCATTGGGATCAACCGGCCGCATCAGATAATCGGTCACGCCGAGATCGAGCGCACGCACCACCATCTCGTCGCTGCCCTGCTCCGCGATCAAGAGGATCGGGATGAAGCGCGTCCGCTCCAGCGAGCGCAACTGCGAACACAGCCGCAGGGGATCGTAGTCGTCGAAATTCGCATTGACGATGACCAGGTCGAAGTTGTTCTCGGCCGCTTCGAAGAGCGCCGCCTGCGGATCGGAAATCACCGAAACATCGGCGATCGGCTTGAGGGCGCGTTGCAGCCGCTCCTGTGACGAGCCACGGCCATCGACGAGCAGAACATTGCCCGGCTCGTCCGGACGATCCGCACCGCCGACGTCTTCGAGGCCGATGGTCTGCGCCGTCTGGGCGCGCAGGCGCAATTCATCGCTGACATTCTTCAACCGCACCAGGCTCTTCACGCGCGACATTAGCTGGAGATCGTTGACGGGCTTGGTCAGGAAGTCGTCGGCGCCGGCCTTCAGGCCGCGCACGCGATCCGACGGCTGGTCGAGCGCCGTCACCATGACGACGGGAATATGCGCCGTGCGCGGATTGGCCTTCAGACGTTCGCAGACCTCGAAGCCATCGAGGCCGGGCATCATAACGTCGAGAAGCACGAGATCGATGGGCGTCTTCTCGCAAAGCGCCAGCGCCGAATAGCCGTCATTGGCCGTCAGTACATCGAAATACTCGGCGAGCAGCCGGGCTTCGAGCAACTTCACATTGGCCGGAACATCATCAACGACAAGAATACGCGCAGTCATATCAATTTTCCCGCCGCTCAGGCATCGCCCAGGTAGGTTTTGATCGTTTCTATGAACTTCGGTACGGAAATCGGCTTGGAAACATAGGCTTCGCATCCACCCTGGCGGATCCGTTCCTCGTCGCCCTTCATCGCAAATGCGGTGACCGCAATGACCGGAATGACGTGAAGCTCGTCATCTTCCTTCAGCCATTTCGTCACTTCCAGACCGGATACTTCCGGCAACTGGATGTCCATGAGAATGAGATCGGGCCGGTGCTTGCGCGCGAGCTCGAGCGCCTCCATGCCGTTGCGCGTCTGGATCGTCGCGTAGCCGGAAGCCTCAATCAGGTCGCGGAACAGTTTCATGTTCAGCTCGTTGTCTTCAACAATCATTACCTGTTTGGGCATGTCGATCCCTTGCTGTCCATCATCGTCTTGCAAGTCTCCTCAGGACATTTAACTTGCAGAGCCGACGACTCGACCCATTTCCTCAACTTCAGAGATAGGCCTATTTGGTTGAAAAATAGGTAACTCCGCACGTAAAAACCATACGGGGACGAAGCATTGAAGAGCGCTGACGAAATCGCCATCGACATCCTTGCCTGGCTCGCGGGCGAGCCTGAGCTTCTGTCCCGTTTCCTGGCACTGACGGGCACCGATCCAACGGCGTTGCGCAATGCCATTGCCGAACCCGGCTTCATGGGCGGTCTCATCGCCTTTCTCATGGACCACGAGCCGACGCTGATGGCATTCTGCCAGGCAACCGGCACGGCACCGGAAGATGTCGTGCGCGCCCATGCGGCGCTTTCTGACCATTCGGGTTTTGAGGATTGAGCGTGCCAGGCACGTCCACGAGCGACCGCATTCAGCTTCGAGAGCGCCCGCTGATCGTCAGTGACGTCGATGAAGTCGTGCTCGAATTCATCAATCCCTTCAAAGCCTTTCTCGATAGCTGCGGCCACGTGCTGCTGCCCCGATCGTTCCGCCTGACCGGCAACATCATCGATCGCGCGAACGAACAACCGCTGGCGGAGGCGGAGGTCAAAGCCCTGCTTAATTCCTTCTACGGGACGCAGGATCGCTGGCAGACGCCGGCTGCACAGGTCGTCGAGACTTTGGCTGCTCTGTCGAAAGAAGCGGACATCGTTTTCCTGACGGCGATGCCGCCGCATCACGCGGCGGTCCGCCGTGCCTTGCTCGACCGGCTTGGCCTTCCCTATCCGCTGCTTGCCTCCGAGGAACCGAAGGGACCGATCGTCCAAAATTTGCACGGCGGACGCCCGGTTCCGCTGGTCTTCGTGGATGATATTCTTCGCAACCTGCAGTCGGTCCAGCATCACACGCCGTCCTGCCTGCTGATCAACCTGATGGTTAACGCGGAGTTTCGCGCCCTTGCCCCAAAGCCGGACGCCGGCATCCGCGCTGTGGCCGACTGGCCGGAAGCGGCGGCCACCATCCGCGCGCATTTCGAGGGTTAGTTCAGCGCCGGTTCCCATCAGTGCAAATCCAAGCGCATCAGCGGTCTACCATCCTTGCGGCGCGCCACGACATCGAATCCCGCAGCCTCGAAGACCGTCGTCGCGCCGACCCAAAGGGCGACTGACTTGGACTGTTTGGCACGATCGATCGGACAAGCATCGAGATAACGTGCGCCGCCCGCCCTGGCGTGGTCGATCGCGGCGCGCACGAGTTGATGGCTCAAGCCCCTGCCGCGTAGCTTCGACTGCATGAACAGACAGCTCAGCGCCCAGATCGTCGGATCGGTCGCCTCGCGGTCCTCCAGCGGTCGCGCGACCGTGCGCGGCGAATTGAACTGCGGAACATCCTGGCGCGGACCAATCTGAACCCAGGCCACCGGCGTTCCCTCGAAATAGCCGAGGATACCGGGCGACGGCGCGGTATCGATACGAGCCTTGATAAAGGCCCTGCGCTCCCTTGCCGGCATCGCCGTTCGAACGGAATGCGGCAGGCGCAACGCGGTGCACCAGCAACCGCCATAGGCACCGTTCGGCCCAAAAAGCTGCTCGAAATCCGCCCAACTATCCGCCGTGACAGGTGAGAACTGGAGTGTGATTTCCAACAGAGCCTCCCTTGAGACTCACTAGCGTAGAGCGTAAGGTCGCGATGTTCAATATTTGTTCCTGATATGCCCGACAGCGCTGCTCAATCTCCAGGCTTCTGCCGCGACTGCCTCAAGGAACAGGCCGCTAGCGCGCGGCGCTGCACGGCCTGCGGCAGTCCGCGCCTGCTGCGCCATAGCGAGCTCTACGATCTCACCTTGGCGCATATCGATTGCGACGCGTTCTACGCGTCGATCGAGAAACGCGACGATCCGGAGCTTGCCGACAAGCCGGTGATCATTGGCGGCGGCAAGCGCGGCGTGGTGTCCACGGCTTGCTACATCGCCCGCATTCACGGCGTGCGCTCGGCAATGCCGATGTTCAAGGCGCTGGAGGCCTGCCCGCAGGCCGTGGTCATCAAACCCAACATGGAGAAATATGCGCGCGTCGGCCGCGAGGTGCGGACGCTGATGCAGGAGTTGACGCCGCTGGTGCAGCCACTGTCGATCGACGAAGCATTTCTTGAGCTCAGAGGCACCGAGCGACTGCATCACGATCCGCCGGCCCGCACCCTCGCGCGCTTCGCCCGCCGTGTCGAGCAGGAGATCGGCATCACCGTTTCGGTTGGCCTCTCCTACTGCAAGTTCCTCGCCAAGGTGGCTTCCGATCTGCAAAAGCCGCGCGGCTTTTCCGTCATCGGTCAGGCCGAGGCGCTGGAGTTCCTGAGGGAAAAGCCGGTCACTCTGATCTGGGGCGTCGGCAAGGCCTTCGCCGCCATCCTGGAACGCGATGGCGTGCGCACGATCGGGCAATTGCAGACCATGGAGGAAGCCGACCTCATGCGCCGTTATGGCACCATGGGGCAGCGGCTCTATCGGCTGTCGCGCGGGCTCGACGAGAGGGCGGTCGAAATCGACGGCGAGGCGAAGAGCGTTTCCGCGGAGACGACGTTCAATGACGACATCGCACGCTACGACGACCTGGTCACGCACCTTAGGCGCCTGAGCGAGCAGGTGGCCCACCGGCTGCGAAAGTCCGAACTCGCGGGTCAGACCGTCGTTCTGAAGCTCAAAACCACCGACTTCAAGCTTCGCACCCGCAACCGGCGGCTCGACAGCCCCACCCGGCTTGCCGACCGCATTTTCCGCACCGGGCTTCAGCTTTTGGAGAAAGAGGCGGATGGCACGAAGTATCGCCTGATCGGGATTGGCGTCAGCGATCTATCCGCCCCAGATCTGGCCGACCCTCCGGACCTTGTCGATCCGGCGGCAACCCGCCGGGCAGCGGCCGAAGACGCCATGAACAAGCTGCGCGACAAGTTCGGCAAGGAGAGCGTCGAGACCGGCTATACCTTCGGTACCCGGAAACGCGATCACTGAACGTAAACGTGCGGCGATCACGCAACCTTGATGTGGCCGACACACGGACTGGATGAATTCCTTAAAGATTGCCGGCTAGGCTCGTTCGCCAAGTCACGTGTTGGGTTGAGTGTATGGTATCGCGTTTCGCTCTCACCGCCAGCTTCGTCGCTCTGCTTTTGTCGCCGGCCACCGGCTTTGCAGGCAGTCGCGGGCCGCTGCAAATCATTGTCTCGAAAGACCAGCAATCGCTCGTGGTCTATGACGGCGATGCCGTGATTGCGACGTCACCGGTGTCGACCGGCAAGGCCGGCCATGCGACGCCGACCGGAATCTTCTCTATCCTCGAAAAGCGGCGCCATCATAAGTCGAACATCTATTCGAATGCGCCGATGCCGTTCATGCAGCGGCTCACCTGGTCGGGCATTGCGCTGCACGGCTCCAACCACGTGCCCGACTACCCCGCCTCACACGGATGTGTGCGCCTGCCAAGCGCTTTCGCCGCGTCGCTCTACAAGATGACCGAGCGCGGCGTGCATGTGCTGATCTCGGACCGGCAGATATCGCCCGCAGAGGTTAAAAGCGCCCTCCTCTTCCGTCCGGTTCCGGTAAATATCCAGCCGCCGCTTTCCGATGTTCCGCTCAGACCGGCGATCAGCCAGGCCGGAGATACGCCGGTGGAAGTGGCGATGAGAGAGCCGACCGGCGGTGCCGGCACCTCCAGATCCATGGAAGAACCGATCCGCATCCTGATCACGCGCAGCGACGCGCGCGACACCATGCGCGAGGTTCAAACCTCGTTGGAATTCCTCGGATACGCGCCCGGCTCGATCGACGGCCATGCGGGCACGGCAACCACTGCGGCGCTCCGCGCCTTCCAGACGGGCGAAGGTCTCGAGAGCGATGGCAAGCTGACGCCGGAACTGACCGACAAGCTCCTGCGTAAGGCCGGCCGAACGCCGCCGCAGAACGGCAAGATCCTCGTGCGGCAAGGTTTCAAGCCGCTTTTCGAAGCCGGCCTCACCATCGACAAACCGGAAGAGGCCCTTGGGACGCATTTCCTCCAGTTCCGGCACAATGAAGAAGAAGGCGCCGAAGGCAAATGGTTCGGCGTTTCGCTTGAAAACCACCTGCCCGCCTCGATGAAGAAGCGGCTCGGCATTTCCATTGAGGCGGACCCCTTCGCTTATAACGGCATACAGCGCACGCTGGCGCGAATGACGATATCCGACGACGTTCGCAAGCGGGTTGAAGGACTGCTGGCCGAGGGCTCTTCGCTCTCGATCGCCGACACGGAAAGCGGGCTGGAGACCGGCCAGGGAACCGATTTCATCACCGTCACCCGATCGCGTCCGGGTGACTGATCCCGGGGAACCGCAGGAAAGCACAATGTGCGCTTTCTGTCCCAGCTGCCCACCCTCAAGGTGATCGGTGTGATTTCTTCGCTTCGAACGAAACGGAGAAACCTGCCGATCAAACCAACTCGACGTCGACCACGCCCGGCGCCGAGCGCAGCGCCGCAGCGATCTCGGGCGAGATCCGGAACTTCTCGCTCAGTTCCACCTCGATCTCGCGCTGACCGTTGTCCTTGATGACGACGAAGGAGACGAGACCGTCGCCCCTGGTGTTGAGGTGCGAGGCGATCGATTTCAGTGGGCCGGAATCGCGCACATAGACGCGCAGCGCCTTCTGCAGTTGCAGCGATTCTTCCTCGAGCGAGCGCAGGGTCTGGATGCGCAGCCCGATGCCTTCCGGCCGCTCCTCGGCGGCAACGGTCATGACCAGCGATTTGCCCGGCTCCAAGAGGTCGCGATACTGGTGCAGCATTTCGGAGAACAGCACGGCCTCGAATTGGCCCGAAGAATCCGAGAAGGCGACGATTCCCATCTTGTTGCCGGTGCGCGTCTTGCGCTCCTGCTTCGAGGTCACTGTGCCGGCAAGCCGGCCGGCGGTTGCCCCCTTCTTCACCGCGCCGGCGAAATCGCCGAAGGTCTGCACGCGCATCTTGGCGAGCAGCGCATTGTAGGTGTCGAGCGGGTGGGCGGAGAGGTAGAAACCCAGCACCTGGAATTCGCGATGCAGCTTCTCCGAAGCGAGCCAGGGCGTGTAGGTCGGGAGCGCGATACGCTCCGGCCCGGTTGCCGCCCCTGCCCCGAACATGTCGCTCTGGCCGCTCGTCTTGTTCTCCTGCGCACGCTGGGCGAAGCCGAGGATGCGGTCGAGCCCGCCGACCAGTTCCGCACGGTCATAGCCGAAGCATTCGAACGCACCGGCAGCGATCAGGCTTTCGAAGACGCGACGGTTGAGAAGCTTGGGGTCGATCCTGAGGCAGAAATCCTCAAGGCTCACGAAGGTCCGGTCGCCGCGCACTTCGACGATATGCTCAACCGCGGATTCGCCCACGCCCTTGATTGCGGCAAGCGAATAATAGATGCGGTTTTCGCCCGTCTGGAAATGTCGGAATGAAGACTGCACCGACGGTGCAATCACCTCGATGCCCAGGCGCTTTGCGTCCTGACGGAAGTCGTTGACCTTTTCCGTGTTGGACATGTCGAGCGTCATCGACGCCGCCAGGAACTCCACCGGATAGTGCGCCTTCATATAGGCGGTCTGGTAGGAGACGATGGCGTAGGCCGCTGCGTGCGACTTGTTGAAGCCGTAGTTGGCGAACTTGGCGAGCAGGTCGAAGATCAGGTCCGCCTGCGGCTTCGACACCTCGTTCTTCACCGCGCCGTCGACGAAGCGGGCGCGCTGCTTGTCCATCTCCTCCTTGATCTTCTTACCCATGGCGCGGCGCAGAAGATCGGCCTCGCCGAGCGAGTAGCCCGAGAGCACCTGGGCGATCTGCATCACCTGCTCCTGGTAGACGATAACGCCCTGCGTTTCCTTGAGCAGATGATCGATCTTCGGATGGATCGACTCGACTTCTTCCTCGCCATGCTTGCGGGCATTGTAGACCGGAATGTTCTCCATCGGGCCCGGGCGATAGAGCGCCACCAGCGCGATGATATCCTCGATGCAGTCGGGCCGCATGCCGATCAGCGCCTTGCGCATGCCGGCGCTTTCCACCTGGAACACGCCAACCGTTTCGCCGCGCGACAGCATCTCATAGGTCTTCGGGTCGTCGAGCGGGATGCTCGCCAGATCAACCTCGATGCCGCGCTGCTTCACGAAATCGACCGCGACCTTCAATACGGTCAGGGTCTTCAGGCCGAGGAAGTCGAACTTGACGAGGCCCGCCTGCTCCACCCATTTCATGTTGAACTGGGTGACCGGCATGTCGGAGCGCGGATCGCGATACATCGGCACGAGCTGAGACAGCGGACGGTCGCCGATCACGATACCGGCGGCGTGGGTCGAGGCGTGGCGATAGAGGCCTTCGATCTTCTGGGCGATGTCGAGAAGCCGCGCGACGACTGGCTCCTTCTCGGCTTCCTCCTGCAGGCGTGGCTCTTCCTCGATCGCCTTGGAGAGCGGCGTCGGATTGGCCGGGTTGTTCGGCACCAGCTTGCAGATCTTGTCGACCTGGCCATAGGGCATTTCGAGCACGCGGCCGACGTCGCGCAGTGCGGCACGCGCCTGCAGCGAACCGAAGGTGATGATCTGCGCCACCTGCTCGCGACCATACTTGCGCTGCACGTAGCGGATCACCTCTTCGCGCCGGTCCTGGCAGAAGTCGATGTCGAAGTCGGGCATCGAGACGCGCTCGGGATTGAGGAAGCGCTCGAACAGCAGCGAGAAGCGCATCGGATCGACGTCGGTAATCGTCAGCGCATAGGCAACGAGCGACCCTGCACCCGAACCACGGCCCGGCCCAACGGGAATATCGTGCTGCTTCGCCCATTTGATGAAGTCGGCAACGATCAGGAAGTAGCCGGGGAACTTCATGCGCTCGATAACGCCGAGTTCGAAGGCCAGGCGCTCGCGATACTCCTCTTCGCTATAGCCGGGCGCCATGCCGAGCCTGGCGAGACGCTCTTCGAGCCCCTCCTCCGCCTGGCGGCGCAGTTCGTCCGCCTCGGCGCGCTCCGCCTCTTCCGGATCTGCGGTGGCGCCGGTAAAGCGCGGCAGGATCGGTCCGCGGGTCTTCAGCATGAAAGAGCAGCGCCGTGCGATCTCGACAGTGTTTTCCAGCGCCTCCGGCAGATCGGCAAAAAGCGCAGCCATCTCCTTGCGGCTCTTGAGGTAGTGGTCCGGCGTCAGGCGGAAGCGGCTGTCGTCCGAAACCATCGCGTTGTGCGCGACCGCCATCAGGGCGTCATGGGCGTCATAGTCGGACGGTGACGGAAAGAAGGCTTCGTTGGTGGCAACCAGCGGAATGTCGAACTTGTATGCAAGGTCGATAATCCGGCTCTCATGGCGGCGGTCAAATCCGCCGTGCCGCTGCAGCTCGATATAGAGCCGGTCGCCGAAGAGATCATGCAGCGCCTCGAGACGCGCTTCGGCCAGTGCCGTCGAGCCCGCCTTCAGGGCCAGGTCCACCGGACCGCCCGACGCACCGGTCAGCGCGATCAATCCGTCCGTACCGTTTTCGGCAAGCCAGGAGCGCGTGATCCGAGTCGCCTGGCTGCCCTCGCCGCTGAGATAGGCACGGCTCACCAGATCCACGAGCCGGGTGTAACCATCATCGGTCGCGGCGATCAGGACGATCGCGGGCAGCTTCGCGAGATGTTGCGCGTGGCCGCGCCGTTCGCCATCCGCCTCGTCTTCCATGTCGATGGAAAGCTGGCAGCCGGTAATCGGTTGCAGTCCGTCGTCGGCTGCTTTCTGCGAAAACTCGAGCGCGGCAAAGAGATTGTTGGTGTCGGCGATCCCGATCGCCGGCTGATTATCGGCAACCGCCTTGCCGATGACCTTCTTCAGCGGCAGCGCACCTTCGAGCAGGGAGAAGGCCGAGTGGACGCGCAGATGCACAAACTGCGGGTCCGAACCAAGCGCCTCGCTCGATGCTGCTTTGCCGTCGTCTGCCATTATTCGCACCCTGATTCCTGTCTGGTCGGCAGGATATCCCGTTTATCACCCGACATGTCCAGTTTCACCTGACACGTCGCCCCCCTTATTCAATCCAGGGGGCGCATTTCGGGAGGTGCTTGAGAGGAAATATCGACGCTCCTCAGAGGCCGAGCGCGATGAAAGAGATGCTTGCGATGAACAGGCTCATCGAAGCGAAGGCGGCGAGGTCACGAACAAAATCAGTCATAACATGGCTCCTTTTCCGTTATGTTTTTACTTTGTTCTATTTTTGTTCACGCGTCAAGCCGAGCACAGACGTTCTGTTGACGATGGTTAACACGGCAGTCGAATGCAGGTTAACTGCCAGGAAGCCGCTTGAGGAAAGCGCCGCGCCCGCATATCAAGAGGAACAACCAAGCGGAGCGTTCCGACATGCATGCACGCCTGATTCTGCCATTGCTGTTTCTGGTTCCGGCCGTCGCCTCCGCGGCCGAAACGATCGACCCTGCCCGCATCGTCTCCGCGGCGACCGGCGACTGGAACAAGGACGGTGACGCGGACCTCGCCCTGATCGTGCGCCCCGCAGATGGAAGCGACGATGACAACGGTGTCTATCTCTATCTGACCGGTGAGAATGGCGCTCTTGAGCTGAAGGCGGCGATCCCGAACAAGATTTGGGGCGACTTTGACTTTGCCGGACAGGCGCCGTGGGTCGAGGCGCTGCCGAGCGGTTCTTTGCTCATCTCCAGCCACAACGATTCCATCGGACGTGACCGCTGGGAACAGAAACTGACGGTCGCCTACCGCAATTTCGAGTTCGTGGTCGCCGGCTATACCTACTCATCCTACGATACACTCGATCTAGACAACACGTTGAAGTGCGACCTCAACGTTCTGACAGGCAAGGGCAAATCCAACGACAAGGCCATAGCCACCAAGGGCGAACTCGTCCTGCTCAAGGACTGGAACGACGATCGCGGCCAGAAGGCTTGCGGCGTTCAGTAATCAGGTGATTGTTCTCTATTTGTTCTTTACAACCAACACGGACCACGGCATCCTCGGCCAGAACATATGAGGAACCCACATGGCCGCGCTCGAACAAAATCGTCGAAGCCAAATCGAAAACCTATGTCGGCGGCGGCGTGCCGCGGCCTTCCTCTCGCCAAGGCTCCCATGACATCGGCTACGAAACGGGCAGTTGGCGCTATCTCGACAGCTATTACGGCGGAACCGATTTTGCAGGACAGGAAACGGTCTGGCAGGATGGCGAACCGCGCTGGGCGATGAACTACTTCGGCCGGATTATGCGCCCCGAGCTCATAACTGGAGAGAAGGCAGGTCTGGTCATCAAGGCTGCGCTACAGGCGATGTATCGTGAGAAGCGGCACTTCCTCGGCGGTATGGAGTTTCGGCATGCACATGGCTACTACATCGATAGCAGCCGCGGCGACACCGAACATTTTTCCGGCCGCGAGGTCATCTTCGTCGATGGCGAGGAAGCTTACGAACTCGACTATCGTGGCGGGCTGATCCGGCGTTAAAAGCGGCGCCAGAAGACGCGTACGCCGCGCCCAGGGCGGCGTGGGACGTGAACTGTGAGACGTTTCTTCCGCGCTGGCCAAAGACAGTGAGCGGCAACGGCGCTGGGCGATCAATGCGCCCGCTCGGCCGGTGCCATCAGTTCATCTCGACGACTTTGCCGTCCTCGATCGTCACGCGCCGATCCATCAGCCCGGCGAGTTCATGATTGTGCGTGGCGATCAGGGCCGCGAGACCCGACTGGCGCGCGAGCGCCTCAAGCGCTTCAAAGACATAGCCGGCGGTTTCCGGATCGAGATTGCCTGTCGGCTCGTCCGCAAGAAGCACGAGCGGCGCGTTGGCGACGGCGCGCGCGATCGCGACGCGCTGCTGCTCGCCGCCGGAGAGCTCCGTCGGGCGATGATCGGCACGGTGACCGATGCGCATGTAGTCGAGCAGCGCCCTTGCCCTATCGGCGGCCTCAGCCTTGGGCAAGCCGGCGATCAGCTGTGGCATCATGATGTTCTCAAGTGCCGAGAACTCGGGAAGCAGATGATGAAACTGGTAGACGAAGCCGATCTCGTTGCGGCGGATCGCCGTGCGCCGATCGTCGTTGAGGCCACCACAGGAGACGCCGTTGACCAGCACTTCGCCGCCATCCGGGCGCTCCAGCAGGCCGGCGACATGCAGGAGCGTCGACTTGCCGGTTCCCGAAGGCGCGACCAGCGCAACCGTCTCGCCACTTCTCAGGGTAAAATCCGCACCCTTGAGGATGGACAGGAACGTTTCGCCTTCCCCGTAGTGTCGCTCGACGCCGGAAAGCTGCAGTGCCACGCGCGCATTCATTCAGTTGATGTCCTTGTCATTCGTAACGCAGGGCCTGCACCGGATCGAGGCGCGAAGCACGCCAGGCCGGGAAGATTGTGGCGAGGAAGGAAAGGGTAAGTGCCATGACGATGACGAGCGCGGTCTCATCGGCATTCATGTCGGCCGGAAGCTGGCTCAGGAAATAGAGCTCTGGGCTGAAAAGTGTGGTTCCAGAGATCCAGGAGAAGAACTGCCGAATGGATTCGATGTTGAGGCAGACGACGACGCCGAGCGCCACGCCCGCGACCGTTCCCGCCGCGCCGATCGCGGCACCCGTCATGAAGAAGATGCGCATCACCGAGCCGGAGGTCGCGCCCATCGTTCTGAGAATCGCGATGTCGCTGCCCTTGTCCTTCACCAGCATGATCAGGCCGGAAATGATGTTCAGCGCGGCGACCAGCACGATCAGCGTCAGGATCATGAACATGACGTTGCGCTCGACTTCGAGCGCCGAGAAGAAGGTCTTGTTGCGGTCGCGCCAGTCGGTAATGAAGATCTGTCGTCCCGCGGCATCCTCGATCGGCTGGCGCAGTTCGTCGACGACATCAGGATGCTCGACGAAGATCTCGATCGACTGCGCAAGCCCCTCCGCGTTGAAGAAAAGCTGCGCCTCTTCAAGCGGCATGAAGATGATCGTCGAGTCGTATTCCGACATGCCGATCTCGTAGATCGCCGAGACGGTGTAAGCCTTGACGCGCGGATTCATGCCAAGCGGCGTCACGTCGCCATTGGGCGAGGTCAGCGTGATTGTTCCGCCGACGCGAATGCCGAGTTGCTCGGCCATGCGGGAGCCGATCGCGACACCGGAGCCGGAGGCAAAGCCGACCATGTCGCCGGACTGGATATGGTCGGAGACCGACTTCATCTTGCCGAGATCGTCGGCGCGGATGCCGCGCACCAGAGCACCAGTAGAACTGTCGCCGATGCCTTGCGCCAGAACCTGGCCCTCGACCAACGGGATTGCCATGGTGACGCCCTTGACGCCCGAGAACTTGGTCGCCAGCTCCGCATAGTTGTTGAGTGGCCCGTCGATCGGCTGCACGATCATGTGACCGTTGATGCCGAGAATGCGGGAAATGAGCTCGGTGCGGAACCCGTTCATCACGGCCATGACGATGATTAGCGTCGCAACGCCGAGCATGATGCCGATGAAGGAGAAGCCGGCGATAACCGAAATGAAGGCTTCCTTGCGCCTGGAACGCAGGTAGCGCCACGCCACCATGCGCTCAAAGGCGGAAAAGGGACGGCTGGAGGACTTTTCAGGCTGCGTTGCGGCCTGCACCTGATCTTCAGTCACGGCGGTCATCCTGCCTTCCCTCGCCTCTTCACTTCGTTGCTATCAGCTTGTTGATCGCAGCTTCGACGGTCATGGTCTCGCGCTCGCCGGTCTTGCGATCCTTGACCTCGACTTCGCCGTTGGCGATCGAACGCGGGCCGACGATGATCTGGACCGGGACACCGATCAGGTCCGCAGTCGCGAACTTTGCACCGGCGCGGTCGTCCGTGTCGTCGAGCAGTGTGTCGAATCCCGCCTTGCCGAGTTCGGAGTAGAGCGTCTCGCAGGCGCCGTCGCAAGCGGCATCGCCCGCTTTCATGTTGATGATGACGCCATCGAACGGCGAGATCGACTTCGGCCAGATGACGCCGTTGTCGTCATGCGACGCTTCGATGATCGCCGGCACGAGGCGGGTCGGGCCGATGCCGTAGGAGCCCATGTGCACGGCATGCTCCTTGCCGTCGGGGCCGAGAACCTTGGCGCCCATGGCTTCGGAATACTTGGTGCCAAAGTAGAAGATGTGGCCGACCTCAATGCCGCGGGCCGACAGGCGGTCGCCTTCGGCAACCGCATTGAAGGCGGCCTCGTCGTGCATTTCCGATGTTGCGGCGTAACGCGAGGTCCACTTGTCGAAGATCGCCTTCAGGCCGGCGACGTCCTCGAAGTTGGTTTCTTCGCCCGGAATATCGAAGCCGAGGAAATCCTTGTGGCAGTAGACTTCAGATTCGCCGGTGTCGGCGAGGATGATGAATTCGTGGCTGAGGTTACCGCCGATCGGGCCGGTGTCGGCACGCATCGGAATGGCGCGAAGACCCATGCGCGCAAACGTGCGCAAGTAGGCCGCGAACATGCGGTTATAGGCGTGTTCTGCCCCCTCGCGATCGAGATCGAAGGAATAGGCGTCCTTCATCAGGAACTCGCGCGAACGCATGGTGCCGAAGCGCGGACGGATCTCGTCGCGGAACTTCAGCTGGATATGGTAGAGGTTGAGCGGCAGGTCACGATAGGACTTCACGTAGGACCGGAAGACGTCCGTGATCATTTCCTCGTTCGTCGGGCCGTAAAGCATCGGCCGGTCCTGGCGATCCTTGATGCGCAGCATCTCCTTGCCATAGGCGTCGTAGCGGCCGCTTTCCTGCCAGAGCTCTGCGGACTGCAGCGTCGGCATCAAGAGTTCGATTGCGCCTGAGCGGTTCTGCTCTTCGCGGATGATCGCATTGACCTTGTCGAGAACCCGCTTGCCCAGTGGCAGCCAGGTATAGATGCCCGAGGACTGCTGCCGGATCATGCCGGTACGGAGCATGAGGCGGTGGGAAACGATTTCCGCTTCCTTAGGATTTTCCTTCAGGATGGGCATGAAAAAGCGGGACAGGCGCATGACGGGTTCCAGAACTTGATGAACGTCGCACTATCGGCGGATTCGGGCGAAATGACGTTGAGCTCGGGTGCCTTCTTCGCCGGTAGACTGGCAAGGGCGACCGTTGCTTCTCGGGGTCGAGCTCTCCATTATCCATCGCCGGCAAAGCCAACGTGAACCTTTATGAGCCTTGCGTTCATAGCTGCTTCGCAGGCGGAAGAAAACCCTACTCTCAGGCCATCGCCGGAAAGATCGGAGCCACTGATTTTGAGGGGAAAAGACCGGAAAAGCCTGCGTCAAAGAGCACGCTAGTAACAAGATTACGACAGGAGTTGTCAACGGGAATATTTTACCCAACTGTAGCAAAAATGCAAAAAAACAGGATGACACAGCTTAATGTTTGGGCTAATTTCGGCTCACAAAACAGGCATGAAGACTAAATTCTTGCCGACTTTCGCGGTCAAGTCTTGGGAGGATAAGATCTTAGGCGCGCCTCGTCGCTGCCGCCGGAAACGGATTAGGATCACGCGAAACTTGAAAAACAAGGCTTTTAGCCTTGTTTTTTTTTGCTTTTCTCGACTCCGTCGCGAGCACGAAGCAGGTGTAGAAATTGAACTATGTCAATTCGGCGGCGGTCAATCCTGCAATTGCGCTGGTTCCACCCACAGCATCGCGCGCGGCGTCATCATGACGCAGAAATCCAGCACTCGGCATCCTGAAAACTCTCCGATTGCCTTGCGGTTCGGCTCAGCCCATCCGCCTTGCCGAAATTCTCAATAGAATTTCGGGTAAAACCGCGGAATAGAATCGATCCCGTAGCCAAGTTTGACGGAGACGATATACCAGGCGAGTTGGATGACAGCCGCGATGGCCGTGGTCAAAAGCACGACCCGTTTCGCATTGAACTTGGCCGGCGCGCTTTCGACGCTTCCCGGGACGACGCTGTTTTCTTCCGCTTGCGTGCGCACTCCCAAGGGAAGAACGGCAAACAGCGTGATCCACCAAATGATGAAGTAAATAGCAAAAGTTGAAAACAGTGGCATTTCCGGCTCCCGGTGAAGGCGATCGACGCAACGACCGCAGGCCGTTTCGCCGCGACTTCCGCGACATTCTGTCCGCCTTATAGCGCCGCCTGCCCGATCAGACAAATGCGCATCGCGCGGTCAACTGTCACACCTCTTCGAGTTCGATCAGCGTACCCTGGAAATCCTTGGGGTGCAGGAAAAGCACCGGCTTGCCATGCGCACCGATTTTCGGCTCGCCGTCCCCCAGAACGCGAGCGCCGGCCGCACGCAGCGCGTCGCGCGCGGCGAGGATATTGTCCACCTCGTAGCAGATGTGATGCATCCCGCCCGAAGGGTTCTTCGCCAGGAAAGCGGCGATCGGCGAGGTCTCGCCGATCGGCTCCAACAGCTCGACCTTGGTGTTGGCCAGCGTGACGAACACCACGGTTACGCCGTGTTCCGGCAACGTCTGCGGCTCGGTGACGGATGCACCAAGCGTCGAGCGGTAGCTTTCGGCGGCGGAGGCAAGATCCGGCACGGCGATGGCGATATGGTTCACTCTTCCCAGCATTGCGATCCTCCCGCGTCCTGTACCGGCCCCGCTTACACTGCCGCGAGGCGACCGCCAATCAGACTTTGGTGACGAACACCGTCACAATCGGCTTCTTGCCCCACGTCTGGTTGGCTGTGCTGCGAACGGCGCGGCGCACCGCCTCCTGCAGCATGGCCAGATCCTTGCGCTTTGCCCGCGGAATGCTCTCGACCGCACCGAGGATCGCGTCATAGAGCGTATCCTCCATGTCTTCGCCCTCGTCATCGAATTCCGGCAGACCGATCGCAACGATGTCCGGGTCGCCAAGGAAATCGTAGCGGCCATCAAGAACGACGTTGACGGCGACGTGCCCTGCGAAGGAGAGCTTGCGGCGTTCGCCGATGCCCATCTCTTCGAAATCGCCGATGAGGTTGCCGTCCTTGTAGATGCGGCCATGCGGCGCTTCGTCGATGACCTCGGCCGGGCCTGGTGCAAGACGCAGCATTTGACCGTTCCGAAGGCGCGGAACGCTGGCGATGCCCGACTGCTGACCAAGTTCGGCATGGGCCGTCAGATGCGCGGCTTCGCCATGAACCGGAACGAGAATCTGCGGGCGCAGCCATTGATACATCTGCTGCAGCTCGGTGCGGCGCGGGTGACCGGACACATGCACCAGCGCCTCACTGTCGGTGATGATGTGTATGCCTTGCTCGACCAGGCCATTCTTGATGTCGTTGATCGCCTTCTCGTTGCCGGGGATGGTGCGCGAGGAGAAAACGACCGTATCGCCGGCGGAAAAAGCCACGTTGCGCATCTCGTCGCGGGCAATCTTGGCGAGTGCTGCCCGAGGCTCACCCTGGCTACCGGTCAGGATGACCACGACCTTGTCGCGCGGCACGTAGCCGAACTCGTCTTCGGCAAGGAAAGGCTTGATCCCTTCCATCAGGCCGAGATCCGCGGCCACGGCGACGACCCGCTTCATCGAACTGCCGAGCAGCAGCACATCCCTGCCCGCCTCTTCCGCCGCCTCGGCGATCGAGCGAATGCGCCCGACATTCGAGGAGAAAGTCGTTATCGCGACCCGGCCCTCGGCGTTGGCGATGATCTTCGTCAGGCTCTCGGAGACTTCCTGTTCCGACGGCGAAACACCATCACGCATAGCATTGGTGGAATCGCAGATAAGCGCCAAGACGCCTTCGTCACCAATCTGGCGGAAGCGCGTCTCGTCGGTCAGGGGCCCAAGCGACGGATGCAGGTCGATCTTCCAGTCGCCGGTGTGAACGACAGTGCCGACCGGCGTGCGGATGATCAGCGACATCGGCTCGGGGATCGAATGGTTGACACCGACCGCCTCGATCTCGAACGGGCCAACATTGATGCGGTCGCCCTGTTTGAAGATCGTCACCGGGATCTCACTGCGGCTTCTCTCGAAATCGCGCTTGGCTTCCAGCATGCCTGCCGTGAACGGCGAGGCATAGACCGGAACGTTGAGGCCCGGCCAGAGATCGTTCAGGCCGCCATAATGGTCCTCGTGGGCGTGGGTAATGATGATGCCCTTGAGATTGCGGCGCTCTTCCGCCAGGAAGCTGATATCTGCGAGAACCAGATCCACGCCCGGAAGGTCCGGCCCCGGAAAGGTGACGCCGCAATCGACCATGATCCACTGGCGGCTTCCGGGCCGCCCGTAGCCGTATAGGCCAAGATTCATGCCGATTTCGCCGACGCCGCCAAGCGGCAAGAACACCAGTTCTTCGTCTTGCGCCATATTGTAACGCGCCCTTGTTCTAGGAATTATCCGAAAAATACGTCGCCGGCGGCAATCGCGTGCATCGTGCCTGACCCGGTATCGAGCATCAACCGCCCGGTCTCATCAATACCGGCAAAGCGGCCCGAAAGCGACCGGTCCGGCAGGTTCACAGTTATCGTCTCACCGATGCCGCGGGCGGCCGACCGCCACTGCTCGATGGTCTTTGCAATACCCGCGCCGCGCTCCCACACCGACAACGTCTCCGCCATCGTCATGAACAGCCGCGCGAAAAGTTCGTCCGGAGAAACCGACGCACCTTCACTCCTCAACGAGGTCACGGGATAGAGGGCCTCGTCCGGCTGGACGGCAATGTTGATGCCACAGCCAATGACCAGTGCCTGGCGCCCATCTGCAAGCGCCTCACCCTCGAGCAGGATGCCGCAGGTCTTTTTGCCGTCGATGAGAATATCGTTCGGCCATTTGATCTCGACCGGTGCAGCGCCCGGCGGCATCACCTGGCGGATTGCCCGGTGCACGGCAACAGCAACCGCGAGCGGCAGGGAATGCAAATGCTCGATCGGCGCCGGATCAATCAGGAGAAGCGATGCGTAGAGATTGCCGGGTTCTGAAAACCAGGCGCGGCCGCGGCGTCCCCGGCCACCGGTCTGCCTGACAGCCGTGACCCAGAGATTGCCCGGGTCGCCCTGGCGCGCACGCGCCAGGCATTCGCTGTTTGTCGATCCGACCGCATCGAGAGCGACGTGCCGGAAATCGTCGGGCGATATCCGGCCGCCGCTTTCAAGGGCGATCAAAAGAAGGTCCGCGCCGCGGCCTCGGCAGCGCTTCCAAGCGGACCGCCGATCAGGACGTATCCAAGGACGAACAGACCCGAGAGACCGAACACCAGTTTCAGTTCGCCAGCCGTACGGGCGAACTCGCCCTTGGCATCATCGAACCACATCACCTTGATGACGCGCAGGTAGTAATAGGCGCCGACAACGGATGCGAGGACGCCGATGATGGCGAGTGCATAGAGCTGCGCTTCGATTGCGGCCATGAACACGAAGTACTTCCCGAAGAAGCCTGCCATCGGCGGAATGCCGGCGAGCGAGAACATCAGGACGGTCAGTACGGTCGCCATGAAGGGGTTCGTCTGCGAGAGACCAGCGAGGTCGTCGACGTTTTCAACGTTTTCGCCTTCCTTGCGCCGCATCGCCAGGATGCAGGCGAAGGTGCCGAGCGTCATGACCATGTAAATGAGCATGTAGAGCAGCACGCCGCGAACGCCCGCCATCGAGCCGGCAGCAAGGCCGACCAGCGCGTAGCCCATGTGGCCGATCGAGGAATAAGCCATCAGACGCTTGATGTTCTTCTGGCCGATCGCCGCGAAGGAACCGAGCAGCATCGAAGCGATCGAGATGAAGACGATGATCTGCTGCCAGTCGGCAACGACGGGTTCAAAGGCATTGATGACGATACGCACAAGGATCGCCATGGCCGCAACCTTCGGCGCTGCCGCGAAGAAGGCGGTGACCGGCGTCGGCGCACCTTCGTAAACATCAGGCGTCCACATGTGGAACGGCACGGCCGAGATCTTGAAGGCGAGACCGGCGAGCACGAAGACGAGACCGAAGATCAGGCCGAGCGAACGTCCCTCCGCCGTCAGTGCAGCGGCGATCTGGGTAAAGCCGGTGTGGCCAGTGAAGCCGTAGATCAGCGACATGCCATAGAGCAGCATGCCCGAGGAAAGCGCACCGAGCACGAAGTACTTGAGGCCGGCCTCGGTCGAGCGAATGCTGTCGCGGTTGATCGCAGCGACGACGTAGAGCGCCAGCGACTGCAGTTCCAGCGAGAGGTACAGCGACATCAGGTCGTTGGCCGAGATCATCAACAGCATGCCGAGCGTTGCCAGCACCAGAAGCACCGGGAACTCGAAGCGATCAATCTGGGCGGAACGCGCGTGACCGACTGTCATCACCAGTGCCGTGATCGAACCGATCAACGCCAGCACCTTCATGAACTTGGCGAAGGGATCCGACAGGAAGGCGCCGCCATAGGCCGAGCCTTCGCCGGTCTTTAGCACGAGCCAGAGACCGGCGATGATCAGAACGGCAACCGCAAGGCCGGTGACCGTCGACGCCGATTTTTCGCCGGCAAACACGCCGATCATCAGCAATGCCATCGCGCCGACCGCGAGGATCAACTCGGGGATCGAGAGTTGCAGGCTTGCAAGGAGGGTTTCAGCAGTCATGTCCAATCACGTCCTGTGGTCATTGCACCGAAAGCGCAACGTTTTGCGCTGCCTGCAGGGCTGCGGAGTAGTTGTTGACGAGCAGATCCACGGAAGCCGCGGTTGCATCGAAGATCGGTGCCGGATAGACGCCGAAAAAGATCGTCAGGATCACCAGCGGATAGAGGATCGCCTTTTCACGACCGGAAAGATCGAGCAGAGACTTCAGGCTTTCCTTCTCCAGCGCACCGAAGATCACTCGTCGGTAGAGCCAGAGCGCATAGGCGGCCGAAAGGATCACACCGGACGTGGCGAAGAGCGCCACCCAGGTGTTGGCGCGGAAGGCGCCGACCAAGGTCAGCACTTCACCGACGAAGCTAGACGTGCCCGGCAAGCCAACATTGGCCATGGTGAACACCATGAAGGCGACGGCGTATTTCGGCATATTGTTGACGAGACCGCCATAGGCCGCGATCTCGCGGGTGTGCAAACGGTCATAGACGACGCCGACGCAAAGGAAGAGTGCGCCGGAGACGATGCCGTGCGACAGCATCTGGAAGATCGCGCCCTGAACGCCCTGAACATTGGCGGCGAAGATGCCCATCGTCACATAGCCCATGTGCGCCACCGACGAATAGGCGATCAGCTTCTTGATGTCGGTCTGCATCATCGCGACCAGCGAAGTGTAGATGATGGCAACGACCGAGAGCGTGAAGACGAACGGAGCGAAATAGTCGGATGCCAGCGGGAACATCGGCAGCGAGAAGCGCAGGAAGCCGTAGCCGCCGAGCTTCAGGAGAATGCCCGCCAGGATAACGGATCCCGCCGTCGGCGCCTGAACGTGCGCGTCCGGAAGCCAGGTGTGAACCGGCCACATCGGCATCTTCACCGCGAAGGAGGCGAAGAAGGCCAGCCACAACCAGGTCTGCATCTGGCGCGGGAAGTTGTAGGCGAGCAGCTGCGTGATGTCGGTGGTACCGGCCTGCCAGTACATCGCCATGATCGCGAGCAGCATCAGCACCGAGCCGAGCAGCGTGTAGAGGAAGAACTTGTAGCTGGCGTAAACGCGGTCCTTGCCACCCCAGACGCCGATGATGAGGAACATCGGGATCAGGCCAGCTTCGAAGAACACGTAGAACAGCACGATATCGAGCGACACGAAGACGCCGATCATGAACGTTTCCAAGACCAGAAACGCGATCATGTATGCCTTGAGACGCTTCTCGATCGACAGCCAGCTTGCGAGCACGCAGAACGGCATGAGGAAGGCCGAGAGCACGACGAAGAGCACCGAGATGCCATCGACTCCGAGATGGTAGGAAATGCCGGTGCCGAGCCACTCGTGCTTTTCGAGCATCTGGAAGCCGGGGTTCGACGCGTCGAACTGGTACCAGATGTAGACCGACACCGCGAAGGTGAAGATCGTCGTCAGCAGCGAAACGTTCAGGATGTTCCGGCGGCCGTAGGCGCTGTCTTCCCTGACAAGCAAGAGAAGCAGTACGCCGACGAGCGGCATGAAGGTGACCGCGGAAAGTACGGGCCAATCGGTCATCAGAAGGAACTCCTGAACATCATCCAAGTAACAAGCGCGGCAATGCCGATCAGCATCGCGAACGCGTAGTGATAGAGGTAACCAGTCTGCAGGCGGACAACGCGGTCAGTAACGTTGAGCACACGTGCGGCAATGCCGTTCGGGCCGTAGCCATCGATCACGCGACCGTCGCCTTCCTTCCAGAGGAAGGTGCCGAGCCACTTGGCCGAGCGCACGAACAGCAGGTCGTAGAGCTCGTCGAAGTACCACTTGTTGAGCAGGAACTGGTAGAGGCCACGGTGCTGGTCTGCCAGATACTTCGGCAGTTCCGGCCGGCGGATATACATGTACCAGGCGGTGAAGAGGCCGAGCGCCATGGCGCAGAACGGGCTCCACTTAACCCACAGCGGTACGTGGTGGTACTCATGCAGGACTTCGTTTTCAGCCGATGTGAACAGCGCACCCTTCCAGAACTCGGCATAGCCTTCGCCGAAGAAGTGGTCGTGGAAGAGGAAACCCGCGATCAGTGCGCCGGCGGCGAGAATGTAGAGCGGCACCAGCATGACCTGCGGCGACTCGTGCACGTGATGCATGACATCCGACGACGCACGGGGCTTGCCGTGGAACGTCATGAAGGCCAGGCGCCACGAATAGAAGCTGGTGAAGAGCGCGGCGACCACCAGCAGGGCGAAGGCGAAACCGGATACCGAGCTGTGCGCGGCAAACGTCGACTCGATGATCGCGTCCTTCGAGAAGAAGCCAGCCGTACCGAAGAGCGTACCGGGAATACCGACACCGGTCAGCGCGATCGTACCGATGAACATCATCCAGTAGGTGACCGGGATGTGCTTCCTGAGGCCACCCATGTAGCGCATGTCCTGCTCGCCATCGACGGCGTGAATGACCGAACCGGCACCCAAGAACAGGAGAGCCTTGAAGAAGGCGTGCGTGAACAGGTGGAAGATCGCTGCGCCATAGGCGCCGACGCCGAGCGCCACAAACATGTAGCCGAGCTGCGAGCAGGTCGAGTAGGCGATGACGCGCTTGATGTCGTTCTGAACGAGACCGACGGTCGCGGCGAAGAAGGCGGTGATGGCACCGATGATCGTCACGACGGTCAGTGCGTCCGGCGACAGTTCGAAGAGCGGCGACATGCGGGCGACGAGGAAGACGCCGGCGGTAACCATGGTTGCGGCATGGATAAGTGCCGAAACCGGAGTCGGGCCTTCCATGGCATCCGGAAGCCAGGTGTGCAGCAGGAACTGCGCCGACTTACCCATCGCGCCCATGAAGAGCAGAAGGCAGGCCGCAGTGATCGCGTCAGCCTTGTCAAGGTGCATGCCGAACAGGGTGACAACCGCCTCCCCTGCTGCAGCGCCTTCGGCCGGCAGGTAGGTCTGGGCGGCGGCGAAGATCGTCTCGAAGTTGACCGAGCCGAACAGCACGAAGACGAGGAAGATGCCGAGCGAGAAGCCGAAGTCGCCGACGCGGTTGACGATGAAGGCCTTCATCGCGGCAGCATTCGCCGACGGCTTCTTGTACCAGAAGCCGATGAGCAGGTAGGACGCGAGACCCACACCTTCCCAGCCGAAGAACATCTGCACCAGATTGTCCGACGTGATGAGCATCAGCATCGCGAAGGTGAAGAGCGACAGATAGGCAAAGAAGCGCGGACGATGCGGATCGTGGTGCATGTATCCGATCGAATAGACATGCACGAGCGTCGACACCGTGTTGACGACGACGAACATGACCGATGTCAGCGTATCGACGCGGAACGCCCATTCGACATCGAAGCTGCCGGATTGGATCCAGCGCAGCACCGAAACCTTGATCATCTCCTGGTGGCCCAAGGCGACGTCGAAGAAGACGTACCAGGACAGCGCAGCGGCGATGATCATCAGACCGCTTGTCACATATTCCGATGCCTTGGCGCCGATCGAAGTACCGAAGAGGCCGGCGATCAGAAAGCCGATCAAAGGCAGGAAGACGATAGCCTTGATGATGGTATCCATAGCCCAATCAGCCCTTCATCATGTTGACGTCTTCAACAGCGATCGAGCCGCGGTTGCGGTAGAAGACGACGAGAATTGCAAGTCCGATAGCCGCTTCCGCAGCCGCGACGGTCAGGATGAACAGGGCGAAGACCTGGCCAGTGATGTCGTTCAGGAACGCCGAGAAAGCGACCATGTTGATGTTGACCGCGAGAAGAATGAGTTCGACCGACATCAGGATAACGATGACGTTCTTCCGGTTCAGGAAGATGCCAAAGACGCCCAGCGTGAACAGGATGGCGCTGACGGTGAGATAGTGGGAAATTCCGATTTCCATTTTATGTTCCTCGATCTCGCGTCCGACTTAGATGCCCTGGCCCGGCTTGACCGTGACCACTTCGACGGCGGTCTCGGGCGTACGGGCAACCTGCTGCGGGATATTCTGGCGCTTGATGTTTTCGCGGTGGCGCAGGGTCAGCACGATGGCGCCGATCATGGCGACGAGCAGCACAAGGCCAGCGATCTGGAAGAAGTAGACGTAGTGCGTATAGAGCACGTCGCCGAGGGCAGCCGTGTTCGTGCGCTCCGTGACGGCCGGGATCGGCATCGAAATCGCCTTGGCGATCTCAGGCGAGAATGTTGCGCCGCCGACCACGATGATAAGCTCGGCAGCCAGGATCAGGCCGATCAGCGCGCCGATCGGCGCGTATTCGAGCACGCCCGCCCGCAATTCCGCGAAGTCGATGTCGAGCATCATGACGACGAACAGGAACAGCACCGCGACCGCACCGACATAGACGACCAGCAGGATCATCGCGAGGAATTCGGCGCCGGTCAGCAGGAACAGGCCTGCCGAGTTAAAGAAGGTCAGGATCAGGAACAGAACCGAATAAACCGGGTTCCTGGCCGCAATGACCATAAATGCCGACGCCACCGCGATGAAGGCAAAGAGATAGAAAAAAAGAACCTGCAGACCCATGATCGGTGCCTTCTTCGTCTTGCACGGCGTGAGGCGCTTCAGGCCCCACTCCACAGGCAAAGCCGGACACGCGTCCGGCCGTTGCCCAAACCTATGTCACATGCACCGCCCTCCCCGGGCGGCGCGACGCTCTGGCCTCAGCGATAGGGCGAGTCCATTGCGATGTTGCGGGCGATTTCGCGCTCCCAACGGTCGCCGTTGGCGAGGAGCTTGTCCTTGTCGTAGTAAAGCTCTTCGCGCGTCTCGGTGGCGAACTCGAAGTTCGGGCCCTCGACGATGGCATCAACCGGACAGGCTTCCTGGCAGAAGCCGCAATAGATGCACTTCACCATGTCGATGTCGTAGCGCACCGTACGGCGGGTGCCGTCGTTGCGGCGCGGTCCAGCTTCGATGGTGATGGCCTGTGCAGGACAGATCGCCTCGCAGAGCTTGCAGGCGATGCAACGCTCTTCACCATTCGGGTAGCGGCGCAGCGCATGCTCGCCACGGAAGCGCGGGCTGACCGGCCCCTTTTCAAAGGGGTAGTTCAACGTCGCCTTCGGCTTGAAGAAATAGCGCATCGACAGAAAGAACGCGCCGACGAATTCCTTCAGGAACAGCGAGCTGACGGCTTGCGAAAGACCGGCCATCATTTACCTCCAGAGTTGCCGGCCTGGGAGCGACCGGCGGTATGCTGCCAAACGTGAGCCATCGTCATGCGGCTCCCGTCAGCTTGAGAACGAATGCAGTGATCACGACCATTGCAAGAGAGATCGGCAGGAAGACCTTCCAGCCGAGACGCATCAGTTGGTCGTAGCGGTAACGCGGAACGAAAGCCTTCACCATTGCGAACATGAAGAACACGAAGGATGCCTTCAGAACGAACCAGATGATGCCGGGAACCCAGTTCAAGAACCAGACGTCAACCGGGGGCAGCCAGCCGCCGAGGAACAGGATCGTCGTCAGCGCGCACATCAGGCAGATGGCGGCATATTCGCCGAGCATGAACATCATGTACGGGGTCGAGCCGTACTCGACCATGAAGCCGGCGACGAGTTCGGATTCGGCTTCCGGCAGGTCGAAGGGCGGGCGGTTCGTTTCGGCAAGTGCGGAAATGAAGAACACGATGAACATCGGGAACAGCGCCAGCCAATGCCAGTCGAGGAACGACGCCGGCAGGCCGAGATTCGTGCCGATGCCCGTGGACTGAGCGTTGACGATGTCCGTCAGGTTCAGCGAGCCGACGCAGAGCAGGACGGTAACGATGACGAAGCCGATAGAGACTTCATAGGAGACCATCTGTGCCGCGGAGCGGAGCGCGCCGAGGAAGGGATATTTGGAATTCGACGCCCAGCCGCCCATGATGATGCCATAAACTTCAAGAGAAGATATGGCGAAGACGAAGAGGATGCCGACGTTGACGTTCGCGATGACCCAGCCGGCGTTGAGTGGGATCACCGCCCAGGCGGCAAGCGCCAGCGTCACGGAGACGAGCGGTGCGAGCAGGAAGATCGCCTTGTTGGCGCCAGCCGGAATCACCGGCTCCTTGAAGACGAACTTCAAAAGGTCGGCGAAGGACTGGAAAAGTCCCCACGGGCCTACCACATTCGGACCACGGCGGAGCTGAACTGCAGCCCAGATCTTACGGTCGGCAAGCAGAATGTAGGCGATGAAAAGCAGCAGCGCGACCAGGAGCAGCAGCGACTGGGCGACCATGATGATCGTGGGCCAGACATAGGTCGAAACGAAAGCGTCCATGATACTCTATTCCCTCGCGCTCATTCCGCCGCAGCTTTGAAGTTGTTGCGTGCCAAAGCCGAGCATTCGGCCATGACGGCGGATGCGCGCGCTATCGGGTTCGTCAAATAGAAGTCTTTGACCGGAGACGCAAACACGGATTTGCCCATCTCACCGGCTTTTTGGCCGAGTGCGGCAATTTCGTCGCCGTTGCCGGTCGCGATCGCGTCGACATCCGCGAAATGCGGGTGAGCCGCATAGAGCTTCGAGCGCAATTCGCCAAGCGAATCAAAGGGCAGCTTCTTGCCGAGAACGTCGGAGAGTGCGCGAATGATCGCCCAGTCCTCACGCGCATCACCCGGTGCGAAGCCGGCACGGTTGCCGACCTGAACGCGACCTTCCGTGTTGACCCAGGTGCCGGACTTTTCGGTGTAGGTCGCACCCGGCAGGATGACGTCGGCGGCATGCGCGCCGTTGTCGCCGTGCGAACCGACATAGACGGTGAAGCCGGACTTGCGACCGGCAAGGTCGATCTCATCGGCGCCGAGCAGGAAGAGAACGTCGGAAGCGGTAACCATTTCGGCCGCCGTCTTGCCGTTCGCACCCGGTACGAAGCCGAGGTCGAGACCACCGACGCGGGAAGCAGCCGTGTGCAGAACGGCAAAGCCGTTCCACTCGGCAGTGACCGCACCGACGGCGCCCGCGAGCTTGGCGGCGGCAGCAAGAACGGCAGCGCCGCCCTCCCCTGCAATCGCGCCCTGGCCGATGAGAATCATCGGGCGCTGCGCCTTCTTGAGCGTCGCGGCAAACTTGCCCTTGCCGGAGACGAGTTCGGCGAGCGTTTCGGTGCCGGCGCCGAGATATTCGTATTCGTAGCGCAGCTCGCCGGGCTCCCCGATCACGGCGATCGGGAAGTTGCCCATGCGGTAGCGCTTGCGGATACGGGCGTTGAGGACCGAAGCCTCGAAGCGCGGGTTGGAGCCGATGATCAGCAGCGCATCAGCGCTTTCGATGCCGGCGATGGTCGGGTTGAAAAGGTAGCTGGCGCGGCCAAGCGACGGGTCGAGTGCGGCGCCGTCCTGGCGGCAATCGACGCTCTCGGAGCCGAGTGCTGCGATCAACTGCTTCAGCGCGTACATTTCTTCGACCGAAGCGAGGTCGCCGGCGATGGCGCCGATCTTGTCGCCGGAGGTCTTGGCAACGGCAGCCTTGACCGCCTGGAAGGCTTCGCCCCAGGTCGCCGGCTGCAGTCGGCCGTCCTTCTTGACATAGGGACGATCGAGACGCTGCGTCTTCAGGCCGTCCCAGATGAAGCGGCTCTTGTCGGAGATCCACTCTTCGTTGATGTCCTCATTGACGCGCGGCATGATGCGCATGACTTCGCGACCGCGGGTGTCGACGCGGATCGCAGAACCGAGTGCATCCATCACGTCGATGGATTCGGTCTTGTTCAGCTCCCACGGACGAGCAGTGAAGGCAAATGGCTTCGAGGTCAGCGCGCCGACCGGGCAGAGGTCAACGACGTTGCCCTGCAGTTCGGACGTCATCGCCTGCTCGAGATAGGTGGTGATCTCGGCGTCTTCGCCGCGGCCAATCAGGCCAAGCTCGGCAATACCGGCGACTTCGGTCGTGAAACGGACGCAACGCGTGCAGTGAATGCAGCGGTTCATCACGGTCTTGACCAGCGGGCCGATATACTTGTCTTCGACGGCGCGCTTGTTTTCCTGATAACGCGAGCTGTCGATACCGAAGGCCATCGCCTGGTCCTGCAGGTCGCATTCGCCGCCCTGGTCGCAGATCGGGCAGTCGAGCGGGTGGTTGATCAGCAGGAATTCCATCACGCCTTCGCGGGCCTTCTTGACCATCGGCGTGGTCGTGAAGACTTCCGGCGTCTCGCCGTTCGGGCCCGGACGGAGGTCGCGCACGCCCATGGCGCAGGAAGCGGCGGGCTTTGGCGGCCCTCCCTTCACTTCGATAAGACACATGCGGCAGTTGCCGGCGACCGACAGCCGCTCATGGAAACAGAAGCGCGGAACCTCGGCTCCGGCCTCTTCGCACGCCTGAAGCAGCGTGAAATGATCCGGTACCTCGATCTCTTTTCCGTCGACTTTCAGCTTTGCCATCTTCGTACTCAATCCTGTCTTCCGTCCATCGGCCTTCCGGCGACGGACAATTCCAACACAGCCTTGCTGCTTGCGGGCGATGACCGTCTCAGGTCCCCGCCCCTATTGTCTCACGCGCCCTTCAGCGCCTTGGCCTGTCCAACCCAATCGTCCCGCTTGATGCGGCCGCCGAAACCGAGCTCGTCGTCAAAGCGGGCAACGTCCGCCTCGCTCCAGCCGGCGATATCGGCAAAACCGCGAATGCCCTTCGCGTTGAGCACCTGCTCCAGCTTCGGGCCAATACCGGAAATCCGCTTGAGGTCGTCAGCAGCTTGCGCCTTGGCGCGCGCCGCGCGAACCTTGACCGGCTTCTCGACCGCGACCTTCTCAACGGCCGGTTTTGCCGCAATACGATTTGGCGAAGCGGCGGGCTTCACGACCGTTTTCGCTTCTGCTTCTGCCGGGAGCGCCGTCTCGGCGACAACGGTGGTTACGTCCTGCTCTGCCGGCTCCACCCGCTTCTGAGCCGCCTCGACCGCACCCTGCATCGCGCCGAACATCGCGCCAGCAAAGTGGCTGGTCAGACCGAAACCGATCGCTGTTACCGCCGCCATAGCGGCAGCCGGGTGAACCATCAGCGGGTGCAGCGACACCTGCGGCAGGCCCTTCATCCATTCGGCCATGCCGAACGGATCGGCCGGATCACCGCCGAGCGGACGCGCGAATGGAATGCCTGTTTCGGCCTGCCCTTTCATCTGTCCCTCCTCGCGTGCACCGGCCATCGCCTGTTACTCCGCCGCTTCCAGAACCGCGCCGTGCGACGAGGCATTGCGCGTGTATTCGTCGATGCGCTTTTCCATTTCCGGACGGAAGTGCTTGATCAGACCCTGGATCGGCCAGGCGGCTGCGTCGCCAAGCGCGCAGATCGTGTGGCCTTCCACCTGCTTGGTGACGTCGAACAGCATGTCGATCTCGCGCTTCTGGGCGCGACCCTGAACCATGCGTTCCATGACACGCATCATCCAGCCGGTACCTTCGCGGCACGGCGTGCACTGACCGCAGCTCTCGTGCTTGTAGAAGGCCGAGAGGCGCCAGATCGCCTTGATGATGTCTGTCGACCTGTCCATGACGATGACGGCGGCGGTTCCAAGACTGGAACCGACTTCGCGCAGCCCGTCGAAATCCATGATCGCGTCCTTCATCTGCGCGCCGGGCACGCAGGGAACGGACGAACCGCCGGGGATGACCGCGAGCAGGTTGTCCCAGCCGCCGCGAATGCCACCACAATGCTTTTCGATCAGCTCATGGAACGGGATCGACATCGCGTCTTCGACCGTGCACGGACGATTGACGTGGCCGGAAACCGAATAGAGTTTGGTACCGTGGTTGTTCGGACGGCCGAAGCTCGTATACCAGCCGGCGCCGCGGCGCAGGATGGTCGGCGTGACGGCGATCGACTCGACGTTATTGACGGTGGTCGGGCAGCCGTAGAGGCCCATGTTGGCCGGGAACGGCGGCTTCAGGCGCGGCTGGCCCTTCTTGCCTTCGAGGCTTTCGAGCAGGGCCGTCTCTTCGCCACAGATATAGGCGCCGGCGCCGTGGTGCACATAGATGTCGATGTCGTAGCCGAGCTTGTTGTTCTTGCCGAGCAGGCCGAAGGCGTAGCACTCGTCGATTGCCGCCTGCAGCGCCTCGCGCTCGCGGACGAACTCACCGCGCACATAGATATAGGCGACATGCGCACCCATGGCGAAGCTGGCGATGACGCAGCCTTCGATGAGCGTGTGCGGATCGTGACGCATGATGTCACGGTCCTTGCAGGTGCCGGGCTCCGACTCGTCGGCGTTGACGACGAGATAGTGCGGACGGCCGTCGCTTTCCTTCGGCATGAAGGACCACTTGAGGCCGGTGGGGAAGCCGGCGCCGCCACGACCGCGAAGGCCGGAAGCCTTCACTTCGTTGACGATCCAGTCGCGACCCTTTTCGAGCAGCTGCTTGGTGCCGTCCCAGTGGCCGCGCGCCATGGCGCCCTTCAGGGACTTGTCCTTGAGGCCGTAGATGTTGGTAAAGATGCGGTCTTCATCTCTGAGCATAATTCACCTCTTTACCGCGGCTTCTTGCCGAAGACCTTGATGTATTCGGCTTCGCCGCCCTTGGCGAGCGCCTTGGCCTGCTTGACCCAGTCGTCGCGTTCGATGCGGCCCTTGAAATTCAGGTATCCGTCGACCCACTCGCGCTCCGCCTTCTTCCACGAAGCAAGTTGCGCGTAGGTGTAGATGCCCAGTTCGTTCAGCGTACCCTCGATCTTCGGACCGACGCCCGAGATCAGCTTGAGGTCGTCGACGGCCGCCGGCTTTTCGATGCCGGCCGGGCGGTTCTTGTCCTCAAGCGGCGGCTTGCCGGAAACGGTTGCCGCCTTGGCGGGCTTCGACTTGTCGACGGTGTCGCCTTCGACCTTGGCGTTGGCGGCAGCCTCGGCCTTTGCCGTAGCCGGCGTCTTCAGGGAAGCATTGGTCTCGCTGGCAGCCGTCTTGACACGGCCGGCGTTGGACGGCGGCACGGAGACGGCCGGCGCGTCGCTGACCTTCTTGGCGCTGGTCGCCGCCTTGGCCGGAGCCAGATCAGCCAACATCAGCGACGTCAGACCGCCTTCCGGTGCGGAATAGATACGGTCGATCTGCGGACCGGGGGTGACTTCGGCACCCTTGCCTGCTTCGAAACGGTCGATGATCTGCTCGAGTTGCTCGGGCGTCAGGTCTTCGAAGGTATCCTTGAAGATCATGACCATCGGCGCGTTGACGCAGGCGCCCTGACATTCGACTTCTTCCCAGGAGAGCGTGCCGCTCTCGTTGAGCGTGAAGGGATCCTGGGCGATCTTGCTCTTGCAGACCTTGATCAGGTCTTCGGCGCCACGCAGCATGCACGGCGTCGTGCCGCAAACCTGAACGTGCGCACGCGTACCGACAGGCTTCAGCTGGAACTGGGTGTAGAAGGTCGCGACTTCGAGCGCGCGGATATAGGCCATGCCGAGCATGTCGGCGATCGACTCAATGGCGGCCTTCGTGACCCAGCCGTCCTGGTCCTGAGCGCGCATCAAAAGCGGAATGACGGCGGACTGCTCACGGCCCTTGGGGTATTTCTTGATCGTTTCCTTCGCCCAGGCGGCGTTCTCCTTGCTGAAGGCAAAGCTCGCTGGCTGGACGGTGTCTTCGGCTAGTCGACGAACGGACATTCTAGTGGACACCTTATCAGTTAATCGAACCGCACCGCGATTTCGTCACAGAGACGAATTCGCAGGCATAGGCTGACTGGTCTTTCTGCAAAAATACGATGTAGCGCGTGCCATTGGCGACCGCGGCCTTGATCTCGTAGCCCTTGGCCACAAGGTCGGCCATCGAGCCCCCGCGCATGCCGCCCGACGTCGCGCCGCTATCGACCGATTCCTGTGCGGAAGCGGTCGATACAAACGCGAGAAGAGCAAGCGTGGCCAGGGGCACGAGACGCATCAGCGGTCCACCTCACCGAACACGATATCGAGGGAGCCCAGCACGGCCGAAACGTCGGCAAGCTGGTGTCCCCGACAGAGGAAATCCATCGCCTGGAGATGCGCGTAACCCGGCGCACGGATCTTGCAGCGATAGGGCTTGTTGGTGCCGTCGGAGACGAGGTAGACGCCGAACTCGCCCTTCGGCGCTTCGACGGCGGCGTAAACTTCGCCGGCCGGCACGTGATAGCCTTCGGTGTAGAGCTTGAAGTGGTGGATCAGCGCTTCCATCGAGCGCTTCATCTCGCCGCGCTTCGGCGGAACGATCTTGCCGTCGAGCGACGAAACCGGACCGACTTTGGCATCGCCGAGCAGGCGATCGACGCACTGGCGCATGATGCGCGCCGACTGGCGCATTTCGATCATGCGGATCAGGTAGCGGTCGAAGCAGTCGCCGTTCTTGCCGATCGGAATGTCGAATTCCATGTCGGAATAGCATTCGTAGGGCTGCGAGCGGCGCAGGTCCCAGGCAGCACCCGAGCCACGCACCATCACGCCCGAGAATCCCCAGGCCCAGGCGTCATCGAGCTTGACGACGCCGATATCGACGTTGCGCTGCTTGAAGATGCGGTTGCCCGTCAGGAGCTCGTCGATGTCGTCGACGGTCTTCAGGAACGGATCGATCCACTTGCCGATGTCTTCGACCAGCTCGTGCGGCAGGTCCTGATGGACACCGCCCGGACGGAAATAGGCCGAGTGCATGCGCGCGCCGCAGGCACGCTCATAGAACACCATCAGCTTTTCGCGCTCTTCGAAACCCCAGAGCGGCGGCGTCAACGCACCGACGTCCATGGCCTGCGTGGTCACGTTCAGCAGGTGCGAGAGGATGCGGCCGATTTCCGAGTAGAGGACGCGGATGAGCTGGCCGCGGATCGGCACTTCCGTGGCCGTCAGCTTCTCGATCGCCAGCGCAAAGGCATGCTCCTGGTTCATCGGCGCCACGTAGTCGAGGCGGTCGAAATAGGGCACGGCCTGCAGATAGGTCTTGGTCTCGATCAGCTTCTCGGTGCCGCGATGCAGCAGGCCGATATGCGGATCGACGCGCTCGACGATCTCGCCATCAAGCTCGAGCACCAGACGAAGAACGCCGTGCGCCGCCGGATGCTGCGGGCCAAAGTTGATGTTGAAATTGCGGACGTTATGTTCGGTCATACCGATTGCTCCAGGCCGGACGGCAGCCGTTCGACGGCTACCGCGGGCCATTTAGTCTCACCGTGCCTTCGCCTTCTCGTCGCCGGGCAGGACGTAATCCGTGCCTTCCCAGGGAGAGAGGAAGTCGAAGTTGCGGAATTCCTGCTTCAGCTCGACGGGTTCGTAGACGACGCGCTTGGCTTCGTCGTCGTAACGGACCTCGACAAAACCGGTGACCGGAAAGTCCTTGCGCAGCGGATGTCCTTCGAAACCGTAGTCCGTCAGGATGCGGCGCAGGTCCGGATGGCCGGTGAACAGGATGCCGTACATGTCGTAGGCTTCACGCTCGAACCAGTCGGCGCCGGGATAGACCGGCGTCGCCGACGGCACAGGCTCGTTCTCGCCGGTCTGGACCTTAATGCGCACGCGCAGGTTCTGGCGCGGCGACAGCAGGTGATAGACGACATCGAAACGGTCGGGACGCTGCGGCCAGTCGACGCCGCAGACATCGACGAAGTTGATGAAAGCGCAGTGCACGTCATCGCGCAGGAAGGTGAGCAGCGCGATGAGGTTCGCAGACGTAGTCGTCAGCGTCAGTTCGCCATAGTTCAGCGACGCGTCGGAGATCAGCGCACCGCGTGTTTCGCGCAGGTAGGACGCAAGCTCGTTCAGGGCTTCACTCATATCAAAGACCCCCTGCCTTAGCGCTCGATCGTGCCGGTCCGGCGAATCTTCTTCTGCAGCAGAAGCACGCCGTAAAGCAGCGCTTCTGCTGTGGGAGGACAGCCTGGCACATAGATGTCGACGGGAACGACGCGGTCGCAGCCGCGAACAACCGAATAGGAATAATGGTAGTAGCCGCCACCGTTGGCGCAAGAACCCATCGAGATGACGTAACGCGGCTCCGGCATCTGGTCGTAGACCTTGCGGAGCGCAGGCGCCATCTTGTTGGTCAGCGTGCCGGCGACGATCATGACGTCGGACTGACGCGGTGAGGCGCGCGGCGCGAAACCGAAACGCTCGGCATCATAACGCGGCATCGACATCTGCATCATCTCGACCGCGCAGCAGGCGAGACCGAAGGTCATCCACATCAGCGAGCCGGTACGGGCCCAGTTGATGAGCTCATCCGTCGAGGTGACGAGAAAACCCTTGTCGGCGAGTTCATTGTTGATCTCGCCGAAGAATGCATCATTGCTGCCGATCGGCTTGCCGGTGGAGGGATCGATGATCCCCTTCGGCTTGGGCGCAACGAGCGTAGTGCCGGATGCTGCTAGTTCCATTCCAGCGCTCCCTTCTTCCATTCATAGATAAAGCCGATCGTCAGCACGCCGAGGAAGACCATCATCGACCAGAAGCCGAACCAGCCCAGCTCATGGAACGAGACCGCCCAGGGGAAGAGGAAGGCCACTTCGAGGTCGAAGATGATGAAGAGGATCGACACGAGATAGAAGCGGATGTCGAACTTCATGCGGGCGTCATCGAACGCATTGAAGCCGCACTCGTAGGCCGACAGTTTTTCCGAATCAGGAGCCTTGAAGGCGACGGCGAAGGGAGCAATCAGAAGCGCCACACCGATCACCAATGCGATTCCAATGAAAATCGCGATCGGAACGTAGGAACCGAGAAGTTCAGTCATTGTTATCCGTCCCTGCCTGCGGGAGGGCGCATGGGAGAGCGCCAGAACAACAGATCTCGCAGGCCGAAAAATATGTTGCAACGCCAGAGTGGTTAGCGCAGCCCGCGCCCGTGCGCAAGCCTTCAAGGGTCAATTAAACCGGTTCGCGACACAGGATCGAATGGGTGGAGACGACAAAGCTCGGAATCGCAAGCCGTGACCGACTTTACCGTAAACAGCGGCAAGGAGAGACAGATTGCCGCAGTGCACAAATCAGGGCTAGCGCACGCAAAAACAGGAGGAGTGTAAGAAGAAGAAATGGCGCGAGTGACGGGGCTCGAACCCGCGACCTCCGGCGTGACAGGCCGGCACTCTAACCGACTGAGCTACACCCGCGCATGATGACCGCGAACGATCATTATTACCACCATCGGCGCTTCCTGAGAATGCCTAGGCAATTCCAGATCAAGAGTGGCGCGAGTGACGGGGCTCGAACCCGCGACCTCCGGCGTGACAGGCCGGCACTCTAACCGACTGAGCTACACCCGCATCATCTTGACTTGGTTGGAGCGTTTCCGCCCCGGCACCGAGCGGGCTTGCCCGTTCGATGAGCGGCTAACTAAGCGGTTCGCATTTGGGTGTCAAGCGTGTTTGAAGACAAATCCGTGACGGAATGAAAATAGATCCACAGGACAAAGTGACGACAAAGTTCAGGAGGCCGGATCATGCACACGACGCAGCCACATGCCCACTCCGATCGCCTCTTCCATCCCGTGCAGTGATCCCGAACGGCAAATCTTTATCTCTCGCCCTCCCCTGCCACGGGTGACGGCCAAAGACACGCTTTCTTGTCCACAACCAGGAACCCCGGCAATTCAGGGCATCGCGCGATCCAAGACAAAAAAAATCATAAAAACGATACAAATGCTCTTGCGGTTTTTTTCGGTTACGCCTAGATCACGGCCACCGACGCGGCGGACTGATCCGGTCCAAACGCTGAAGGGCGATTAGCTCAGTTGGTAGAGCGCCTCGTTTACACCGAGGATGTCGGGAGTTCGAGTCTCTCATCGCCCACCATTTTCCTTCTCCTCCCAATTCATCGCATAAGATAGCGACCTCGCGGCGTTAGAACCTTGTTGCGTTCGTGACTGTTCATAGGCCGAGAATGCGTTCGCTCCGGCGACGCCTATCTGTGCCACGATAGCGCTGATGTTGAGCGGCGCCTGTCGGGGACAGAAGCGGCTGTGCCTGACAGCCGCCGTCAGCCATGCACTCCCCACCATCGACGTGACCGGCCGTTCCTGTCGGTCAGCTGATTCTGTCGCGTGGCTCTACGCCCCGCGATACTGTTCGTCGGTCACATGCTCCAGCCAATCCACAGCCTTGCCGTCGAGCGCTTCCTGAATCGCAAGATGAACCATTGCGGTATCGGGTGCGGCACCGTGCCAGTGTTTTTCGCCCGGCAGGAACCAGACCACGTCGCCGACACGAATCTCGCGCACCGGGCCGCCCCAGCTTTGCGCGAGGCCGCGGCCGGCGGTCACGATCAATGTCTGACCGAGTGGATGGGTGTGCCAGGCGGTGCGGGCGCCCGGCTCGAAGGTAACGCTGACGGCGCGGATNCGCCGGATCTGCGGTCTCGATGACCGGATCCTGCCGCACCGTACCGGTGAAATACTCAGCCGGCGCGCGCGTCGAAGGTCTCGACCCACCGGGTATGATGTCCATCTCTCGTTCCTCCGGGTTTTTCGTTTGCGGCGCTTCTTTTCAGCGAAAGCGCGTCACGCCAACAGGCACTACCTCGCCCGCGAGCCTATCATAACCTGTGGATTGTCACAGTCGGGCAGGCACTGCGGGCGATCTCGCAAAGATGTTCGTGGTGCGTCAGGTAGATCACCTGGCCCACGCGCGCCATTTCGGCCATTTGCTCGAAAGCGCGGCCAGCACGCCCGTCATCGAAGGTCTCCATGATGTCGTCGGCGATAAAGGGCAGCGATTCGCGCGCTGCCGCGATTTCGTGATAGCCGGCGATCCTGAGCGCCAGATAGAGTTGGAATCGGGTGCCCTTGGAGAGATCCTTGGCAAGTTTCGATCCACCACCAGCGGCATTGGCGATCAGGAACTCCTGCCCCTTGTCGGACTGCGCCGATAGGCCGGAATATTCTCCGCCACTGATCCGGCTGAAGGTTTCGGAGGCGCGGCGCATCATCGCGCTGCGATGCCGCTCGCGGAAAAGCCGGAGCGCCATCTCCGCTGCGATGACGCCGGCCCGGAGCCGCAAATAGCCAAGCGCCCTGTTCTCGATGTCGAGCAGCAGCGTTCGCCGCTTCTGATCGAGATCGGCAACCGTGTCCCCGCCTTCGACATCGACGAGTGCCTTCTCCTTGCCGCGCATATCCGTGTGCAACTCGCTGACTTCGCGGTCGCTGTCTTCAAGCGCCGCATCGAGCCGCGCCAATTCCAGCAGGACCGCGGCCGCATCGAGCTCTGCGAGCAACGCCTCGGCCTGCTGGCACATGGAAACGCCCAATCGGGAAGCGATATCCGCTTCCAGTTCGGCGATTCGCTGGCGCAGGCGCCCCTGCTCGCGCGCGGCTTCGAACTGCTGCATGGCATCGTCGACCGTTTCACAGTCGAAAAACTCGAGGACGAGGCGCCGGCGCGCTATATGGAGCTCTTGCTCGGCACAGATTGCGCGTCGCTCGTCGTCCAAGCGGGCCAGCTCCGACAGGAATGTCGCCCGGCGGTCGGAAAGCCGCTGGGCCTCGGCAGCACGCGCCTTGAGCGCCGTAAAGGTTGTGAACGTATCGTCTGTCAGCGGTCCGCCAGCGAGGTCGGCGATGGCACGTTCGAATGCCGCCTGATCCTTGCGCATCCCGGCGACACGATACTCGAGATCGGCCTTGCGCTGTACGAGCTTGTCCAGGTCCTGCAGGACCGCAAGCATCGCGCCAATCTGCTCCGGCACGAGCCGGTCGCTGCGTTCCGCAAGCCAGCTCTTGGCAAGAAGCGTATTCCACTGCTCCTGCCAGGTAGTCATTTCGGTTTCAGCAAGATCAAGGGTCGAGCGTCGGCCTTCAAGAACCGTCGCGCTGCGCTTTGCCGCCTCGCGGGCTGTGTTGCGGGCGGCGGCTGAGGTCTGTGCCTGCGATACGACGCGCTCTGCGATCTGCAGGAGATCGTCGAGTCGCTCCGACAGCCCTCCTTCCATGCCGATGCCGGCGAGTTCGTCGCTGAGCCCGCGAATCGCTTCGGCCTCCTCGGCATGCGCCCGGTCGAACTCCAGACGGACAGGGCGCAATTGCGCGCGAAGTTCGAGCGCCGAACTCCGGATAGCGAGCCAGGCTTCCAGTTGGAGCAAGCCCGTGACGCTCGGCAAGCCGCAGGACGTGACGACGACTTCCAGAGACTGCGCCTGGAGCGCCACCTCCTCGCTGCATCGCTGCTGCTGCTCGCGCAGCGCCGCAAGGCGGGCGCGTCTCTCGGCGATCGAAAGAGACAGGCCGCGCATATCGGCAAGCCGCGCCGTTTCGGCGAGGCGCAGCGCGGTAACTTCGTCATCCCTACCCATCGCCTCTTCGAAAGCGACAGCCGTTTCCTGAAGAAGCCGGCCCTTGTGCCGCTCCCAGGCCTCGTCACGACGGCGACGCAGTGCCGCGGCCGAAACATCGTCCAGAGTGCCGCCAACGGCGGACTGCGCGGCCAGCCGCGCCTCCTCGCCCACAAGCAGCTCCTGCTCGCCGGCAACGCGATCGGATACGCGCGCTTGCCGCTCTTCCAAAGTGGCTGCGGCCCTACGCAACGCCTCAAGCGCTCCGGGCGCTGGAACGCTGAGCGCCAGCAGATCGTCGGCGCTTCCAGCGAAAGGCTTCAGCTGCAGCAGCTTGTCGGCAAGTTCCGCTTCCAGCCGATCCAGAGATTGCGCCGCGGCCTGTTTCCGAAGCAGGCAGTCACTGCGACGCAGCAGCGTCAGTCGCCCCGAAAGACCGGAGGTGTCCGCCAGCCCCCCTTCTCCATCAATCCGCACCAGCTCACATTCAGCGATCCGTTTTTCCTCGACCGCGGCTTGCACTTCGTGGTGAGCCGAAGCGCACCGTTCGGCCAGTGCAGAATGTCGGCGCGCCAGATCCTGCAGTCGCGCACCGACCCCTGCCGGCAGCAGCAGATCGGCAGGGTCGCGGTCTGCCGGTTCACCGAGCCGCAGCAGGCAACCGACGATCTCCGTCGACGTTCTCGCCAACTCTTCCAATCGCGACGGCATATCGCGCGCGGCCGTGACATAGCGCGCATCGAGGGCCGTCTCCTGCAGCGCCGTCAGCCGTTCGGCCAGGCACAGCCCTTTTTTGTCGAGCGGAAGCTCTTCCAACGCATTGCGGCGGTGCTGCATCTCGCTTTGGTTCTGCCGAAGCCTGACCTCGATCTCCGCTTCCTGGCGGCGAAGCGCCGGCAGCTCGGCTGCCCACTCGGTCGGCGGGACCGGCAGCACCGGCGCGCTCGCCAGTTCCATGCGAAGCGCACGCAGCCGGCCAAAGTGCGGCAGGGCCTCGATCTCCGCCTTCAGGCGAGACTGCGCGACTCGAAGTTCGGCGCGACGTGTGATCGCTTCCTCATGCCGGTCGCGTGCTTGCGCCAGCGTCTTGCGCAGCGCCGCATATTCGCGTGCGTTGATGTCGAGGGCATTTCGCTCCGTCCTCAGGGCGTCAAGCTGCGCCTTCAGCTCTGCAAGCTGATGCTTGCGCGCCTGTGGCCGGTAGAAGGCGTCGGCCTGGCCGCGCAAGGCGGCAAGGATCGCCGTACTGTCCGGCAGTCCCGAGCTTGCGGAAAACAACAGCGACCCAAGCTCTCCCTCGCTCTTCAGGATCGCCTCGCCGCCCTTCTCGATGCTCTCGTCATCGAGCGAAAACATTGTCTGATAGGTGTCGCGATCGATCGCGCCCAGCACACCGGAGAAGAGATTGTCGGGCAAAGGCTGGTCGTCGATGCCGACCAGCGAGTTCGACTTGCGTTTGACCCGGAACACGCGGTGCGTCCGATCAGCCGCCCCGATGGTGCCACCGACCCGCATTGTCGGATAGGGATGCAGGAACCCATAGGGGCTCGAGTGTTCTATCCCGAAGAGCAGATCGAGGAAGCCCGAGAACATCGTTGACTTGCCCGCCTCGTTCGGCCCGTAGACGATATGCAGATCGGGCACGCCGGCCACGCTCTCACCGAAGTCGAGGCGGCGATCGGTGAATTTGCCATAGCGGACGAGATCGAGGGCGCGGAGCCGCATCAGTGGATGCCCTCGCCGGAACCGCTGCCATGAAGATGGGCAAGCACTTCCGTGCCTCCCGACGCGCTGGCCTCGAAAGCGAGGCGCTCGATCGCGTCTTCATCGGGTGCCAACGCCTGGCGCAGCTCAGGAGGCAGTTGTTGCAGCAGATCTTCCACGGCTGCCCGGACTTCCTGGCGAAATCCGTGAGCCGGCAGAACATCGGCCTCGACGAGGGCCACCAGCTCATCGACCGGATCCAGCATTGCACCCGCTTTTTCCACCAGGGGATTGCCGCAGGCGAGTTCCAGCTTCTCGATCCAGCAACCGACGATGCCGGCCGCGATGTTGTCGATCTCGGCGCGCAGCAAATCCGTGTCGCGGCGAAGGCGCCAGGCCAGCGGTGTTGCGCCCGTCAGCGTTACGCGCAGGATCACATTTTCCGCCGGCGTATCCACAGATGTCCGCACAAGCGCCTGCCTGACCGCATCGAGCACGTCGCGCCACTCGGAGAGGCCGGCAATATCGACTGACAGGCGCTCGAAACTGGCGATGCCGATCGGCAGCTCGTTAATCTCGATCCGGCCGTCGTCATCGATCGCCACCAGCGTCACGCTCTTCACACCGGCTTCGTTGACATCGCGGCCCTGCGGTATGCCGGGCATGACGACGAAGGGGGCCGTTGCATGGATCTGGCGTTGATGGATGTGGCCGAGAGCCCAGTAGTCAAAACCATGTGCCACGAGGTCGGCGGCGCTGCAGGGCGCGTAGAGATCATGGCCGGCCGCACCGGCAAGGCTTGTGTGCAGCATGCCGATGTTGAGCGCCCCCGACATCGGCGGCTGAAAGGCCGGCAGCAGGCTTTCCGGCGCGTGCGGGCTGGCGAAACTCACCCCGTGCACATAGACGTCGCGCCCGCTTGCCAAGGTCTTGGCAAGAACGGCCTTCGCTCTGCCTTTGAACACATGCGCCGAAGGCGGCAAAGTGAGCTCGTTGGTGACCTGCGACTGGGCATCGTGGTTGCCACGGATGATGAACGCCCGGATCCCCGCCTCATCCAGCCGGCGCAACTCCCTCCCGAGAAACAGCGCCGTGTTCATCGACGTCTGGCTGCCGTCATAGAGGTCGCCTGCGATCAGCAGCGCATCGACCTTTTCGGCAATGCAGAGATCGACGATCTTGACGAAGGCGCGCCTGGACGCGCCGCGCACGATCTCAGCGAGGTCGGCGTTTCTAAGGGCGAGGCTGCGGAGGGGCGAATCGAGATGAAGATCTGCGGTATGGACGAAGCGGAAGGGCATGGCCGACCATGGCCCGGCAGGCCGCCGCCCGTCAATCAGCGTCGACCCTTCATCCACGGTGGGAGATTGGCCTGCTGCAGACGAGCATATTTCAGACCAGCCAAGTAAAGCCAAGACTAATACAGAACATCCCCGCAGGATTTGCCGAAAACGAATGGTCAACAGCACCGCCGGAGTACCTGCAAATATCAGATTATACTCACTTTAATCGATTAGGGCTTTTGTAACATCTTGTTCGCTAGGTTTCCGCCGGCTGCGCTCCCAGCGCATCCAGGCACCGGAATGATTCCTGCTTCGGCATCCGCTCCGTCATGACGATCAAGAGCCGGAACGACTTCATCAAGTACAGCTTTTATGGACGGCCGTCCTTCCGGGGGGAACCTATGTCACGGCTCAAGATTTCACATACGCTCATTGCCCTTTTCCTCGTGGTCGCCGTCATCGTCGCGGCGCTTGCCGTCTCGTCGCTCGGCGGCATCAAGATGATGAACGAGCGCAACAACGAGATCGCCACCACCTGGCTGCCGCGTGTCTCGCTTTCCCGCGCGCTCGAAACCCAGCTTTCCGATACGCGCATGGCCTTTGCGCGCCACCTGATCTCGCTAACGCCCTTCGAGAAGAAGGCCGCGGAAAAAGTCATCGGCCAGACCGTCGAAGGCTTCAACAAGCTCGCCGACGACTATGCGGCGCTGATGGTAACGGACGCCGACAAGGCCGCGCTGGAAAAGGTACGCGCTGCCTATCAGGCCTACCTCGCCATCGCCGATGGCATGGTCAAGCTCTCGAACAACCTTGAGAACATGAAGGCGCAGAGCGTCTTCAAGGTCGAGATGCGGGAGACCGAACAGAAGGTCGACGAGGCGATCAAGGAAGTGCGCGCGCTCAACGTCGCCGGCGCCGACGCCGCGGTTGCAGCAAGCTCGGCAACGCACGACCAGATCCGCATGATCGAAATGGCCGTCATCGCCGTCGCGGCGATCATCGTGCTCGGCGCCATTCTCTATGCCGTGCGCGGTATCGCCCGCCCGATCCAGATCATCACCCGTTCGATGGCGCGCCTTGCGGAAGGCGACACGGACAGCAGCATCCCCTACGGCGCCCGCAAGGACGAAATCGGCGAGATGGCCCGTGCCGTCGAAGTCTTCCGTCAGGCGGCAATCACCAACCAGCAGCTCGAAGCGGATGCCCAGGCACAGCGCGCCCAGGCTGAGGCCGATCGCCTGCGTCTGACCGAGGAAGCCGAAACTGCGGCTCAGCACCGCCTCCAGGAAGCGACGGCCGGTCTTGCTGGTGGCCTGCGCAGGCTTGCCTCCGGCGATCTCGCCTTCCAGCTCGACGAACCCTTTGCGCCGGACTTCGAGCAGCTCCGCCACGACCTGAACCAGGCCGTCGCTCAGTTGGCCGATACGCTTGCTGCCGTTTCGGCCAGCTCCGGCAGCATCGACAGCGGTGCGCGCGAAGTCAGCCAGAGTGCCGACGACCTGTCGCGCCGAACCGAGCAGCAGGCGGCCTCACTGGAAGAAACCGCAGCAGCACTCGACCAGATCACCGTCAATGTCGGCAATTCGTCGAAGCGCACCAACGAGGCCCGTGCCGTCGCCAGCCAGGCAAACGAAAGCGCCCGCAAATCCGGCGCCATCGTCTCGGGCGCCGTCGATGCCATGGGCCGCATCGAGCATTCGTCGAGCCAGATCTCGAACATCATCGGCGTCATCGATGAAATTGCCTTCCAGACGAACCTTCTGGCGCTGAACGCCGGCGTCGAAGCAGCCCGCGCCGGTGATGCCGGCAAGGGTTTCGCCGTCGTCGCTCAGGAAGTCCGCGAACTTGCCCAGCGCTCGGCCAATGCGGCCAAGGAGATCAAGGACCTGATCCGCAACTCCGCCGTCGAAGTCGAAAGCGGTGTCCGGCTCGTGCGCGAAACCGGCGAGGCTCTGCGCACCATCGAAGGCTTCATCGTCACGATCAACCAGCACATGGATGCGATCGCCATCTCGGCGCAGGAGCAGTCCGCCGGACTGTCGGAGGTCAACACCGCCGTGAACCAGATGGATCAGGTGACGCAGCAGAACGCAGCCATGGTCGAGGAAGCCAATGCCGCAAGCGCCACGCTTGCCCAGGAAGCCGGCCGCCTGCGCGAGCTGATCGCCCGCTTCACGCTGGAAGAGGCTCAGGCCTACGGCTACGCGCCGTCGGCCGGCTCGACACGCCGGGCGGCATAACCACGACGCACGCCCGTGCTTGGTTTTTCGCGGGCGGGTTCGAGACACGAAATTCTTGACAAACCAACAGAAACGGCCGCCGGAAACGGCGGCCGTTTCTTTGCCTCCAAGTGCTTACCGTGAAGTCTCAGAGGTTTCTGTCGACAAAGGTGGCAATTGTAACTATCACTAATGTTACTGCCATTTCACATGGCACCTCATGAAATTCCAGCGACGATCATGAAGAAGACATTTGAAGTTTCCGATAGACTGTTCGAGCTCTACCACCGGGTCCATCGGCTGGTGAACGAATCGATGACCGAAGAAGGCGTGTCGCTGGCACGCAGCAAGTTCCTCTTCTTCCTGAGCAAGCTCGGTCCCTGTCGCTCGACAGATATCGCCTGTGCGCTGAACTTCGCGCCGCGCACGGTCACCGAGGCCATCGACGGTCTGGAACGCGACCGCCTGGTGATGCGCAAGCCCGATCCCGAGGACCGGCGCGCCAAGATCGTCTCGATTACCGAAACGGGTCGCGTCGTGCTTGAAGCCGCAGAGCATCCACGCAAGCAGCTGCTCGAGGAGATTTTCTCGGCGCTCGACGACGAGGAACTCGATGCCCTCTACGGCATCGTCGGCAAGCTGGTCGACAGGACGGATGAGATCCGCAAGCGCAAGGATGAGGCCGAAGAGGCAGCGCAGGTCGCTGTCGCCCGCTAGTCGGCGCCCGCTATTCGGGATCGTGCTATTTATTTCCTGCCAGTCCGAAACAGAAAGAGGCCGGGACATCATGTCCCGGCCTCTTCCGTTTTCTCCGGGCGTTAACGCTTACATCGCGTTGATGGCGCCAATGGAGAAGAACAGGGTTTCGCCGGAGGAGTCGTCGACACCGTCATTGTCGGTGACGACGTAGCCATTGCCGGCTGCATCGACGGTGAAGCCCTCGACCTTGTCGACGACATAGCCGTTGAGCGCCTTCAGGTCGGGAATGAGGTCACGAACCTCCTCCTTCTTGACGACAGGCAGTTCGCCACCAAGTGCTGCCGGCTTCAGTTCCGTCAGCGCGACGCGGTAGATCTTCTTGAGCTTGGCTGCCTGGCCGATCAGGTTGTCGCGCTCGATGATGTAGGCGTAGTCACCATGAACGGAGATTTCCGACAGGCCGACCCAGCCGTCACCGGCCTTTTCCAGGGGGTAGCGCACGGCACCCCACTCTTCGCTCTTCGGCTTGTAGGAGACGAGCTTGACGAAGCCCTTCTCGTCGTCCTTCCATTCGCGCTGAACAGCCATCCACAGCGTCTGGTCGTCGCCTTCGCCAACAACGGTGATGCCTTCGAAGCCGAAGCGGGTTTCGCCGGCGCGCAGCGCCTCAGGCAAAGCGATTTCCTTCTTGATCTCGCCCTTCTTGTTCACGTGGAAGAGCGCGTGGCTGTAGAGCTTGTCGGAATTGCCTTCCGATGCGAGCCAGAAGCCCCCTTCCCCGTCATTGGCGATGCCTTCGATGTCGAGCTTCTGAGCCGGTGCGCCGTCACGGGTGATGGCGAGCGTCTCGGTGATCAGCGCCGGCTTCTGGGTGGCGTCGATGGTGAAGATCGTCGGCTGCGACGAGAAGACCGAGTCGTTGACGGCGCGCAGGAAGCCCGGCTTGTCCGAGACGGCAGCAAGACCGGAGAGTGCACCGAAGCCGATCGGCAGCCCGTCCTTCTCGGCGGAGTGGATCTGCGGATAGGCAGCTTCGCCTTCGCCGCGCTCATAGATCATCACATGCGAACGCGCGCCGCCGTCCTCGACGAGGTCGACTTCATTGGCGGTCGCAAGCAGATTGCGCGACGGGATCGCGACGGCGCCTTCCGGCGAGATGCCCGACGGCAGCAGTTGCAGCAGTTCGGGCTCCGCACCCGTATCCTTGTAGACGCCGACGACGGAAGCGCGCTCGGCGAGCAGGAAGAACAGGTTGTCGTCGCCGAACTTGGCCGCTTCCAGCCCCTCGGGCTCCGCGCCCTTGGCCGACGAGCGCTTTTCCGGGTAGTGGCCGATCGCGGCAACGGCATGCTCGAAGCTCGCGCCCGATTCGTAGAGCACCTTGCCGGTGGTGTCGAAGATCGTGAAGCCGCGCGAGCCGCCTTCGTAGTCACCTTCGTTGGCAACGACGATGCGGTTATCGTTGAGCCACTTCACCGCATCGGGCTCGCGCTCGCGGCCCGGCTGCTCGTCCTTGAAGGCGATGGCGCCGTTGCGCTTGATGTCGATATCCTTGAGGTCGACGGTGCCAGCAGAGAAGTGCGTCTTCACCGTCGCAGTCTTGCCGTCGATGACGACGATGTGGTTGTTCTCCTGCAACGTCAGCGCAATCTCGTCCTTGCCGTTGAAGGAGACGAATTCCGGCTCCGGATCTTCGCCAGCGATTTCGGCAAGACCCGTCAGCGTCACGCGCTTCAGCGAGCCGCAATCGGCAACGCCGTCCTTCAAGGACAGGATCACCAGATCGCCGGCCGGCATCTGCGGGATCTTGCCGTCGTTCACTTCCTCGTCGCGCTCGTTTTCAATGGCGATGGCTGCAAGCGTACGGTCCTTGTTGACGGCAACCGAGTCCGGCTGACCGCCGAGATCGCAGGTCGCATCCACCTTCTTCGACGCCAGGTCGACGATTGCCAGAAGACCGGAAGGCTTGACGAAGCTTTCGCGCGTGTTGACCGCAACGAGCGCCTTGGCGCCGGCAACAGTAACGGAGGTCGGCTCACCGTCGAAAGAGATTGTGCCGGCTGCCTTCGGCGCCTTGGCATCGGTGATGTCGATCAGGCCGACGCGCTTGCCCGGGCTGTCGGAGTAGATCAGCGTATTGCCGTCTTCGCTGGCCGTGATGATCTCGGCGGACGTCGGCGCTTTGCGCGCGTCACCATCGGGCAGATTGTCGGCAACGGCAAAGGACGCAATACGATTGAATACAGGTTCAGCCGCCGCAGGAAATGCCGCGGAAGCAAGAAGGACGGCCGCGAACGCGGTCACGCGCGAAGTAATGATCATTGAAATCCCCCATGGAGAATACTGAAAACATGGGGGTTCTGCGCGACTGCGATGACAGCCGAATGACACCGGCCGGATTTTACACCGTTCAGGTTGCAACAGCCTCCCGTTCGCGCCGACTCTCGTTGCGCATGATGAACAGTGACGCGCCAAGGATCAGGACCGCACCGAACCAGAGATAGCCTGTCGGTGCGTAACCGAAGACCAGCCAGCCGGCAAAGACATTGAGCGGCAGCTTCAAATCATCGAAGGGCTGCACATAGGCGGCGTCGGCAACCGTATAGGCGAGCGTCAGCAAATATTGCGCGAACACTGTCATGACCCCGGCGAGCACGAGAAGGCCGAGCGCCATGCCCTGCGGCACCGCGAAACCGGCCGTGAGCGCAATGGCGCCATTGATCGGGGTCAAAAGGACAAGCAGCCAGATGGTGATGGTTTCGGGACGCTCGCTGCTCGTCAGGCTCTTGGTGATGAGCGACGAGGCGCCCCAGAGCAAGGCGGAGAGGATCGGCAGCAGCGCTGCCCAGGTGAAGCTGTCCGACCAGGGTTCAAGAATGATCATCGCACCGGCAAATCCGACCGCGGTCGCGGTCCAGCGGGCCGGACCGACGCGTTCGCCGAGAAACAGGCGAGCGCCAAGGATGATGAAGAACGGCGAGGTCATCACCAGGGCAATCGCCTGCCAGATCGGCACATGCGCAAGGCTGGAGACCCAGGCCCCGACGCCGAAGGCCGCGAGGGCCACGCGCACGACGTGGCGCCACGGGTAATCGGTGCGCATCGCCGAAAGTCCGACGCGCCGCAGGAACGGCAAAGAAAAGAGAAGGGCGAAGGCATATTGCCAGAAGGCCGTGGCGGCAGCGGGAAAGCCGAGTTTCATCGTCAGCCATTGGGTAACGACATTGAGCCCGGCGAAGGCAATACCGGCCAGCACCATGAAGCCGGCACCGGCCATGGCGCGCGAGGAGGACAAACCGAGGGAAGTCTGATTCATGTCACGCATCCTGAGAAATGGACAAACACAAATCAGGACGCATGAGCGCACGGCACGACGCCGGGCAGCCCTGCTCTTCGTGCCGACGACCATTCTCTTTCATCCGGACTATGACCGTCGGCTCCGGAATTGCACCGGATCTGCTGACCCCTTCCCCGCTTCAGGAGAAAGGCGCTCGCGGGCTTGGGTCACCGCATGATGTTGCAGCGCCCTTACCGCCGGTGGGGATTTTCACCCCGCCCTGAGAATGGGCAAGCCGTAGAGCAAATGGCAGGAGGCCGCAAGGGCAGCCCCCCGGAATGCGAAAGGGTCCGGCTTTCGCCGAACCCTCGAATACCTGGACTGCCGGCCTCGTGTCCGGCCGCCAAGCAAATCTGATCAGCCGTTGACGGCGTCCTTCAGGCCCTTGCCGGCCGTGAACTTCGGCACGTTGCGGGCCGGGATGTCAACTTCCGCACCCGTGGACGGGTTGCGGCCCTTCGAGGCTTCGCGGCGCGAAACCGAGAAGTTGCCGAAGCCGACCAGGCGAATGTCGCCGCCGCTCTTCAGCTCGCCCTGGATGGTCTCGAAAACTGCATCAACTGCAGAAGATGCGTCGGTCTTGGAAAGTCCGGCCTTCTCAGCAACGGCAGACACGAGCTCATTTTTGTTCATGTTTCCACCCCTTTCAGATTGGTTCGAAACGACTGTGTTTTAAGCCGCGGCGGCTTGCGCATCGCCCGCGTCTTGCCTTTCCCAATTGCGCCTAATCCCTTGGAATGCAAGGCTTGCAGGGCGCTTTTACAACAAAAAAGACCGGCCAGAGGCCGGTCTTCCCAATTTTTCTGCAAAATGGGCGCCGCGTGAGGTCGCTGCGCCCATTCACCGGCACTTTTTAGTGGGCGATCGAGGAGCCTGCTTCGTCCTGCGAATCAACCACTGCGACGGTTGCCGGCTCCCTTGCCGGGTCCCATTCGATCGGTTCCGGCATGCGCGCCAGAGCGTGTACAAGCACCTCGCCCATCCGCGAAACCGGGATGATTTCGAGTGCGTTCTTCACGTTATCCGGGATCTCGGCGAGATCCTTGGCGTTCTCTTCGGGAATCAGCACCTTCTTGATGCCTCCCCGGAGCGCTGCCAGCAGCTTCTCCTTGAGACCGCCGATCGGCAGCACGCGGCCGCGCAGCGTGATCTCGCCGGTCATCGCGACGTCCTTGGAGATCGGGATGCCGGTCATGATCGACACGATCGCGGTTGCCATGGCGACACCGGCCGACGGACCATCCTTCGGCGTCGCACCTTCCGGCACGTGCACGTGGATGTCGCTCTTGTCGAACATCGGAGGCTCGATGCCGAAATCGATCGCCCGCGAGCGGACATAGGACGCCGCCGCCGAAATCGATTCCTTCATCACGTCACGCAGGTTGCCGGTGACCGTCATGCGGCCCTTGCCGGGCATCATGACGCCTTCGATCGTCAGCAATTCGCCGCCGACCTCGGTCCAGGCAAGACCCGTGACCACGCCGATCTGATCGTCGCGTTCGGCTTCGCCGTGACGGAAGCGCGGAACACCAAGGTAGTCGTTGATGTTGTCCGCCGTGACTTCGACCGTCTTCGTCTTGCCCTTGATGATCTCGGTCACCGCCTTGCGGGCGAGCTTCATCAATTCGCGCTCGAAGTTACGAACACCGGCTTCCCGCGTGTAGGTCTGGATGACCGCCATCAGGGCTCCGTCAGTCACGGAGAACTCCTTCGGCTGCAGCGCGTGGTCGCGGATCGCCTTCGGCAGCAGATGCCGCTTGGCGATCTCCAGCTTTTCCTCTTCGGTGTAGCCGGCGATGCGGATCACTTCCATACGGTCCATCAACGGCGCCGGAATGTTCAGCGTGTTGGCCGTGGTGATGAACATCACGTTGGACAGGTCGTATTCGACTTCAAGGTAGTGGTCCATGAAGGTCGAGTTCTGTTCCGGATCCAGCACCTCGAGCAGAGCCGACGACGGATCGCCGCGGAAGTCCTGGCCCATCTTGTCGATTTCGTCGAGCAGGAACAGCGGGTTGGACCGCTTCGCCTTCTTCATCGACTGCACCACCTTGCCCGGCATGGAGCCGATATAGGTGCGGCGGTGACCGCGGATCTCGGCTTCGTCACGAACGCCGCCGAGCGCCATGCGCACATATTCGCGGCCGGTCGCCTTGGCGATCGACTTGGCGAGCGAGGTCTTGCCGACGCCGGGAGGGCCGACGAGGCACAGGATCGGACCCTTGATCTTCGACGAACGCGCCTGCACGGCGAGATACTCGACGATGCGTTCCTTGACCTTATCGAGACCGAAATGATCCGTGTTGAGCACGTTTTCGGCATGGTTCAGGTCGGTCTTGATCTTCGACTTCTTGCCCCAGGGCAGACCGAGCAGCCAATCCAGATAGTTGCGAACCACGGTCGCTTCCGCGGACATCGGGCTCATCTGGCGCAGCTTCTTCAGTTCAGCGTCAGCCTTTTCGCGCGCTTCCTTGGAGAGCTTCGTCTTGGCGATGCGCTCCTCGATCTCGGCCATCTCGTCACGGCCATCCTCGCCGTCGCCGAGTTCCTTCTGGATCGCTTTCATCTGTTCGTTGAGGTAGTACTCGCGCTGGGTCTTTTCCATCTGGCGCTTGACGCGCGAGCGGATGCGCTTTTCGACCTGCAGGACGGAAATCTCACCTTCCATGAAGCCGAGCGCCTTTTCCAGACGCATCTTCACGCTGGTGGTCTCCAGCATTTCCTGCTTCTCGACGATCTTGATCGACAGGTGCGAGGCGACCGTATCGGCCAGCTTCGAATAGTCTTCGATCTGGCTGGCGACACCGACGACCTCGGGGGAGATCTTCTTGTTGAGCTTCACATAGCTCTCGAACTCGGAAACGACCGAGCGGCTCAGCGCTTCGATTTCGACCGGATCTTCTTCCGGCTCGCTCAGCGTATGCGCGGATGCCTCATAGAATTCGTCGCGCGGCGTGTAGCCGTCGATCTTGGCGCGCGCGCGGCCTTCGACCAGCACCTTGACGGTGCCGTCGGGCAGCTTCAGCAATTGCAGGACATTGGCGATGGTGCCGACTTCATAGATCGCGGACGGTTCCGGATCGTCGTCGGTGGCGTTGATCTGGGTGGCAAGCATGATTTGCTTGTCGGTGCCCATGACTTCCTCAAGCGCACGGATCGACTTTTCGCGGCCGACGAAGAGCGGCACGATCATGTGCGGGAAGACCACGATGTCGCGGAGCGGCAGAACCGGGTAGGTCGCGCTTTCAGTCGCCGGTGACGTTTTGTTCGTCATGTCATTTCCTTTCCGTCCCGATTTCGGGCCCGTTCCCGGGAGCCCCGCAGGCACTCCCGGTTGTCATATTTTCCACATCAAAGTGGAGTGCCACCGCGTCCATTTCAAGGCTGGACGCGACACCCACCAATCGTGGCCGGGTCCTTCTGACTACGCATCATTTCTGTTGCGGGCCTTGCGACGGAGAACGAGGCTCAAGGACGCGCAACGATAAAGGTCCTTCATTGAATCGTCACATCATTGCGTTGTTTGAGACACTTTAGCAACAATCGAATTGTGAAATCTGCGCTCGGGCGGCTTTGTCTCAACAGCTAAGTGCGCGAACATGAAAAAGCCCGCACAAGGCGGGCTTCTCAAACGATAATTCGGCGTTATCAGGCCGAAACGTTGGTCTTTTCGTCCGACCGCTCGGAGTAGATGTAGAGCGGCCGCGCCGCGCCCTTGACCACCTCGTCGGAGATGACCACTTCGCGCACGCCTTCGAGCGTTGGCAGCTCGAACATCGTGTCGAGCAGGATCTTCTCCATGATCGAACGGAGGCCGCGGGCGCCGGTCTTGCGCACGATCGCCCGGCGGGCAATCTCGCGCAGCGCGTCCTCGTGGAAGGTCAACTCGACGTCTTCCATCTCGAACAGGCGCTGATACTGCTTGATCAGAGCGTTCTTCGGCTCGGACAGGATCTGGATCAGCGCATCTTCATCGAGATCTTCGAGCGTCGCCAGAACCGGCAGACGGCCAATGAATTCCGGAATGAGACCGAACTTGACCAGATCTTCCGGCTCGAGTTCGCGCAGAACCTCGCCGACGCGGCGATCTTCCGGCGAGCGGACCGTCGCGCCGAAACCGATCGAGGTCTTCTCGCCACGGGCGGAGATGATCTTGTCGAGGCCGGCAAACGCACCGCCGCAGATGAACAGGATGTTGGTGGTATCCACCTGCAGGAATTCCTGCTGCGGATGCTTGCGACCACCCTGTGGCGGCACCGACGCAACAGTGCCTTCCATGATCTTGAGCAGCGCCTGCTGCACGCCCTCGCCCGAAACGTCACGGGTGATCGACGGGTTGTCGGACTTGCGGGAAATCTTGTCGACTTCGTCGATGTAGACGATGCCGCGCTGCGCGCGCTCGACGTTGTAGTCGGCGGCCTGGAGCAGCTTGAGGATGATGTTTTCGACGTCTTCACCGACGTAACCGGCTTCGGTCAGCGTCGTGGCGTCGGCCATGGTAAACGGCACGTCGATGATGCGGGCGAGCGTCTGGGCGAGATAGGTCTTGCCGCAGCCGGTCGGGCCGACGAGCATGATGTTGGACTTCGCCAGTTCGACGTCGCTGCCCTTGGCGGCATGCGCCAGGCGCTTGTAGTGGTTGTGCACGGCCACCGAGAGGATGCGCTTGGCCTGCTGCTGGCCGATGACGTATTCGTCGAGGACCTTTATGATTTCCTGAGGGGTCGGCACACCGTCGCGGGACTTGACCATCGAGGTCTTGTTCTCTTCGCGAATGATGTCCATGCACAGTTCGACGCATTCATCGCAGATGAAGACGGTCGGTCCGGCAATCAGCTTACGGACTTCGTGCTGGCTTTTGCCGCAGAACGAACAATAAAGCGTATTCTTCGAGTCACCGCCGTTGCTTCCGCTGACCTTGCTCATTTCCACTTCCTTCCAGCACGCCGGACACTTCAAGCGAAGTATCGCGGACCACTCAATTCGCCCTGTAGCCTATCCTCACGCAGGGCTTCCGGGAGTACTTACCGCACCTGGGCGACCATGCCCGATGCGGCTGCAACGACTCTCCCAACTCATCCGAACACTATGCCCTCAGAATCCAACATAGCATTAACGGTCCATATTACCGGCTTTACCCTGACGATAAAGCCCTTGAGCCATTACAATTGTGTCACAATTACATCTATCGCGACACAAAAGCGCGTTATCAGGCCTGCTCGGTGCCTTCGATCTCTTCGCGCGAGGTCAGTACCTTGTCGACGATACCCCACTCCAGAGCTTCGTCCGCGCTCATGAAATGGTCGCGATCGAGCGTCTGCTCGACTTCCTCGTAGGTACGGCCGCAATGCTTGACATAGACCTCGTTGAGGCGGCGCTTCATCTTGAGGATGTCGCGGGCATGGCGTTCGATATCGGAAGCCTGGCCCTGGAAACCGCCGGAGGGCTGATGAACCATGATGCGCGCATTCGGCGTGGCGAAGCGCATGTCCTTGTGGCCGGCCGCCAGGAGCAGCGAACCCATCGAGGCCGCCTGGCCGACGCAAAGCGTCGAGACCGCCGGCTTGATGAACTGCATCGTGTCGTAGATCGCCATACCGGAGGTGACGACGCCACCCGGGGAATTGATGTAGAGCGCAATTTCCTTCTTCGGGTTTTCCGCCTCGAGGAAAAGGAGCTGGGCGCAGACGAGCGTCGCCATCTGATCTTCGACCGGACCGGTGACGAAGATGATGCGCTCCTTCAGAAGGCGCGAAAAGATATCGTAGGAACGTTCACCGCGGTTGGTCTGTTCAACTACCATCGGCACCAGTGCCAGGGCGGTATCAACGGGATTTCTCATATCGAACCTTCATCAATCGGGCTCGCAAAACCTTTGCGAGCCGGGAATCACGGGATTTGCCTTCTGTCCTTACATAGAGTGTCAACACCCTTCACTTCAAGTCGCGAAGCTTCGATAAGCTTAATCGAAGCCCCCTTTGCTGCGAAGTTCGGCGCTCCTCCACACATGGTTGTCAATAGAACCTTTTTTCGCCGACATGCGCGCCGCAAGCCGCCGCGACCGAGCATTTCACACAGGGTTCGATGACGTCGGTAAACGAACGGCAAATCGTGTATCGGCGGCGCCGCCTTCCTAGAGCTGTGACTCGATCGGCAGAATACGGATCAGGTTGGCAATCATCCGCCTGGCAAGGCTGGCATCCGGCTCGCGCCGCAACAGCCGCTCGGAGCCGTTGGCGCGATCACGCCAGACAAGCCGTGAACCGTCCATCCCGAGCCGGTAGCTGATCGACGGCGAGGTCTCCTCCTCGAACATGCTGGCCAGCTCGCCGGCAAGAGCCGCATCGGCAAAGACGACACCCATTTCCGTATTGAGCGATGCGGAGCGGGGGTCGAAGTTCATCGAGCCGACGAACCCGTTCAAGCCATCGACCACGAAAGCCTTGCTGTGCAGGCTCGCATTGCGGCGCCCGAACAACGTCATGCGGTGCCCTTCGGCAACGTCGCCGTGCTCCTTCAATTCGAAGAGAGCGATGCCGGCCTGGATGAGTTTCCGGCGATACTTGATGTAACCGCCGTGAACGGCTGCGACATCGGTCGCAGCGAGAGAGTTGGTCAGCACCGCGACCCGAGCTCCGCGCGAAACGATGGCCGCAAGCTCTCGCGTGCCGGCAACGCCGGGGATGAAATAGGGAGAGATGATCCTCAAATCCCGCGTCGCCGCTTCGATCAACGGGAAGAGTTCGCGCAGCAACCAGTTTTGGCGCCGCTGCATCAGCGCCTTTTCCGGCGGGTCGGATGCCAGGCGGATCTGCGAACTCCAGTGAAGCCGCCGCGTGCCGTGATAGACGTCGGTTTCCTGAGCGGCCTTGTCGACGCGCTCGATGTAAAACCGGCCCGCGGGTGTCCGGGCAAGCCCGTCGACGGCCTCACGGAGCGCCGGCAAATATTGCTTGCGTGGCGTGCGCAGTGCAGCGATCGGGAGGACGGAGTCGCTGTTCCAGTACCGGTCGAACATGGCGGACGCCTGGTCCAGCACCGGCCCCACCATCCAGACGTCGAGGTCGCGGAAGTTGGAAAGCTCGGCGGCGTCGAAATAGGCGTCGCCGATGTTGCGCCCGCCGGCGATCGCGACCCGGCCATCCGCCACCCACAGCTTGTTGTGCATGCGGCGGGTGGCGCTGAAGGCGCGGATCGCCATCTCGAAGCCGCGGCGAAAGCGGTCGGTCCGCGCCCGGCTGGGGTTGAAGAGCCGCACCTCGATATTGGGGTGGGCGTCAAGCGCGATGCACATGCGATCATGAATGCCGGCGTTGATGTCATCGAGCAGTAACCGGACACATACGCCTCTGTCGGCCGCCGCCAAAATCTCTCGGGCCAGCAGAAGACCGGTCAGATCATCCTTCCAGTAATAATACTGCAGATCGAGGCTGCGCCCGGCGCGCCGCGCCGCATGCGCGCGCACTACCAGGGCCTCGATACTGTCCGACACGAGCGCCACGCCATTTGCGTTCGGGCGGCCGGCAAGAAGGGGCATGATAAGCCGATCGAGTTCCGTACCGGCCTCGGCCACCGGAAGTGCCGTTGACGGCAGCCCGTGCGGGCGCCGTCCGAACCGGCCATAGATGTAGAGGATGGCCGCCACGACCACACCGACGATCGCGGCGACGATGATCAGAACGGAGGATAACATCGAAAGCGCGCCTCGCCGTCAGACCGACCCCGTACGGCCGGCCCCAACCCGATTTCCGTCTCGGTGATCCTGCTGGGCAGCCTTCAAGGCGATGGAGGCTTTCACCGGCAGATGGTCCGATGCGATCCGCGCAAGCGGTGAGTCATGCACGGCGACCGACGTTACCAGGTGGTGCGGATTGCCAAGCACACGATCGAGCGGCAGCAGCGGAAAACGCGACGGAAAGCTCGCGACCGTGGCGTGCGACGGATCGAAAACAGGACTTAGGAAGGACAGTGACGATCTCCGGCCCATGCGCCACTCGTTGAGATCGCCGATGAGCAGCGTCGGCCGCCCGTTCGCGCCGGCTGCCGCTTCAAGGATCGCCTCGGCCTGCTGGGCGCGGGAATGCCTGAGAAGACCGAGATGGGCGGCGATGATGCGCAAGGGGCCGACCTTCAGGTCGAGATCGACGACCAGCGCGCCACGCGGCTCGACACCTGGGAGTTTCAGCTGCCTGACATCGGAAACGGCGCCCTCGCGTAGCAACAGCACATTGCCGTGCCATCCATGCCCCTTCGCCGAAAAGCCGGAGATCGGCACCGAAACGAGATGGGCCTCGCGCCGGAGATGTTCGAGATCGAGAAGACCGGCACGCTCGCCGAACCGCTGGTCCGCTTCCTGAAGCGCAACGATATCGGCGCCCAGTTCGCCAATCACATTGGCAGTCCGCCCGGGATCGAAACGGCCGTCGGTACCGACACATTTATGGATGTTGTAGGAGGCGATGACGATGTCGCCGCGGTTCACCGCAGCTTCGCGATGAACGACCGTGGGACGCCGCTTGCGGATCGCTGCCACGATCCCCGCCGATAGACTGGACTGGTTTTTTGCCATGCCGCTCCCTGCCTGCTGCCCGCATCATTGCGCAAATAGGTCACCGGGCGCCACTGAAAAAGGGTGGAGAGCAGAAGTTGTTTCGCAACTGCGATACGGGAGCGAACGGGTGGATGCCGGGACAGCACGAGCAGCGTCGGCGTCCATTTTCGCCGCTCTCGATCAGTCGGCCGGTCCTGCGAACAGGATCAGATTTCCGTCCGGATCGAGCACGATGAAGGTGCGGGCGCCCCAGGGTTCGGTCCGCAGCGGCTGGTGAAAGTGTACGCCAGCAGCCTGATAGGTCAGGAACAATTGTTTGATGTCATTGACGGTTTCGAGCGTGATGGCAGCCGAAAGCAGGTCCTCGCGCTGGCGGATGTCATCGACGAAGACCGGCTCGCAGACAAGGCGTAGAGCAAGCCTGGCGCTGTCGCGGATCACTTGCCCATAGAATGGCGGATCGCCGTAGACGAAATCGACGGCAAAGCCGAGCTTCTCCGCGTAGAAGTCGCACGAGGCCTTGATATCGGCAACGAACAGCTGAGCGGCGATCGACTGCAGCACCGGCTGCGATATGGTGGGTTTTGAGTGCGGGGTCATTGTCAGGGCTCCTGATCTGAGCGCCTGCCAACCGTCGAATCCCGATTGGCGCGCGATAAGCTCCTGCGCGTCGGCGAGCTTGAACTCCGCATTTAGAATGGCGTCGTCATCAAGGTCACAGTAACGGGGCAAGGCCGCCCTGATCTCCGCTGCGACCGGATGGTACCGTTCGCGATGCCATTTGAGGTACTGCTTCGCCTGCTTCTTCAGGTTTTCAAGGTTTGGCATGGGCGCAACTACGGTGTGTCTCCCGTAGGCGGGCGTGCCCTTTCAGCCTCTTGCCGATGCGCCCTACGCAGCGCCAGGAGATTGACGACCATTTCCGACACTGTCAACGCCATGCCGATGGCCGGAGGGATATCTGCACTTGCCGGCTGAACGCCGGTTCCCGTAGAAATAGACGTCGGTCAAATTCTGTAAAGAGCCCGTTGCATGCCTGCCATAACCATTGACGGCGCCCAAAGGCGCATTTCCATCGATGCGCGTAATCCCGCCTTCTACCGTGAGCCGCTCGCCGCCTACGCCGAGATCCACGCACAATGTCCGGCCTTCTTCTGGGAGGAGCGGCAACAATGGTATTTCGCAGGCTATGACCAGGTAAACGCGCTGCTCCGCGACCGCCGTTTCGGACGGCAGATCCTGCATGTGGCGACGCGCGAAGAAGTCGGCCTGTCGGCGCCGAAGCCACATCTGAGGGATTTCGACGCGCTGGAGGAACATTCGCTGCTGGAGCTCGAGCCGCCGGCGCACACGCGGCTGCGCACGCTCGTCAATCGGGCCTTCGTCTCGCGGCAGATCGAACAGCTGCGACCGGATATCGAGCAGCTGTCGCACGCCCTGATCGATGGTTTCGAAGGCGACGGCGAGGTCGAGTTGCTCAAGACGTACGCCGAAACGATCCCCGTGACGATCATCGCCCGCATGCTCGGCATACCGGTCGAGGCGGCGCCCGATCTTCTCGACTGGTCGCACTGCATGGTCCGGATGTATGTCTTCGACCCGAGCCACGAGACCGAACTCGACGCCAACCAGGCTTCCGCCGAATTTGCCGCCTATCTGCGAGAGATCATCGCCGAGAAACACCGCAATCCCGCCGATGACCTGCTGACGCACATGATCACCTCGGAAAAGGATGGCGAACGACTTTCCGAGGCAGAGTTGGTCTCGACCACCGCCCTGCTCCTCAATGCCGGTCACGAAGCGACTGTGCATCAGATCGGCAATGCCGTGAGAACCATCCTGCAATCCGGACCTTCCGCCGAGGATCTGTTTGCCACAGAGGCGGCAACCGCGCTGACAATCGAGGAGTGCCTGCGTTTTGGGGCACCGCTGCATATTTTCCAGCGTTACGCGCTGTCGGATGTCGAACTCGAAGACGGCATCACCCTTCGCAAGGGCGACAAGATCGGCCTGTTGCTCGGGGCGGCGAATGTCGACCCGAAGAAGTTCACGGACCCGAATGCGTTCCGGCCGACGCGCGATGAAGGCGCGAACGTCTCCTTCGGTGCCGGCCTGCATTTCTGCATCGGGGCGCCGCTGGCCCGGCTGGAGCTCAATCTATCGCTGCCGATCCTGTTTCGGCGGTTGCCGGACATGCGGCTGAAGAACGAGCCCGAGGTGAAGGACGCGTTTCATTTCCACGGCCTGGAGCGTCTCAACCTGGTCTGGTAGTTGCACCGAAGACCGCCCAGTCTTCGGTGCATGGGTGTCACAGGCGGATGACGTAATCCTTGCGGGTTGTCTCGACGACCTCCCAGGTGCCTTCGAAGCCGGGACGCAGGATCATGCTGTCGCCGGCGCGCAAATGCGCCGCCTCGCCACCATCCTGCGTGACAATCGAATAGCCGGAGATGATGTGGAAATACTCCCACTCCTCATAGACGATCCGCCACTTGCCGGGCGTCGATTCCCAGACTCCGGCATAGAGGCCGCCATCGGCCTCTTCCAGGTTCCAGGTACTGAATTGCGGCGCCCCGGAGATCAGCCGGTCGGCAGCGGGCGTGCCGGTTTCCGGCTCGACGGAAGACAGATCGAACTTCTGCATATTCGCCATTGGGCACCTTTGCTGGAGGCACTGCAACCTCCCCCGTCATGGGTTTCAGATTTGGTTTCGTCACACACCTCCGGGGCAACGTCCATTGTTTTTTCGAGGATATTCCCGCCTCCGTTCTGCTGGTGCCGCCATTCCTCGATCGAGGCGGACGTGGACCGGCATTTCGAAGCAACTCGGCTCCCGCCCCATTCCGACCTTGAACCTTCACTCGTCTACCGCTGGATCCTGACGTCTATCGGCGTCAGAAGCCCGGCGCTGGCCGCTCTCGTCGGCGACCGGGTGTCGGCTAGGGCTGGCAGCCGCCAGCCCTTCACCAGGCCGTAGATTGCCGGGATGACCGCCAGTGTCAGCACCGTCGACGAGATCATGCCGCCGATCATCGGCACGGCGATGCGCTGCATGATTTCCGATCCGGCCCCAGTGCTCCAGAGGATCGGCACCAGCCCGGCGATGATCGCCACGACCGTCATCATCTTCGGCCGGACCCGTTCCACTGCGCCGACCATGATCGCGTGATGCAGGTCGTCCCGCGTGAAGGGGCGCTGTTCGCGGTCGCATTCCTCACGGCGTTCGCGAAGCGCCTGGTCGAGATAGATCAGCATGATCACACCCGTCTCTGCCGCCACGCCAGCAAGGGCGATGAAGCCGACGACCACCGCCACCGAGGCGTTGAAGCCTAGCCACCACATCAGCCAGATGCCGCCAACCAACGCGAAGGGCAGCGACAGCATGACGATGAGGGTCTCGGTCAGCGCTTTGAAGTTCAGGTAGAGCAGCAGGAAAATCAGCGCGAGGGTCAGCGGCACGACGATCCCGAGGCGCGCTTTTGCCCGTTCCAGATACTCGTACTGCCCGCTCCAGGCGACCGAATAGCCTGATGGAAGCGACACGCTCTTCGCGACGGCTTCCTGAGCTTCGGAGACATAGCTGCCAAGATCGCGGTCGGCGATGTCTACGAGGATGTAGACCGCGAGCTGGCCGTTTTCGGTCCGGATCGTTGTCGCACCGCGTTCAAGCTTGACGTCCGCGACTGCGCCAAGGGGCACCGTACCGCCGCCGGGGAGCGCGACCTGGACATCACGGGCGATCGACTGCGGATCGCTCCTGAAGGCCCGCGGGTAGCGGACGGCGACCCCGTAGCGTTCGCGGCCCTCGACCGTCGAGGTGACGACCTCGGACCCGAGCGCAATGCCGATCACGTCCTGGACGTCGCCTATGCTCAGACCATAGCGACCGAGTGCTGTGCGGTCGGGCACGATGTCGAGATAGTACCCCCCGATGACCCGCTCGGCATAGGCGCTCGATGTGCCGGGGATCGCCTTCAGCACCGTCTCGATGTCGCGCGCCACCCGCTCCATCTCCTTGAGATCGCCCCCGTAGACCTTGACGCCGACGGGCGTACGGATGCCGGTCGACAACATGTCGATGCGGGCGCGGATCGGCATGGTCCAGGCGTTGGAGACGCCGGGGAACTGCAGTGCGGTGTCCATCTCCCGCTTGAGGCTGTCGATGGTCACGTCTGGCCGCCATTGCGACTTCGGCTTCAGGGTGATGATCGTCTCAAACATCTCCGTCGGGGCCGGATCGGTGGCAGTCAGCGCCCGTCCCGCCTTGCCGAAGACCGTCTCCACCTCCGGGAAGGACTTGATGATGCGGTCCTGGGTCTGCATCAGCTCAGCCGCCTTGGTCACCGACAGGCCGGGCAAGGTCGTCGGCATGTACATCAGCGTGCCTTCGTTGAGGGTCGGCATGAACTCGCTGCCGATCTGGCGCGCCGGCCACACCGTGGCGGCAAGCGCGGCGACCGCGAGCAGGATCGTCAGCGTCTTCGCCTGAAGCACGCCGTGAATGATCGGGCGGTAGGTCCAGATCAGAAAGCGGTTGAGCGGGTTCTTGTGCTCCGGCACGATCCGGCCGCGCACGAACAGGACCATCAGTGCCGGAACGAGCGTCACCGATAACAGCGCAGCTGCCGCCATGGCGAAGGTCTTCGTGAAGGCAAGCGGTCCGAACAACCGCCCCTCCTGCGATTCCAGCGTGAATATCGGCAGGAAGGACACGGTGATGATCAGTAGGCTGAAGAACAGTGCCGGGCCGACTTCGCTTGCCGCTTCTATCAGGACTTCGGCTCTGGGTTTGTCGGGCGGCGCGCGCTCCAGGTGCTTGTGGGCGTTCTCGATCATGACGATCGCCGCATCGATCATCGCACCGATGGCAATCGCTATGCCGCCAAGGCTCATGATATTCGCCCCGATGCCGAGCGCCCGCATCGCGACGAAGGAAATCAGGATACCGATCGGCAGCATGATGATGGCGACGAGCGCGCTCCTCACATGCAGGAGGAAGGCGATCGTCACTAGTGCGACGATGATCGACTCCTCGACCAGCGTGCTCTTGAGCGTCTCGATCGCCGCCTTGATCAGCTCCGAACGGTCGTAGACGGGCACGATCTCGGTGCCAGCCGGCAGGCTGTCCCTGACCGCCGCCAGGCTCTTCTTGGCGCTGTCGATGACGTTGAGGGCATTTTCGCCGACCCGCTGCAGGACGATGCCGCTTGCGACCTCGCCTTCGCCGTTGAGTTCGGTGATGCCGCGCCGCTCGTCGGGAACCGTTTCCACCCGCGCTACGTCGCCGAGGCGTAGCGGAGCTCCGCCTTCGGTCATCAGCACGATGTTCTCGATATCCTTGATACCCTGCAGATAACCGCGGCCGCGAACCATGAACTCGAACTCCGAGATTTCGACCGTCCGGCCGCCGACGTCCCGGTTGCTGGCGCGCACTGCGTCGGCAATCTGCTTCAGCGTCACGTTCTGGGCGCGCAGGCGCGCCGGATCGACGACGATGGAGTACTGCTTGACGAAGCCGCCGACACTCGCGACTTCCGCCACGCCGTCGGACTTCGAGGCGGCGAAGCGCACGACCCAGTCCTGCAAAGAGCGCAGTTCGGCGAGCGACAGCTCCTTGGCGACAAGGGCGTACTGGTAGACCCAGCCGACACCCGTCGCGTCCGGGCCGAGGCTCGGCGAGACGCCTTCGGGAAGCCGGCTTGCGGCGGCGTTGAGGTATTCGAGCACGCGGCTTCGCGCCCAATAGGGATCGGTCCCGTCCTCGAAGATGACGTAGACGAAGGAGATGCCGAAGAAGGAGAAGCCGCGCACAACCTTCGACCGCGGCACCGTCAGCATCGACGTCGTCAGCGGATAGGTGACCTGATCCTCGACCACCTGCGGTGCCTGGCCGGGATAGTCGGTGAAGACGATGACCTGCACGTCCGAGAGGTCGGGAATGGCATCGAGCGGAAGCGAGCGCAGGGAGTACACGCCCGCGGCGATTGAGAGGGCGGCCCCAACGATGATCAGCACCAGATTGCGGGCGGACCAGGCGATGACGTTCGAGATCATGGTTTCACCTCGTCCGCAGTGAGGGCGCTTAGCGCCGCATTGAGATTGCTCTCGGCGTCGAGCAGGAAGTTGGCGGAGACGACGATCTTCTCTCCGGCTTCAATGCCTTTCCTGATTTCCGTTCGGTCATCGCCGCGCGCTCCGAGCTCGACGTCACGCGGTTCGAAGCGGCCTTCGCCCTTGTCGACGAACACCACCTGTCGGTCGCCCGTGTCGATCACGGCGCTGTTGGGCACCGCGACGACCGGGGCGGTGTCACCCGAGGCGATCTCGACTTCGGCGTACATGTTCGCGAGCAGCAGGCCCTCGGCGTTGGAGAGCTCTATCCTCACCTTGGCCGTGCGCGTCTGCGTCTGAAGCTCGGGATAAATCAGATCGACGGCACCCTCGAAGGTCTTTCCGGGCAGGTTCCGCACCCGGACCGTCGCATGCGCGCCTTGCCGGAGGGTCGCGGCATCGAACTCGGGAACGTCGGCGATCACCCACACCTTCGACATGTCGGCAATCCGGAAGAGGACGTCGCCGGCCTCGGCCATCATGCCCGTTGTCGCGCTCCGTTCGAGGACGACGCCATCGCTTGGGGAGAGATAAGCGATGCTCCTGGGCACCGTCCGGCTCCGGGCAATCGCTTTGACGGTCTCTTCCGGCACGCCGAGATTGCGCAGTTGCAGCGCACCCCCGACGTCGAGGTCCGGCTTGCCACCACCGCGCAGTTCCGTGGTGTATTCGGCCCCGGCCTTGGCGATGTCCTTCGAGAAGAAATGGAAAAGCTCGTCGCCCTTCAGCACCCGGTCGCCGGTCGTCACATCGGCGACGCCCTCGATGAAGGCGTTTGCCCGCATCGAGACGATCCGCACCAGGCGCTCGTCGAACGTGACCGTTCCAGGCACGCGCACCTGACGGTTGACGACGGCGTTCTCTGCCGTCGCCGTCTTCACTCCCGTCCGCTGTAACTTGCCGAGCGAGACCTTCACGACGGAGCTGTCCGCCTCCTCTCCCTCGTATACGGGAAGATAGTCCATGCCCATGGAGTCCTTCTTCGGCACCTTGGAGGTGTCGGGCAGGCCCATGGGGTTGCGGTAATAGAGGACTTTTCGCTCGCCCGCCGTCGGCGTGGCTTCCGCCTTTTGGGGAGCGGCCTTCTTCACCGTGTCGAAGGAGATGTCCTCGCTCTCGCGCACGGCAACGAAAGCGCGACCGTCTGCGTTCTCTCTCGGTGTGGCCGAGTATTCCGGCGAACCGTCTGGACTACGATAGTAGATGACCTTGCCAGTCGGCTTGACTGCAGGGGGCATGGTTTCCCCGAGCGCCTGCTCGGGGAAGACCTTGTTGATGTCGGTGGCAAGGCCGCGCGTGCCAGCCGCGTACCCTCCCCCGCCGGCGATTGCGAGGGAGCTGACGAAGAGCAGAAATCTGGACGTGGTCACGGCTGTGCCTGCAGAACCAGTTCGCCCTGAACCGTCTCGGTCTCGCCCTGGACCTTGGCCGCCAGCTTGAAGCGCCATCCGCCCTCCATGCTGAGGTTGGTCTTGAACGAGTAGATGCCGGCTTCCGCTGACGGCAGGGCTTCGACCGGAGTGGTCATCGCCTCCATGCCCTCCGGTGCCATGTCCATCCTCGTGCTGAAGATGACCGCATCAGACACGGGTTTTGAGGTCCTCTTGTCGATCAGGCGCACCGCGACGGTCGCCTCGGGACCGTGTGGGACTTCAGACCGGACGAGCTGGAACTCGTAGTCCGTTGCGGCGGCGAAAGACGTGGTGGTTGCAGCCAAAATGATGGCAACCGAACCGAGGATCGCCCTCGGAGAAAAAATGCTTGTGGTCATATTGATTCTCACCCAGGACCGGCGCCTCTGGCCGTGTCCATGAAATAAATACGGTCGGAAGGACGCTCTCCCTCTGGAAAGCGGCCGCCCGGTTTCATTCAACGAGTGAGATCAGACTTTGGGAGGTCGCGCCGGAGGTTCGACGAGGGCAGACGGCAGACGGTTGTCCTGGAGGATCGGATGCGACAGTACGCGGGCCGACAGATCGATGCGCCAGCTATTGGCCTTGCTGCCGTGCGCCAGAATGATGGAAGAGCAGACGAGCGCGAGGGGACACGTCTTTCCGCAATCGTTCTTCTGAGCAGGTTGCCGCTCAGGACAGCAGGACATGTCGTCCATGCCTGTCATCGCATCCATCTGCATGTCGGACGAAAGAGCCATGGCGCTCGCAGCCGTGCCGACGCTCACGGGACCAAGCACGACCCCGAGCAACGCCAACACACAGAGAAAGCGCCGGAGCGCGACGACAGCGAACATGCAGCTATGCTTGCATAGCGCGACGTTCATTGGAAGCCGGTCACGGAAAGTTGCGACCGGCCGACGCATCAGAGCTTTGCCAGCGCCTGCTCAAGATCGGCGATGATGTCGGAAACGTCTTCGATGCCGACCGACAGACGCACGACATCGGGGCCGGCGCCGGCCGCTACCTGCTGCCCGGGCGTCAGTTGCCGATGGGTGGTCGAGGCCGGGTGGATGACGAGCGAGCGTGTGTCGCCAATGTTCGCCAGATGCGAGAACATTTCCAGCCCCTCGACGAAGCGTTTGCCCGCCTCGTAACCTCCCTTGAGGCCGAAGGTGAAGACGGCGCCGGCACCCTTCGGCGAATAGCGCTGCTGCAGCGCGTGGTTGGGATCGTCCTCAAGCCCGGCATAGTTGACCCACGAAATCTTGTCGTGCGTCTTCAGCCACTTGGCGACCGCAAGCGCGTTGTCGCAATGGCGCTGCATGCGCAGCGGCAGGGTCTCGGCGCCGGTCACGAGCATGAAGGCATTGAACGGAGAGATTGCCGGACCGAAATCGCGCAGTCCCAGGACACGCGCGGCAATGGCGAAAGCGATGTTGCCGAAGGTTTGGTGCAACACGACACCGGCATATTCCGGACGCGGCTCCGAAAGCATCGGATACTTGCCCGACTTCGACCAGTCGAAGGTACCGCCGTCGACGATGACACCGCCCATCGAATTGCCATGGCCGCCGATGAACTTCGTCAGCGAATGCACGACGATATCGGCGCCGTGCTCCAGCGGCCGCAGCAAATAGGGTGTCGCCATGGTGTTGTCGACGATCAGCGGCAGGTCGTGCTTGCGGGCGACCTCGGCGATGGCGGCGATATCCACGAAGGTGCCGCCGGGATTGGCGAGGCTCTCGATGAAGATCGCCTTGGTGCGCCGGTCGATCTTCGCCTCGAACGAGGCGGGGTCAGCAGGATCGGCCCAGCGCACCTGCCAGTCGAAGGACTTGAAGGCGTGGCCGAACTGGTTGACCGAGCCGCCATAGAGCCGGTTGGCTGCGACGAAATTGTCGCCCGGGTTCATGATCGTGTGGAAGACGAGCAGCTGAGCCGCATGGCCGGAGGCAACGGCCAGCGCAGCCGTGCCGCCTTCGAGCGCCGCGATGCGCTCCTCCAGCACCGCCTGGGTCGGGTTCATGATGCGGGTGTAAATGTTGCCGAACTGCTGGAGGCCGAAGAGTGCCGCGGCATGGTCGGTGTCGTTGAAGACGAAGCTCGTCGTCTGGTAGATCGGCGTCGCCCGCGCGCCCGTGGTCGGATCGGGCTGTGCCCCTGCATGGATTGCGAGCGTGTTGAAACCAGGGTTGTCTTTCGTCATTTCGTCCCTCCCATGACCAGAGCGCGGCCGCCAGCCGGCGCGCCGAGGACGCTCTATCACCTTGAATCTGCGTGTGATCCGCTATCGAACCTCCGTGGCCCAGCGCGGAGGTGGCGGCACTATTCCAGAGCCTACGTGTGCGGTCAAAGAGGATTTTACGAAACTGACGGTTGCGCAAGCCGCAGCCGTTCTGCGGGCCGAGATCAGCCGATCAGGCGCGGATATTCGATTGCCGGACAGCGATCCATGACCACCTTGATCCCGGCCGCTTCCGCCTTCGCCGCTGCGCCGTCGTGGCGCACCGAAAGCTGTCCCCAGATCACCTTCGGCAGCGTGTCCAGCGCCAGGATCTCGTCAACGAGCGCCGGCAAGGCATGGGCGGCGCGGAAGACATCGACCATGTCGATCGGTTCCTTCACGTCGGCGAGCCGGCCGACGACGGTCTGGCCCTGAATGGCCTTGCCGACATGGCCGGGGTTGATCGGAATCACCCGATAGCCCTTGCGCAACAGGAACGCCATGACCCGATGGCTCGGCCGCTCGGCATTCGGCGAGGCACCGACGAGAGCGATCGTCTTGGTCTCGCGCAGGATGTCGGCGAGATAGTAGTCCGGATAGGCGTCGTGATTCATGTGGGGCTTTTGATCCATCTAATTAAACGGCCGTATAATGGGGCCGCTCCCTTCCAAGTCAACTGCGTGCAGCAATGCGCCTCAGACCCTGACGCAATACAAGACTTTACGGTTGCATTTGCGTGCGAGCGGCGCGACAAGCTTCACAAGGCCCGCCACATCGTTTCCGAGGTTCCATCTTGCCGCTTGAAGTCATTGCGCTCGTCCTGTTCGGGGCGTTGTTGCACGCGACCTGGAATGCCCTGGTCAAGGCAGGCTCGGAAAAATCGCTCGACGCAGCAATGATCGCGCTCGGGGCCGCCGCCGTGGCCATCCCCTTCCTGCCATTCCTGCCCTTGCCGAAGCCGGAAGCGTGGCCCTACATCCTGGTTTCGGCCCTGTTCCAGTTCGCCTATTTCCAGCTTGTCGCCGCCTCCTATCGCGCAGGCGATATCGGCCTCGTCTATCCGCTGATGCGCGGTACTGCGCCCTTGATCGTCGCGGCCACCAGTGGCGCGCTGATTGGCGAACAGCTTACCTTCGGTACGATGCTCGGCATTCTGACAATCTCTGTCGGCGTGCTGACGCTCGCCTTCGAGTCCAGAAAGGGCGGCAAACACGCGATCGTGCTCGCCCTCCTCAACGCCTGCGTCATCGCCAGCTACACCTTTGTCGACGGCATCGGCGCCCGCGTATCGGGCAATGCGATTTCCTACACGCTGTGGATGGCGCTGTTGCCGCCGGTGCTGCTCTTCGCCTGGGCCTTTGCCCGCCGCGGCGTCAAGCCGGTCGCCCGCCACGTCTACAAGAACTGGTGGCGGGGCCTCATCGGCGGCGCCGGATCGATCGGCGCCTATGGCCTGGCGCTCTGGGCGATGACCAAGGCGCCGGTCGCAACCGTCGCCGCCCTTCGCGAAACGTCGATCCTGTTTGCGGTGGTGATCTCGGTCGTGTTCCTCAAGGAACCGGTCAGTGTCTGGCGCATCGCCGCCGCCTGCGTCATCGCGCTCGGCGCGCTGCTGCTGAAGCTGGCCTGACGACGCCGCAGATCAGTCTTCCTTCCACTCCGGCATGCGCTTGCCGAGGAACGCGCCAATGCCGTCCTCGGCGTCACGGGCCAGCATATTCTCGACCATGACGCCGACGGCGTAGTCATAGGCCTGCGGCAGGTCCATCTCCGCCTGGCGGTAAAAGGCTTCCTTGCCGATCTTCAGCGCCTGCGGCGACTTCGAGGCGATCACGGCCGCATATTTGTCGACCACCTGGCGCAGGTACTGCTGCGGCACGATGCGGTTGACGAGGCCGAAATCCTTGGCGGTCGAGGCATCGATGGTCTCGCCGGTCAGCAGCATCTCCATCGCCTGCTTGCGGTGCGAGGCACGCGTGAGCGCGACCATCGGCGTCGAGCAGAAGAGGCCGATATTGACGCCCGGCGTGCAGAAGGTGGAGCTGTCGGTACAGATCGCGAGGTCGCAGCTTGCGACAAGCTGGCAGCCGGCGGCCGTTGCGAGCCCGTCGATTTCAGCGATGACGGCTTGCGGCAACCGGGTGATCTTCAGCATTAAGTCTGCGCAAAGGCGGATCGTTTGTTCAAAGAAGGCCCGGCCCCGGTCGTCGTCTTCGCGATGCGCGGTCATTTCCTTGAGGTCGTGCCCCGCCGAAAACAGCTTGCCCGACGCGGAAAGCACAACAACCCTGATTTCCTTGGAGGCGGCGACGGCATCGAACTCGGCGTGCAGCGCCTCCATCATGGCGATAGACAATACATTGGCCGGCGGGTTGTTCAGCGTCAGCCGCAACACCGGCCCGGAACGTTCGCGCAGCAGTAGGCCGTTCGGCTCTTCCTTCTTGAACGATACCACTTCGGCCATCTCTTTCTCCTGAAACTTGAACTCGGGCTTGGTGGTACGCCGGACACGCGCGCGGTGCAAGCTGAGCGCAGAACCAGGCGGCGCGTTCCGTCTAAGACCTTTTTCCGCCTTGCGTCCGGCCCCGCGGTCGGTTTCAGGTGACGGGCAGATATATATTGAAGGATGCAATGCATGACCATCGAGCCGATCATGACCGTCGACGAACTCAACCGGTTTCTCGACACGGATTTTCCGCAGGTCCACACTGATGGCAAGGTTTTTCACGTCACGGCGGCAGGCCCAGGCTTTGCCACCATGCGGCTCGATCCCAACGAAAGGCACATCCGTCCGGGCGGCACCGTCTCAGGCCCCACCCTCTTCGCGCTTGCGGACGTTTCCGCCTATATCGCGCTGATCGCCCATATCGGTCCGGTCGCGCTTGCGGTTACCACCAATCTCAACATCAACTTCCTGCGCAAGCCGGACCCGGAGCCGCTCGAATGTACCTGCCGGATCCTCAAACTCGGCAAGCGCCTCGCCGTGCTCGACGCATCGATCGTCAAGGTCGGCGACGACGATCTCGTCGCCCATGCAACGGCGACCTATTCGATTCCGCCGCGTTAAAGTGTGGTATCAAAATACCATACATGTAACTTATTGTTTTTGCTTATATTTATTTACATCGCACAGATTTCGCGTTCTTGACGCTTGTTTCGCACTTGCGTATAAGCTGCCGCAGATCGCGGTCCTCAAGGGCCGCTTTCTTCTTTTGCCCGGGAAACCGGGCAAAACCAAGCAACAAGAAACGCCCGGCGGTTCGCCGCCCGGGTCCAAAGAAAGAGTTTAGATATGGCAACCTTCGTTCAGAAGCCTGCAGAGGTGGAGAAGAAGTGGATCATCATCGACGCCGAAGGCCTCGTTGTTGGTCGCCTCGCTTCCCTCATCGCAAACCGCCTGCGCGGCAAGCACAAAGCTACCTTCACCCCGCATGTTGACGACGGCGACAACGTCATCGTCATCAACGCCGAGAAGGCAGTTCTGACGGGCAAGAAGTACACCGACAAGAAGTACTACTGGCACACCGGCTACCCCGGCGGTATCAAGGAGCGCACCGCGCGCCAGATCATCGAAGGCCGCTTCCCGGAGCGCGTCATCGAGAAGGCCGTCGAGCGCATGGTTCCGCGTGGTCCGCTCGGCCGTCGCCAGATGAAGAACCTGCGCGTTTACGCAGGCGCCAACCACCCGCATGAAGCACAGCAGCCGGCCGTCCTCGACGTCGCCAAGCTGAACAGCAAGAACACAAGGAGCGCCTAATAATGGCCGACCTTTCCGCTCTCAAGGACATCGCCACGACCGCGGAACCGGCTGCTCCGGTTCACGTCAAGAAGGTCGACGCCCAGGGTCGCTCCTACGCGACCGGCAAGCGTAAGAACGCTGTTGCCCGCGTATGGGTCAAGCCCGGCTCGGGCAAGATCACCATCAACGGCAAGCCGTACCTCGACTACTTCGCTCGTCCGGTTCTGCAGATGATCCTGCAGCAGCCGATCGTCGCAGCTGCCCGTGACGGCCAGTTCGACATCGACGCGACGGTCGCCGGTGGCGGTCTCTCCGGCCAGGCCGGTGCCGTTCGTCACGGCATCTCCAAGGCCCTCACCTACTTCGAACCGGGCCTGCGCTCCGTTCTGAAGCGCGGTGGCTTCCTCACCCGCGACAGCCGCGTGGTCGAGCGTAAGAAGTACGGCCGTGCGAAGGCACGTCGTTCGTTCCAGTTCTCGAAGCGTTAATCGCTTCCAAACTGCGACTTGGAAAGGCGGGGCTTTGCTCCGCCTTTTTTTGTTATCATCGCCCCCACCGTATCCCGCAGCATCGATCCTCCGAGGCATCGCATGACAAGCTCCCCCGTCGCCAAGACCCCAGAGCCGCCCTACTACATCGTCACCTTCTCCTCGCGACGGACGGCCGGCGATCACGGCTACGACAATATGGGCACGGAGATGGAGAGGCTGGCGCGCGAACAGCCAGGTTTTCTCGGGCTCGAAAGCGTGCGTGGTGCTGATGGCTCCGGCATCACCAATTCCTATTGGGCGGACGAGGAGAGCATCGCGGCGTGGAAAAGCGACGTCCGGCATTTGACCGCCCAGCGGCTCGGCCGCGAGCGCTGGTACGAGGATTATCAAGTCCGTGTCGGCAAGATCGAGCGGCAATACGGGTTCGAGCGCTCATAGGGTCCCGGCAGTCGCCATGACCGAACCGCTTCAGATCGGCAGTTCCGTCGTCGACTTGAGTTCACGCAACACGAAGCTCGACACGACCGTGCGCACATGCGGGTTGCGCATCAGGTAGCGCGTCATGAAGGCGTCGTAACTTTCGACGTCGTTGGCGCGGATCTTCAGCATATAATCGAAGGTGCCGGATAGAGCGTAGCATTCCATGATCTCCGGGCGATCGCGCACCAACGCCGAGAAGGCTGCGATCGCCTCGTCATGATGATCCTCCAGCGTCACGTGAGCGATGATGCAGAGTTTCAGATCGAGCTTTGCCGGATCGAGCAACGCCACCCGCTTGCGAATGACGCCATCCGTCTCCAGTTCCTGCAGCCGTCGCCAGGCGGAACTTTGCGACATGCCCGCCTTCTCGGCGAGATCGGAGAGCGACTGGCCGCTATCAGCCTGAATCAATCGCAGCAGCTTTCGAACGGGCTGGAGATTTTCTTTCACATCGGACGGCATCTTGAAATTTCCTCCCGTCATCAGGCCCGTGTCTGGCAACTGTGGAACAAATACTCGCGCCATCCGCGATACAATTGCAACAGGAGAGTTCGAATGAGGAGACGTCATGACGAAGGAGAGTACATACACTGCGAAACTGCCGGAACCGGACGGAACTTATCATTACACTCCGGAAGAAGATGCGATCTGGGGCGAGCTCTATCAGCGGCAGATGAAGCTTCTCGCTGACAAGGCCTGCGACGAATATTTGGAAGGCGCAAAGACACTCGACCTGGGGCCGCATCATGTGCCGCAGCTGAAGGACGTGAACCGCCGTCTAGCGGAAACCACCGGCTTCGGCGTCGAAGGCGTGCCGGCGCTCATTCCGCCGTCCCGTTTCTACGAGCTTCTGTCCCAGGGCAAGTTTCCACTGGCGACCTTCATCCGCCGGCGTGAGCATATCGACTACATCGAAGAGCCCGACATCTTTCACGAAGTCTTCGGTCACTGCCCGTTGCTCACCAACCAGAGTTACGCCCACTTCGTCCGTCGCTTCGGCGAGAAGGCCGTTTCGCTCGGCAAAGGTTACTCCTGGCATCTGTTCCGGATCTTCTGGTTCACCGTCGAGTTCGGCCTGATCAACACACCGAAGGGCCGCCGCTGCTACGGCGCAGGCATCGTCTCCTCGCCAAACGAGACGCGCAACGCCATGGAGACACCGGGTGTCGAGTTCCGGCCGTTCGACCTGATGACCGTGCTGCGCACGCCGTATCGCATCGATATCGTGCAGCCGATCTATTACGTGATCGACAGCTTCGCCCAGCTCGAAACGATCATCGAAGAAGATATCGCCGCGCGCATCACCGAAGCGAAGGCGCTTGGCGACTTCGCCCCGACCTACGAAGCCAAGGCTTCGTAATCGCGGAAGAATCGGCCGGCAGGGCCTTGCCTTGCCGGCGACGATTGTCCAACGTCTCGCCACCACAAGTTAGAGCGGGATACGAGCACACGGCTCTCTTCATCCCGCCCTGAAGCAGAGACGGGACATGGCCAACAGGACAATCGATCATGCGCTGACGGCGCGCTCACTCACATCGGCGGCATCCGATCCGACGCATGCCGGCATTCTCTCCTTCATGCGCCGCAAATATTCGAAGCAGTTGAAGGGTGTCGACGCCGTAGTCTGGGGCATTCCCTTCGATGCCGCCACGTCCAACCGTCCTGGCGCCCGCTTCGGGCCACAGGCGATCCGTCGCGCCTCCGCCATCTTCGACAACGATCCGCAGTACCCCTTCGAGCGCGACCTCTTTGCCGCGATGGCGACGATCGACTACGGCGACTGCCTGCTCGACTACGGCAACCATTCGAAGACGCCGGCGACGATCGAGCGCGAAGCGGTGAAAATCATCAGAAGCGGCGCTTATCTGCAGACGCTCGGCGGCGACCACTTCATTACCTATCCGATCCTGAAGGCGCAGGCGGCCATCCACGGCCCCCTCGCCCTCGTGCAGTTCGACGCACACCAGGATACCTGGCCGGACGAACGGGGGCGGATCGATCATGGCTCCTTCGTCGGACGTGCCGCACGCGAGGGCCTGATCGATACCGACGCCTCGATCCAGATCGGCATCCGCACCCACGCACCCGAAGACTGCGGTATTCGCATTCTCTATGGCTATGACGTCGAGGAAATGAGTGCTGCCGAGATTGCCGAAACGATCATCCGGCAGGTCGGCGAACGCAAGGCCTATCTCACCTTCGACATCGATTGCCTCGACCCGGCCTACGCGCCCGGCACCGGCACGCCGGTTGCCGGCGGCCCGTCGAGCGCCAAGATCCTCTCGGTGCTGCGCAAGCTCGGCGCCCTGACGATTGTCGGCAGCGATGTCGTCGAAGTGGCACCCGCCTACGACCATGCCGAAGTCACCGCAATCGCGGGCGCCACTGTCGCCATGTTCATGCTGGGACTGCATGCGGAGAAACTTGCGGAACGCGCACCGCTGCGCTGAAGAACCGTATCGCCGTTGCGACCAGGGGCGGCTGCTTGTATAGGAACTGACAGGGCTGGCGGCGGTCCGCCGGCCTGTTGAGAAATTGATTCAATTCTATGCCAGAATGATTCCGGAACTATCCGTAAATCACTGACAGAACGGGAAAATCATGAAACCGAAGATCTTCATCGATGGCGAACACGGCACCACGGGCCTGCAGATCCGCACGCGCATGGCCGGCCGCAGCGACCTCGAACTGCTTTCCATCCCGGAAGCGGAACGACGCAACGCCACGATGCGCGAAGATCTCCTGAACGACGCCGACATCGCCATTCTGTGCCTGCCGGACGATGCGTCGCGCGAAGCGGTTTCAATGGTTTCCGGCAACAACAAGGTGCGCATCATCGACACGTCGACGGCACACCGCATCGCCCCGGACTGGGCCTATGGCTTTGCCGAAATGGACAAGGCGCAGCCGGAGAAGATCCGCGATGCACGCCACGTCGCCAATCCCGGCTGCTATCCGACCGGCGCGATCGGCGTGATCCGGCCGCTACGCCAGGCCGGCATCGTGCCCGACGGCTACCCGGTCACGGTCAACGCTGTTTCCGGCTACACCGGCGGCGGCAAGCAGATGATCGCGCAGATGGAAGACGAAACCAATGCGGACCACATCAGCGCGCCGCACTTCCTCTATGGCTTGCCGCTCAAGCACAAGCACGTGCCCGAAATGAAGATGCACGGCCTGCTCGACCGTGCGCCGATTTTCGCTCCCTCGGTCGGCAAATTCGCGCAGGGCATGATCGTCCAAGTCCCGCTCTATCTTGAGGATCTTGCCGCCGGCGCAACGCTGGAGACGATCCACTCGGCGCTGGTCGAGCACTATGCCGGGCAGTCGATCGTCGAGGTCGTGCCGCTTGCGGAAAGCGAGAAGCTCGCGCGCATCGACGCGACCGAGCTTGCCGGCAAGGACACGATGAAGCTCTTCGTCTTCGGCACCGCCGGCGGCAATCACGTGAACCTCGTCGCCCTGCTCGACAATCTCGGCAAGGGCGCTTCGGGCGCGGCCGTCCAGAACATGGACCTGATGCTGTCGGCCTGATCGGCGGCAGCCTGGAAAAACAAAAGACCCCGGCGAGCCGCTCGTCGGGGTCTTTTTTTATCACATATGTTGAAGCGTCAGTCGCGCAGCTCGATCGCCGTCGGCCGCGGATATTCGCCGTAGAAACCACGCCAGTGGGCGATGGCGAAACCGAGCACGACAAGGGCACCGCCCTGGTGTAGCACGCCCCAGCCGATCGGCACCTGCAGCACCAGCGTGGTGATGCCGATGACCGCCTGGGCTGAGACGAGCAGAAACAGAAGCACAGAGCGCCGCGCATGGGTCGTCTCAGGAGCAGCCCTCAGAGAGGCAATCATGTGCATCAGCGCGAAGGCAAACAGCACATAGGCGCCTATCCGGTGAACGAACTGCACCGTCTTCGGATTCTCGAACAGATTGATCCACCAGGGCTGCTGCAGGAACAGGTCCTGCGGAACGATCGCTCCATCCATCAGCGGCCAGGTGTTGTAGCTGAAGCCGGCGTCGAGGCCGGCGACGAGCGCGCCGAGATAGATCTGGAACAGGCTGAAGATGGCGATGATCATTGCCATCTTGCGCGAACGATCCGTGGGCGCTGCGTCGTTCGAATGCGGACTGAGCCCCCGGAAGATCCACATACAAGAGGCGAAGATCAGACAGGCAATGACGAGGTGCGTCGCCAGCCGGTACTGGCTGACCTCGGTGCGCTCGACGAGGCCGGAGGAAACCATCCACCAGCCGATGAAACCCTGAAAGCCGCCAAGGCCGAGGATGCCGAGAAGCGGCATCCGGAGCTTGCGCTCGACCCGGCCAGTCAGCCAGAAGAACGCGAGCGGCAGAGCGAAGATGATCCCGATGGTGCGGGCCAGCAGGCGATGCGCCCATTCCCACCAGAAGATCGTCTTGAACTCGTCAACCGTCATGCCGTTGTTCATCTGCTGATACTGCGGAATGCGCTGATAGAGCTGGAACTCTTCCTCCCACTCAGCGGCCGAAAGCGGCGGGATGACACCATGGATCGGCTTCCATTCAGTGATCGACAACCCCGATTCCGTGAGGCGTGTTGCACCACCGACAAGCACGAGCGCAAAGAGCGTGAAAATAACGACGGCGAGCCAGCCGCGGATCTGCCGGCGGTTGCGCTCGGTCTTGCCGATCTCGTTTCGAAGCATCTGTTCTGTCGCCATTTCGACGCCGGCCATTATTTTGCCTCTGGTATCGCAGGGTTGTCGGCGGCGCGACCGGACGGATCAACGGTCGCACCTTTCGGAAAGCCGTTGATTTGCACCAGAGCGGCATGCAAAACAAGACCGAAACCTTTGCGGCATGCCGTCGCGGTCGGTCCGCGCCCATGCAAGCCATCTGAAAGAAGTGAAATGCCCGTACGCCTCAGAAAGCTGATCGGCACGATCCTGATCATCATCCTCGTCGTCGTTTACGCACTGGCTGCCGTCACCTTTGCCTCGCTGCTGCTCGGCGCCGCACCCTGGTGGGTGCATCTGGCCTACTTCTTCTTCACCGGCCTGCTCTGGATATTGCCAGCCATGCTGATTATCAAATGGATGGAAAAGCCGGCTCGCGATCGCTGAGCCAAAGCGCAGCGGCCATTTGAGGAGACGCAAAAATGAGACTTGCGGTCATCGCCGATATCCATGGCAACGATCTCGCGCTCGAGGCCGTTCTCGCCGACATCGATGCGCTCGGTATCACCGACATCGTCAACCTCGGCGATCACGTGAGCGGCCCGCTCAATGCAGCGCGCACTGCCGACATCCTCATGAAGCGCGCGATCCCCTCGATCCGAGGCAATCACGATCGCTATCTGTTGACAGTCGACCCCCGGGACCTGGGGTTATCGGATCGCTCCGCCTACGATGAATTGCAGCCGGAGCACCGCGAATGGCTGGCCACCCTCCCCGTCGCGCACGTCCACAGGGAAACGTTTTTCTTGTGCCATGCGACGCCGACGAACGATGAGACCTACTGGCTAGAGGCTCTGACGACCGACGGCACCGTCCACATGGCGGCGCGTTCGGCAATCGAGGCTGAAGCCGCCGGCATCAATTATCCGGTCATCCTTTGCGGACACACGCATATCCAGCGCGCCATCCGCCTTTCAGACGGCCGCCTCGTGGTCAACCCCGGCAGCGTCGGCTGCCCCGGTTATGACGACGACCAGCCCGTGCCGCACAAGGTCGAGGCGGGCTCGCCGGATGCACGCTACGCCGTCGTCGAGCAGACGCCGTCAGGGTGGAGCGTCACCTTCCGCAGTGTTCCCTACGACTGGATGGCGATGTCCCGGCTCGCGGCCAGCCGCAACCGGCTGGAATGGGCAAGGGCACTGGCCACAGGCTTTATCGATTGAAGCCGCGCCGTGAGATATCCGCAACGCTTCACGCTTTGCTAACTGCGTTCACCGCTTATTCTTCACTGCCGTTCATAAGAGTTGCTGCATTAAACGGATCGTAGCGGCCTTGAAGTTCAATCGCTCGGCAACAGGGACCGGATGGCACCTTCGATGACGAACTCCGATCTGACCATGGAAGGCTCTGGCGACCGTTGCCCGCGCGTGTCCATGCGTGTCGGTCCGTCCGATACCACGACGCGCCGCTTCGATGTTACGATCCATCGCGCCATGGAGCCGCTGGAGGCCGAATGGCGTGCACTCGACAGCCTCGCTGGCAATTCGCTGCATCACGCCTATGACTGGTGCCGTGCCTGGGCGGAAACCCACAACAGCGATCTCTTGCTGCTGCGCGTTGCGTTCGATGGCGTGCTTTTCCTCATTCTGCCGCTGGAACTCAGGCACGGGCGCCTGTTTCGAACAGCCCGCCTGATCGGAACGGAACACAGCAACCTCAACACGGGGCTCTTTATCGACGGTGCCTCCGCAGTCATCACTCCGGCACTGGCCCATGCCTTGGCCCGGGATATTCGAACGGCGCTCCGCGGCTTCGCCGATGTCGTCATGCTCGAACGGATGCCGAGCGAGTGGCGTGGTGGCGTCAGCCCCTTTGCCGCACTTCCAGGCGTCGCAAACCCCAATTCGTCATTCCAGCTGCCCCTCCTCGGCAGCATTCAGCTCACACTGGCGCAGATCAACGCCAAGCGCCGCCGCAAGAAGATGCGCATCTCCGAACGACGACTGACGGAGATGGGCGGCTACGACTATGTGATCGCCCGCACCCCCGGCGAGGCGCAGACGTTGCTCGATACCTTCTTCCGGCAGAAGGCGACGCGCTTCGCAACACTCGGCCTCCCCGACGTCTTTCACGACGCCGAGACACAAGCCTTCTTCCATGCGCTTGCCTCCTATCAGGACGGCAACCCACAGCTCATGCAGCTCAACGCCATCCGGCTTAGAGGAGAACGTGACGGGCAGGTCGTTGCCGTCGCCGGGATTTCGCTCAAGGGCGACCATGTCATCTGCCAATTCGGCTCGATCGACGAGACGCTGGCAGGCGAAGCAAGTCCGGGTGAATTGCTGTTCTATCGGATGATCGAACGCCTCTCGACGCAAGGCGTGCGCCTGTTCGATTTCGGTGTCGGCGACCAACCCTACAAGCGATCCTGGTGCACGATCGAGACGCCGTTGCGTGACATTACATTACCGGTGACCCTCCCGGGGCGCCTTGCCGCCCTGCGCCATCACCTTGTCGTACGCGCAAAGGCAGCGGCGAAGTCGAACAAGGCCGTTTACGCCCGCCTGCAGCGAGCGAGGCGGTTCAGACAAGGCAAAATCGGTGCACAAAGCACCGGGGACTGAAGGCCGAACAGCAGCAGCCCGCGTTGACTTCTCGCTTTCGACACGCCGTCGTCGGTTAGGCGGCATCCCGGTCAGGATACTCCGGATCGGCTGCCTGCCCGGTCATGAGAACGATGTCGCGATAGCCGGCCGCACCGAAACCGGTCAGAACCTCGACGATCCGCTCATCACTGACCGACGGCGCCGAGAGGATGATCTCTGCGCCATCGCGGCCGGCAATCTTCTCGACAGCCATTTCGTCCGCCGGGCCGCACTCGACTAGAACGAGATCGTAGGCGTTGGTCAGGGCGTCGATGATCATCTTCAGCCGTTCGATGCCCCGCATCGCCTGCCGCGGATCCGCATCGCCCTGAGGAATGACGTGTGCATCGGAGAAGCGGTCGGCGTGGATCGTATCGGTGAAGGGCACCTCACCCGCCAGCAGGTTGGTAATCCCGGGAAGCTGCGGCGAGCGCGCCATCAGGCGCGTCGGGCAGGCCGAACCGGTCAGGTCGATCAGCACCACCTTGATATCGTCCTCAGCCAGCAGGCGCGCCAGCATCACGGTTGCGGTCGATCCTTCGTCTCCGCCCGGCGATACCGAAATCGCAACACGCACGCCGGTGGCGCGAAGATGTTCCGCCACCGCCTCGATCGAGAAGTCCGGTTCGGCGGCAGCCTCCACGGTGTCCGTATCTGCAGCGGGAATTTGCGCCGCCGGCAGCAGTTCGACTGCATCATTATCCTCGGTGACAGGCGCCACTTCAGGCTGCCTATCAGCTGCCATGATCGGGATATCGGTGGCGCTTGCAGCCAAGGCCGGCCGCGGGCGAACCGGTGCAAGCCGCTCGCCCGTTGCCGAAACCGGACGCAGCGCCCGGCCGCTGAACAGTTCGCCAAGCATGATCACGACGCAGCTCAACAGGAACGTCGCGAGGGCGGCAACGATCGTGATCGGCAGCACTTTCGGGAAGCTCGCGCTCGTCGGAACCACCGCGCTTGAAATCACACGTGCATCGGCGGGTGTCGCATTTTCCACCGTGCGCGACGTCGCCTCGCGGTAACGTGCGAGATAGGTTTCGAGCAACTGCCGTTGCGCGGTCGCTTCGCGCTCCAGCGCACGCAACCCCACCTCTTCCTCGCCGGCCTGTGCGGACTGAGCCTTCAGCGCGTTCAGCTGCTGGACGAGCTGCTGCTCGCGCAGTTCGCCGACCTTGGCCTCGTTTTCCAGGCTCGCCAGGATCTTGCGTGTCTCGCTGCGAATCTGTCCGCGTATGCCTTCGAGTTGCGATTTCAGTGCCTTCAGGCGTGGGTGGCCATCCAGCAATGTCGTCGAAAGGTCGGCAACCTGCCCCTGCAGATTCGCTTCGGTCTCCTTCAGCCGCTGGATCATCTGTGATCCGACGACGTCGGTGATCGTGTCCGCCGCCCGGCCGCTTGCAAGGGCCGAGCGCACGCCGGCAGCGCGTGCCTCCGCATTGGCGCGCTCGCCGCGCACCCGGGTCAGCTCGGTCGAAATATCGGTCAATTGCCGCGTCGCGAAATTCTCGGTCTCGCCGGTCGGCAACAGATCGGACGAAGAGCGGTAGGCGGCAACCTTCGCTTCCGCATCCCGCACCTTCTCGCGCAGATTGGCGATCTCCGGTTCCAGCCAGCGGGTCGCCTCGGAATTGGTGTCGAGCTTGGCGCCGCTTTGCAACGTAAGGAAGACCTTCGCCATTTCGTTCGGAATGGCGGCCGCGAGCTGGCGGTCCTTCGAGGTGAAGGCGATCGCGATCACGCGGGACTTCTCGACCTGATAGACTTGGAGCTTGTCGTTGAATTCCTTGAGCACCCTCTCCTCTGGCGGCATCTCCAAGGGGTTCTTCTTGAGGCCGAGCATGACGAGAAGATCCGAAAGCGCCGAGGGTGCTGCCGATGGATCGAACTCCTTCAGCTCATAGAGCTTCATATTGCGCGCGACCTGCTTGATGAGGTCCGCCGAACGCAGCACCTGCACCTGGCTCAAGATCCCGGATTCGTCGAAGACACGATCGGCGCCGGCCTGCGAAGACTGATTGGGGCCGCTGAACTCCGGCTCGCGCGATTCGATCAGCACGCGGGTTTCGCTCTGATAGTCCGGCGCAATCATCTTTGCCGCACCGAAGGCGAGTGCTGTCACACAGGCTGTTGCGAGCAACACCTTGACGCGCCGATCCCAGACAGCGCGAAACAGGCCGCCGAGGTCGATATCCACATCCTGTTGACCGCTGCCGCTTCCCGACATGCTATTGGCTCCGAACCCTCAAATTTTGCCGGAGGGTAAACGAACATGGTAACGCAAGGGTTAATACGATCAACCTCCGGGTGATAAACCCCTCCCCGTTGCAGCGATACGGCGCAAAAATTCTACCGCGAGTTTACCGGCTATTAACCCTAACGGATCGATAACGTCTGAAAAGGTGGGTCGTTTCCGGAGCCTATGAACCGCATGTCAACCGCAGCTATCAAGACAGGTCTCGCGATCACGGCGGCAGTGCTGTCGATGTTGCTCAGCGGTTGCACAAGCTACCAGCCGGCGCCGAAGGCTTTTAGCGAAGCCACCATCCAGCCCTATCGCCTCGACAGCGGCGATCGCCTGCGCATCAACGTCTTCGAACAGGCCGGCCTCAGCGGCACCTATACGGTCGACCAGGCCGGTTACGTCGCGTTTCCGCTGATCGGCACTGTCGCCTCGCGCGGCAAGACCCTGCCGGAGCTCGAAGGCATGATCGCTGCCAAGTTGCGCCAGGGCTATCTGCGCGACCCCGACGTGACGATCGAGGTCGATCGCTACCGCTCGGTCTTCATCATGGGTGAAGTCGGCCAGGCCGGACAATATGCCTACGTGCCCGGGATGACGGTGCAGAATGCGATTGCCGTCGCCGGCGGTTTCTCGCCGCGCGCCAACCAATCCAACGCCGACATTACCCGCAAGATCAACGGCCGCATCATCACCGGCCGCGTTCCGATCACCGACGCGGTTCTCGCCGGCGATACGATCTACGTCCGCGAACGCCTGTTCTGATCTCGATGCAGCAACAGCGTCCCCTGCGCATCATCCATTGTTTCAGATCGCCCGTCGGCGGAATTTTCCGCCATGTGCGCGATCTTGCCGAGGCGCACGCCCGCGCCGGCCATGAGGTCGGCATTCTCTGCGACAGCACCACCGGGGGTAGTCACGAGGATTCACTGTTCGACGAGATCCGGCCCTATCTGGCGCTCGGCCTCGTTCGCATGCCGATTCACCGCTCAGTCGGGCCGTCGGATCTTGCCGCGCTATGGCGCGGCTACAAGGAAATCAGAAGTTTGCGACCGGATGTGTTGCATGGGCACGGCGCCAAGGGTGGCGCCATTGCCCGCCTCATCGGTTCAGCCTTGCGGGTCAACAGGTATCGCGTAGCCCGCCTCTATTCCCCGCACGGGGGGAGCCTCCACTATCGCCGCCGCTCCCTGATCGGGCGGCTTGTCTTCCCGCTGGAACGGGTTCAGGAGCGGCTCGCGGATGCGCTCGTTTTTGTCTGCGACTTCGAGCGCCAGACCTATTTCACCAAGGTCGGTGCGCCACGTGTACGGCACGAACTGATCTACAATGGGATCGACGACGGGGAGTTCGAGGTGATCGCCCCTCGGCCGGATGCTGTCGATTTTCTCTATATTGGCATGATGCGGGACCTGAAGGGTCCCGATTTGTTTGTGGAGGCGTTCGCGCGGACCGAGCGCCTCGTCGGGCGACCGCTTTCGGCGTTGATGATTGGCGACGGCCCACAGCAGCAGGAATATAGCGAACTGATGCTGCAGCAAGGTCTGAGCCGCCGTATCAGGATGCAACCGGCGATGAAGACCCGTGAGGCGTTTACGCTGGCGCGCAACGTCGTCGTTCCCTCGCGGGCCGAGTCCATGCCCTACATCGTCCTCGAGGCGCTTGCGGCGAGAAAGCCGGTCATTGCCAGCCGTGTCGGCGGCATCCCGGAAATACTGGGGGCCGCCAGCGCCGCGCTCGCCGAACCGGCCGACGTTCAGTCACTGGCCGCCATCATGGCGCGCTCGATCAGCGAGAAGGACTGGGCGGTGCGGGTCATGCCTGAGCCGAACACATTCAAATCGCGATTCGCCGCTTCGGTAATGTCGTCCGATATGCTAGAGCTCTACCGGGAATTGTGCCTTTACCAGCCGTCCACGGATAGCGTGTCGTCTACAACGTAAGCGTTTCTTAGTGGCTTTCTGCTATCCGGACTGAGGGACTTCAGCGCCGGAAGACAGCCATGAACAAGTTTGACCGCCCGGATTCATTCGATCCCGAAGCGCTTCGCAAGAAGATTTCGGAAATCCGCTCCCGTGCGCCGGGCGAGATGCCGAGCGGCGAGCCGTCTGCAGAACTCAATCCGCTGGCGCGGCAAATCGCCGAACAGTTCCGGGCCGACACCTATTCGCCGGCCATGATCATGGGGCTGATGCGGCTCTTCGAGTTCAGCGCGCTCTTCGCCATCGGCTACGCGATCAACGCGCTCTACGTTCAACCGGGCTTCGAGCAATTGCCGCTCTATCTGGCGATACTGATGGGAGGCTCGGCGCTGGCGGTTGCCGCGATGCAGATCGCCGATACCTACCAGATCCCTGCATTGCGCGCCTGTCTGCGCGTGATGCCGCGCATTCTCGCGGCCTGGGCGGTCGCCTTCGGTGGGATTGCCATCGCCCTCTTCTTCCTGAAATCCGGCCACCAATATTCCCGCGTCTGGTTCGGCGGCTGGTTCGTCGGTGGCGCGCTCTTTCTCGTCGCCGAACGTGCCTTCATCGCCTATTCCATTCGCCACTGGGCCCGCAACGGCACGATGGAACGCCGCGCTGTTGTCGTCGGCGGCGGCCAGCCGGCGAAGGACCTGATCCGCACGCTTGAGGATCAGCCCGATAACGACATCCGTATCTGCGGCATTTTCGACGACCGCGACGAGCGCCGCTCGCCGAACGTCATCGCCGGCTATCCGAAACTTGGAACGGTCAACGAGCTCGTGGAGTTCGCGCGCCTGGCGCGCATCGACATGCTGATCATCTCGCTGCCGCTGACGGCGGAAAAACGCATTCTCGAGCTCCTCAAGAAGCTCTGGATCCTGCCGGTCGACATCCGGCTCGCGGCCCACGCCAACAATCTGCGTTTCCGTCCTCGTAGCTATTCCCATGTCGGCGATGTGCCCATGCTCGACATCTTCGACAAGCCGATCGCCGATTGGGACTCGGTCGCCAAGCGCGGCTTCGACATCTTCTTCAGCCTGGTTGCCGTGGTGCTCCTATGGCCGATCATGTTGGGCGCCGCCATCGCGGTCAAAGCCACCTCTCCCGGCCCGATCATCTTCAAGCAGAAGCGGCACGGCTTCAACAACGAGACGATCGAGGTCTACAAGTTCCGCTCGATGTATACGCATATGAGCGACCCTTCGGCACGCAACGCCGTGACCAAGGGCGACCCTCGCGTCACGCCGGTCGGCCGCTTCATCCGCAAGTCGTCGATCGATGAACTGCCGCAGATTTTCAACGTGCTGAAAGGCGAACTGTCGCTCGTTGGGCCGCGTCCGCACGCCGTCGCGGCGCAGACCCAGAACCGGACCTATTCCGACGTCGTCGAAGGCTATTTCGCTCGCCATCGCGTCAAGCCAGGCGTTACCGGCTGGGCGCAGATCAATGGCTGGCGCGGCGAGATCGACAATGACGAGAAGATCCGCCTGCGCACGGCGTTCGATCTCCACTACATCGAAAACTGGTCGCTGCTCTTCGATCTCAAGATCCTGTTCCTGACACCTTTCCGGCTTCTCAACACCGAGAACGCCTATTGAGCACCTTCGAGACAGGCCGGTTCCCGATCGCTCGTCCCCAGCTTGCGGCGCTCTCGCTGCTTGGCTCCGGGCTCGTGGCGTTCGCCGTATTTCTCTCCGGCTTCGTCATCTTCGAGCCCGCGCCCTATGAATTGTTCCTGGTCGCGCTCATTGGCCTGTGGGCGCTCTTCGGTCTCAAGATTTCCCGCAGTGTCGCTCCCCTGCTCGCGCTCCTGACGCTGTTCATGGTGGGCGGCATCCTGTCCTTGACGGTCATGGTCGACTTGACCAAGGGCCCGATGTACATGGCGGTCTCCGGCTTTCTTGCCCTATCGTCGGTGTTCTACGCCGCGATCATCGAAGACCGCCACGAGCGCCTGCGGCTGATCTTCAATGCCTGGGTGGCAGCGGCCATCATTACCGCGTTGCTCGGCATTCTCGGCTATTTCGGCGCAATTCCGGGCGCGGAGAACTTCACACTCTATGGCCGCGCCAAGGGCGCCTTTCAGGACCCCAACGTATTCGGACCGTTTCTCTCGGTGCCGGCCATGTATCTGATCCATGGCATCCTGACGCAGCCGATCCAGAAGGCACCACCGAAGATCGCCGCATTGATGATCCTCGCGCTCGGTGTCTTCCTGTCGTTTTCGCGTGCGGCCTGGGCGCTCAACCTCTTCTGCGTCGTCGCCTTCGTCTTCGTCATGCTGCTCAAGGAACGCAGCGGCCTCTTCCGCCTCAGGATCCTGGTCCTGGCGCTCGTCGGCGGGCTTATGGTCGTCGGCGCTCTTCTCGTCGCCCTTCAATCCGAGCAAGTCGCAACCCTCTTTTCCAGCCGGTCGCAGCTCGTGCAGGATTATGACGGCGGGCATCTCGGCCGTTTCGACCGCCATCGCCTGGGCTTTCTGATGTCGATGGAAAAGCCGCTCGGGATCGGGCCGATGGTCTTCAGCACGATCTTCCCGGAAGACGAGCACAATGTCTGGCTGAAGTCGCTGACCTCCTACGGCTGGCTCGGTTTCATCAGCTATGTCACGCTGATGATCTGGACGCTTTCGCTCGGCTTCCGCTTCCTGCTGCTCGACCGCCCCTGGCAAACCTACCTGATGATCGCCTGGGTCGCCGTTCTCGGCCATGTCGGCGTCGGCAATGTCATCGATACCGACCACTGGCGCCATTTCTACCTGCTCCTTGGCATCATCTGGGGATGTGCCGCTCTCGAATACCGCCATCGCCGGCAGGCACGCGCCGGCTGGAGCTCCTGATCATGGAACACATCGTTGCGGGCCGGCGCCCGGCCCTTCCCCTGCGCCTGCTCCAAGTGCTGGAGCCAAGCGGCGGCGGCTCGGGCCGACATTTCCTCGACCTCTGCCGCGGCGTGCACGAGCGCGGGCACCATGTGGAGGCAGTTTATTCGCCGGTGCGCGCCGAGGAAGGTTTCGTGCGCGAATTGAAGGCAATCGGCCTGCCGGCCGTCCACGCCGTCGATATGAAGCGCGCGCCGGGACCTTCTGATATCGGCCGCTTTCTTGAATTGCGCCGCCTCATTCGCCGCGGCAATTTCGACATCATCCACGGCCACAGTTCGAAGGCCGGCGCGCTGACGCGCCTGCGCCTGCCCGGCCCCCATGTTCCGCGTGTCTATACCCCGCACGCCTTCCGGACCCTCGACCCGACGCTCGGCCGCGCCGGTCGCCTCATCTACGGCACGATCGAATGGGGCCTCGCCCGTTTTCTCACCGACCATCTGATCTGCGTTTCGGAGGATGAGTATCGTCACGCGTTGTCGCTGAACATGCCGGAAAAGCGGATGTCGGTGATCGTCAACGGCGTTGCCCCGCCCTCATGCGAGATGGCGCAAACGATTCGCGCCAGCTTCGGGATCGCGCCGGATGCCTTCGTCTTCGGCTTCATTGGCCGCCTCTCGGCGCAAAAGGCGCCGGAGCGGCTGATCGCCGCTTTCCAGAGCGTCGCCGCATCCGTGAAAAACAGCCATCTGGTGATGGTCGGCGCGGGCGAACTCGAAAGGAGCCTGCGCAAGGCAATGGCCGAGAGTGGATTGCAGAACCGCATGCACCTGACCTCGGCCTTCACCGGACCGCAGGCCGCACCGGCATTCGATCTTCTGGTCATGCCGAGCCGCTACGAAGCCATGTCCTACGTGATGCTGGAAGGGGCGGCCGCAGGCAAGCCTATTATCGCCACCGATATCGGCGGCGCCCGCACGGTCATCGAAGATGGCCAGAACGGCTTCATCCTGCCGAACAGTGACGACACGTCCCTGCTCGCCAAGACGATGGTCAAAGCCGCCGCACCGGAAACATTCGGAGAGCTGTCCGCCATCGCGCAAAGACTGAAAGACCGCTTCACCCTCGACGTGATGCTCGATCAAACGGAAACGCTCTATCAGAAGGCGGCCGCCAAACGCCGCGTGCCGGCAATCCTTCAGCCGGCGGAGTAGCGCTGCAAAGAGGGAAATGAAAAACAGATCAATCGCTCTATGGGGGATTGAGGATTGAGAAAAATGGTCGGAGCGGCGGGATTCGAACCCACGACCCCTTGACCCCCAGGAGAGAGGCCTACTTTGTGCGAGGCCTTGTAGCCCAGGCATTTGCGCCGTGTCTAGGTGTCCACTTCGGGAATTATTTCGGGACTCCGTGCCCCGACTTTGCATCCGCATCAATGCTAAAGAGCGGATGCAGCGCGCCGCAATTTTCCGGAAATTTGACACCCAAAACCGGAAACACGAATTCCGCTCAACATGTCAAAGTTAATTTCCAAGGCGCCTCCAGCGGCGCATAATGAAACTATCGCTGGACTTTAAAAGGGCTCCGGCGGCTGGGAGATCATATGCGCTTTCGCCCCAAGGGAGGGATTGCGCTATGCTTTCTCCACGTCAATCTGGATACATTCTTCCTCAAGATTTTACGGTCGTCTCAACGGTCTTTGAGAAGGTCGCAAATGCGCGGGCAATAAGCCGCGAGAGCGAGGAGGGTGAGTGCTTGGCCCGATATGCGCTGGAATTGTATATGACCGGCACGCGTAATGAGTTGGACCTCGAAGCGCGCTTGAAGGAGTTCTGCCTTTCGATTGACCACACGATGACGGCCAGCGGCGGCACCACCGTCGTAGATTTGTTGCCCGACTTGTCGGCATGGGCGCGGAGCCTGACTGCCTCGCCGAGCGAGGCGACTGCTCTCACCGAACAAACGCTCGAATATGCCATCGACCATATAGAAGAATTCATTGCTATCTCGGACGTCAGAGGGTGGTTGGTGCGCCTGATGGTGGAGCTCCGCCTGGGCCGTCGACAGTTGCAAAGATCAGACGCTTAATCGAGATGGTAAACCTCCACCTCCTCGGCCCGCCGCTGGCCGACCCTCTTAAATGACGGATGGCGCAGCTTGCCATCCTGCGTCCATGCGCGGTATTCGACCTCGGTGACCAGCAGCGGCTCGGAGAAGATTGCACCCTTCCGTTTCAGCGACACCGGTGGCCGTTTTGCGGGGATTGCGTCGAGGAGCTCGCGAAGCTGCACTGATTCCTTATTGCTCCATCCGGTACCACAGCCGCCGACGTAAACGAGGCCGTCACCCTTCTTGGCAGCCAGCAGCAGGCGACCGATCGCACCTGGCACCGTCGATCGCTCATAGCCGACGATCACGAACCAGTCGCGCCTGGTGCATTTGATCTTCAGCCATTCCGGCCGACGCCCGGAGTGATAGGGCTTGTCCCTCCGCTTTGCGATAATTCCCTCGAGCCCGAGCTCACACGCAGCGCGGAAGAACTCTGCGCCGTCAGCGTGAACCTCCTCAGAGAAGCGAATAGGGCCAGTTCTGCCGGCGATGATCGGCTCCAACCGGCTTCGGCGCTCCCCCAGCGGCAATGATCGCAAATCGTGGCCGTCGAGATAGAGAAGGTCGAAAGCAAAGAAAATGATCTCGCTCGGCTCATGCAGGCTCGGCTTCTTGCCGACGGCGCGCTGTAACAGACCGAAATCTGAGCGGCCCTGGTCGTCGAGAACGACCGCCTCGCCATCGAGGATCATGGAGGCATGCCCAAGCTGGCGCGCCTCGGCGACGATCAAGCCGAACTTGCGCGTCCAGTCATAGCCGCCTCGGGTGATCGCCCTCACCTCGCCTGGCTCGACATGAACAGCGAGCCGGTAGCCGTCCCATTTCACCTCGAAGGCCCATTGTGGACCTTTCGGCGGCTTGTCCACGAGGGTTGCGACGCATGGCTCGACGCGGCGCGGCATGGGATCGGCCGGCGCAGCGGGAACTGTTTTCTTTCTGAGTGTTTTAGTCATTCCGCATTAACGCATAAAACAAGAAAACGTCCCGCGAGTCTTTGCTCTCCGGGCGGAGATGACGTTGACGCCAAGACAGCCGGGGATCATAGAACGCCGAACAGTTCGAACGAGGCAGGCAATGAGAGAAGAACAGCGCGAAGCTGCGGAGAACCTCCAGGAGGCGATGCGGATCTTCAATGAGACAATCCGCAAAGCCGCGTACTCCGGCCTGCACGTCGACCTTCAGGTGGTCGAGATCCGCCGCAGTGAAGGTCCGACCCCAGTCCCTCAGGTAAGCTGCGTGGCAAAGCTGTAAGCCGTCCCACGATTCATGCTTGACCGACCAAATTCGGGGTGTTGACTCCTCGACACCCGAATGAGAACATTTGCAGAACACGCAGATGGAAGGCAACAGCATGAGTGACGAAGGTAGCGCAACAGTGAAGACCGGAAGCGGTCCCGTCACGCATCTGTGCGAGCATCCTGGCTGCAAGAAGTGGGGCGGATTCGGCTTCGCCAGCGGGAAGGCCGCGCCGAACTGGTTCTGCTTCGAGCACCGGCCGGCGGTCTGGCCTCCGTCGAAGCAGGCGTGATCCCATGACCGATCACCGGAACCTTGATCAAGGCATTTATATCCACCTCGTTACCACGCGCGAGCCGATAAAGCGAGCATTCGCCGGCACTGGCCGATCACGGCGGCGCGAGAAATCGAGCGCTCATTGGATTGCTCAGTCCATCGTCGCCGGCATCCGCGGCAATCACCGTATCGAGCGGGACGGTGTGGCAATAGACGAAGCAGAGATCGTCGAACTATTGGCGGACGAGCTCTGGAAGGTGCCCGAGGCGATAGCTAAGGATTTTGTCGGCATCGATGCCAGCAAACGGGACGATGCCAAGGCGGCGATCACGCATGCGCTGCTAACGGCCCTGACCAGCCGTTTCGAATGCACGTTCTTTCAGCCGGAGTATCGCGGCATGGGGCCATCGTCCTATCCGTCGTGTCGTTGACGAAAACAACGGCGCGGAACGACTTTGATTACCGTGCGTTATTAGAGCGGGCTCCGTTTCTTCCGGGGCTCTGCCACCCTTCCTTCTGGCCCCGTCGTTGCCTTTCGGGGCCATTCTTTTTTGGCTCGCTCCCTGCCTGGGAACCTTTTCGCCGTATGTGCGTTTCTCGCTCGTCGGGATCACGCGGCGGACTCTCCAAATGTCCCCGCGATAGCCAGAAGCAGTCTCCGGCCTCGTCGCACCGACGAGGCCATTTCTTTGCGCAGTCTCCATAGGCGAAGGAAAGCGCACGCGGCTGGGAACAATGCTCGTACGGACGGGTTGGAACTCCAATAAAGGAGTTCTGGCGATGATCCTAATCCCACCCGAATTTGGTTGTCGCGCCGGGGAGGGGTCTGATTCCTCGGGACTTATCGCCTCCCTAAAATATGCGCTGGCGGCCGAAGCTCCATTTGATACGCAAGGCCTCTGCTTTAGAGTGCTCGGAAACAGCATCGTGATCGAGGGCCAAGTAAGTGCCCCCGGCGCGGACGAGTTTATCCGCAGGGTGGCTGAGGATATAGCGGGCGCCGATCGGGTTGTCGTACGTGTCGGGTGTCCCGTCGGACCATTTCCGAACGGTCCACTGGATAAAGGTTCGGACCCCGGCGACCAAAGCTTGGCCATCGGAGCGAAAATTGCGCAACGGGTGGTAGTAGTCCCGCCTCCCCATCTGCGGAGTTGGTTGGATAAAAAAAGGCCCCGCTGAACGGGACCTGAGGCGAACCGGCGCCCGGCTTTTGCCGAGAAACTGCGAGCATCAATAACCTCGGTAGGCCCCACACCTAGCGGGGACGCTAATGGCAGCGGGGCCTAGAGGCGCCTCGATCGACCGGGTTGAGGATCGAGAGCATTACAAAACGTAGGGGGGCGGAAAAGGTTCCGCCATGGGACTTCCCCCCATATGGCCGCGCAAAGGTGCCTTCGGAAGCAAAAACGAGGACGCGACGCGGATGGCCCAACTCCACCCTGCATTAAGGGCTACCGTCATTCGGTCACCGCCTCGGACTTAGGTCTGATACTCCCTCCGCAAAGGTCCTACCCGCATTGCCGAATCTCATTCGCGTTGCCATTCCTAGTTGAGCGTCAACCGCACTTGGCGCGAGTGACCCCCGAGCGCGTCCCAGCCCCAAGCAACGTAGCGCTCTGGGGTCCGGCTCCCTACCCCGAAATTTTAGGAAGCATTTCTGCGCCTAGCGGATCTACGTAATCCCGCCCTACCCTTCCTGCTGGATCAAAGGAGGATTGAGATGGCCCAAAGCAAGCGGCGAATGATGAAGCCGAGCGAAATACCGGATTTCGTGTCTGAGATGATTGCGGCCGGCTGCGAGATCACGGCCATAGGCCACGACAAGTATGTGCTTGGCGATATCGAGGAACAGCATCGAGCAAGAGACGAACTCGACCGCATAACCGAAAAGTACGGCGACCGCGATAGCCTGAAGCTGGAGATTGTCGCCTACCTCTGGTCGATCGGGCGATACATAGAGATTGCCTCAGAAGGCACGCGGCATTAGCGCCCACCGAAGCACTAGGCTCAGGACCCATTACTCTGGCAGGCTGCAACCACCTGTTTGTGTGGTGAACAGCGCGGGCCGATTTCGCCTTGCATCTGGCGATTTCAACGGAACCTGGAAGGTGCCGGGACGTTGACGGTTATGCGACCCACAGCGGCGACCCGAAAGAGCCGCAGCGATCATCAAACAACAACACGTCAGGGAGACGAGCAATGGTTAGCAACGCATTGAAGGCGCTTCTGGGGGTTCTGGCGGTCGCCGGCTACCAGAACCGGGATAAAATTGGCGAGTTGTTGAAGGGGCTCAGAAACCCGGCACAACTCGGACCTGATGGTCAACCGCAAGCGGGCGGAGGATTGGGCGATCTTCTCGGAGGTCTTGGTGGCCTGTTTGGGGGCGCTGCCTCAGGAGGTGGGCTCGGTGGAAGTCTTGGCGAGTTGCTCCGGCAGTTTGAACAGAAGGGGCACGGCGAAACGGCTAACTCATGGGTTCGCCCCGGGGAGAATAAGCCAGTCGGCGATCGCGAGCTGTCCGAGGTGCTTGGCCCAGAGGTGCTCAACGACCTCTCGGCACGCACAGGCCTGCCCCGCGCGGAAATTCTAAGCCGTTTGAGCCGCGAACTTCCGACGGCCGTTGACGATCTCACTCCGAACGGCCAGTTGCCATCTGATGTGGATGACGAGGCAGGCGCGCCCGGCTCCGTCCCGTCGGTGAAGCCCCAGATCGTGTGAGGCCACGACGTTCCGGCATTAGATTCAGGTGATTAAGTGTACTAGGGCTCGTTGGAACAGTATCTCTCTCTTTTTGGCCCCGCCCCATCGGGCCATTTCTTTCCCTGCACGGAAAGATTGATTTCTGTCATTGTCAAATAGAAGGTGAGCCGCCATTACTGGTTGAGCGTCATCACACCATTGACGCTAGGCCCCCAGAGCACGACCCGCCCCAAGCACTGCGCGCTCTGGGGTCCGCTTGGGCGAAGGGTCGACATGTGAAAGCCCCTCTTCATCACGAAGGCGACGCCGCCGGCCACCATTGCACTTTTCTGTGCGTGCGCTGGGAGAACATCTTCCTCCGCCAGCCACAATCTGACATTGTGCGCCACCGAAAGGAGGCAGCACATGTCCTACGATTGGGAAAGCTCCAGACGGCAACGGTTTAGGCACGCTCGGGTTTGGCTTTTGATCGCCTTGGCAGCTTGGCTGGTTGTCCTCGCTCTAGCGCCATAATTTCGTGCGTCGTTTATCTCCTCAACTGCCCGCCTTCGACCCGCTGCAAAATCTCCTTGATCACCTTCAGATCGCCGGACTGATGGCTGACCAGCGTTTGCAGATCCTTGATCGCGGCGGCTGTCGACGTCGACGACTGTTCGGTCGACGCAACGCGATAGGCGAGGTTGTCGATCTTCCGCACTTCGGATTCGAGTGCACGGAACCGCTCTTCGCTCCGGGCTTCCATTGCGCTGCGCCACTTCTGAAGCTCCTCGATGTCCCGCCCCTTGTTCACCCAGATCGTGACGCCGCCAACACACATGCCGAAGAGGGTCACGAGCTGGATGATCGTGTTCAGGTTCCATTCGAGTTTTTGCGCGCGCTTCGGGAGTTCCATCGCTTCATCCTCGATTCCCATTATGCCCCTCGTGTCTGCTATGCCGCTCGTGATGAAAAAGGCCGGCTCCCGAGGTTGAGAGTCGGCCCGGATGCTTACTGCTGGTTCTTCGGCGCCAGATAGGTCAGAACCGCCGGAAGGCCGATGGTGAGCGCATAGAGCGCGAGGTAGCCATACCAGGGCGTGCCCTCGGGCATGAACGGGACGCCGGCGCTGCCAGCAAGTGCGCCACCGACGCCGGCGCCAAGAGCTTTCGAGATGCTACCCATTACTGTGCTTCCTTCAGCGCGAGAGAGATGGTCGCGTAGGCGGTCGCAGCGACGACGAGCGCGTTGGCTGCCGTGACGCTGGACGGATCGGCGCAGATGACGCGCACGCCGTCGTAGGCGGCTTTCTCCTTGGCGATGGTCGAAGCCTTGATGTTGCCGGAGGCCGAGGCCGCGATGAACGCGGCGTGCGCCGTTTCGAGCAAGGCACAGGTCTTCGGCAGGCTGTTCTTGATCGCGGTGTCGATCGAGCCGGTGGTGGTGGTGCAAGCGGACAGCACAAAGGCCGCCGCCGATACGATGATCAGCGAACGCATGTGATTTCCTTCGATGTTGGGAGGTTGGTTAGAGGCGAGCTTTGATTTCGGCGCGCATCTTGTCGCCGCATGCTTTGGCGCCGATGACGTTCGGCGCGAACGGGAGCCGGGTGAAATCCCACTTGCCGGCTTGCTTGACGCCTAGGTTCGGCTGAACCTCGGCATGGGAGAGGATCGTCTTCGGGGTGACCGGGATTTTATAGAACTCGGCCAGGTGCGCGATGACATCCATGGCCCGATGCCACTGGGTTTCCGTCATCGGGAATTTGCCGGCATTGAACGGGCTCTCGATCGCGCCGGCCATGCAAGCGAGCGAAACGCCGATCGATCCGGAGTTACAGCCCCGGGTATGGGCCGCGTAGTCGTCATCGGCCGTGTTCACGTTGTCGGCGATGGTGTGATCGCCGCGGACCACGTTTCCGGATCCCTCGACGATGAGGTGATAATGCTCCTTGTCGAGTTCTGAGGCTCGATAGGCGCCGGCACTCCAATGCGCGATGATACGCGTCATCTTCACCGGCTGGAGCCATTCCAGCGGTAGGCGGTATGTCATCTTGAAAATACCTCTCAAAGGGACAGGTTGTAGAAAAACTGAAAAGCAACGGGAGACGCGGCAACGGCTTTGAAGGGCTCCAAAGATCACGTCCGCGTGGAAAGGCTAAATTAACCCGCTCCCCCGCAATCTATGGTCGGTTGCCATTGTCCCTGCACGTTACAACTGGCACTCAGAACCGCAGCCCCATAGACCGCGGGGCTGCGGTTTTGCCGTCGGGCCAACGCGGCGAAGCTCGGCAGGACAAGTGAGCTCGTCGTTTACCGAGGTCGCTCGCAATTGAAATATTGATTTAACTCTTCCTTGGCAGCGCCACCTTAGATTGCACTGAAAGGGGAGAGGAAAATGCAAAAACTCAGGGAACTGGGGCGGCGCCGTTTATGGGTGAGACTGCCGAAATTTCGACGAGCGCTCGAAGCTGATGTCTGCCCGGCGGAGCTGAATGACCTTTTCGAGGCGTATGCACTCGCCGCCGAACGGTTAGAAGAACTGCGAGAAGCAGAACAACCAGATCAACATCTTGTATTTGAGTACGAGGTGGCAAGCAGAGGGATCGAAGAGGAGGTAACGCGGCTTCTAGATGCGATCCTCTGGGATCCGGTCAACAATCCCTTGTCATTGATCGAAAGTGGCCCGGTCCAAGGTCGCATACGAATTCGAGCTGGTTGGCCATCTTCATACTGAGAGGTCCTGTTCAAAGCACGCGGCCAGGTCGTGACGAGCGCGCTCCGAAACGCAAAAGGCCCCTTCTCCTACGAATAAGAGAAGAGGGCCCCGTCTGAGCGTTCGAATTCACAGACGGCGCTATCTACAGCTGAAATTTCCCTTCATTCAAGCCTCACGTCTACCTTGCTCCCGTATTTGTCCAGCGCCACAAGTACGGACGCGAGGTTGCTCTCGTTCACTTTGCCTTTCGAGGCATCGCGAACCTCCTGAGCGGAGATGGCGCTCATCGATTACTCCTGATTGTTGGGTGGGGATGGGTGGACAACGGCGGCGATGGGAAGTGCTTGCGGCAGGGCAAGCTCAAGGCGGCAATGATAGCGCTGGCGACGCTGAGAGGTGGGTGCTATACCTATGGTGGCATTGAACGGATCGGACGAGCCTTGGAAGAAATCAGTGACGACCAAAGATGGTGGCTGCAACAAGTCCGCGATGGGTACGCTATTCAGTTAGAATACCCCGTGCTACCTAAGCTGCGCCGACTACCATATCGGCCAATCAACAAGCTGATAGCGGACATCATCAGCGGGCATACAAATCGCTATGAAGCCCTGCTTGCAGAATTCCAAAAGTTCAGCGCGAACTTTGCGACCATTTCCGATGAGCCCTCAGGCGAAGGTAAAGGCCCTACCTGGCGCAGCGATTGGATGCCGGCCCTCGACGCCATTTCCCTCTATGCTTTCGTGGCACTGCGGAACCCCGCCAATTTCGTCGAGATCGGCTCTGGCACATCGACCACGTTTGTGCGCCAGGCTATCCGAGATCATAACCTCAGGACCAAGATCATTTCGATCGATCCTCATCCGCGTCGCGACATCGACGTGATTGTGGACGTTGGTTTCCGCCGCCCGCTTGAAGACGCCGATCTGTCCATTTTCGACGAGGTGACGAACGGCGACATCGTGTTCTTCGATGGCAGTCATCGAAGCTTCCAGAACACGGATGTCACCGTCTTCTTTACAGAAATCGTCCCTAGCTTACTTGAGACTCCGAACGTTCTCGTCGGCGTCCACGACGTTTTTCTCCCTTACGACTACCCTCAAGACTGGCTGCAGCGGCACTACAACGAACAGTATCTCTTGCTGATGCTTATGCTATCCGAGAGAGTGACGCCGACTTTTCCGGCGTACTTCTGCTGGAACGATGATCAGCTTTCCGAATCCTGCAGAACGATAGGAGACTTGCCCGTTCTCAAGGAGTCGGATCAGCGTCCGGCGGGTTTTTGGTTTACGTCAAACGGATCGCGACATCTCGACCCACTTATCGAGCGCTCCATTTCGACGAAGCGTGATCGCGGAGCCCGCAGAGGCGGTGAAAGCCGCTGACAACCGGAAATTCCCACCTAGCAGCTGAGAGCCTCCGGACACAAATTCCAGCGTTACGAGATAATTATCGTATTTTGGGAGAACATCGCCGATGTTTCCTGTGCCGGTAACGCGCACGCTGTCCTTCCCATATGGGATCGTCAGCGCTTCAGAGACTGGCGCAGTCGTCACCCTTGATACGTTCTCAACATTCAGGATGCCGCCCGAGTAGGAGCAGTTCACTAGTTTTGGGTCGCCGGCGCCACCGTTGATATCGAGGGCGGATCCCAGTCGAGCGTAGAAGGTTGCGTTGACGATCTTGGCAGTGTTCGCGGCTTCGACATTGTTAAAAATGATGCCGTTCGCGAAATAGGACCGGCACACAAGGTTCACGATGTTGAGGTCGGTGCCTGATACCTTGCACCCAACGTTGTTCTGGAAGAGAACGAGGTTGGATAGTAGCATGGCGCCATAGTTCCCCTCCCGCAGATCGATTGCCGTGCCTTGGCTGCAAATCTTGATGTTGGAAACTTGAGGTTCGGCATTGGGAGCAGTCTCGCTTTCCAGGATGAGGCCGACTCGGTCCGGGTCCAGCGGCTCCCCGGTAGTCAGATCGGTGGTACCGTCGATCCATGTATTGCTGATCGTGTACGATCCAGGAGCCGCGAGATAGATGCCGATCGCAAATGCGTACATGAAACAATTGTCAATCGTCGGCCCGCCGGTGCTATTTCCTGTGAAATAAAAAGCCTTACCAGACCGATGCGAGATCGTCTCATGACCAGTGACCCCGCCTTGGGTGACAGGATAACAGTGGACGCGAAGATAGCGGTTAATGTCGCCACTGTTTTCGCAGTAGATTCCATTGTTGCAATCGATGAGAACGTCATCGAATTTGACGCGGCTGTTCTCCGTGCAATGGAAAGCTTCCTCGAAGCCAACCACCGATGAGCTGATGACGTAGGTACCGTCGACGATATGCATTTTGAATGCTGTACCGGCGAAATTCGTCGCCAGATCCGTACCATCGAGTTTGATGCCGCGGCGGAATGCCATGACACCCTCAATACCGCCCCCGCTTTCTAGAGAAATCGATGCTGCAGGATCAATGATGAGGGCGGCCATTGCCTGCATCGCTGCCCAGATCGGAGGCAAGAAAGAAAACGGATTGCCCGGGTCCGCTCGTCCGGCCGGTCCCTGCAACCTTACATGCTTGCCAAGCAAAACGTTGCTCGCGATTAGATGCCGCTTGGAGAAGGTAATAGTCCCTCCTCCAAACGCTTTCCCGAGAAAATCGCTTGCAGCCTGAAATGCCGCAGCGTCATTGGTAGCGATAGTGCCGCCGATACCGGCGTCTCCGACCGCCCCCAACATGGAGACATTAACCGTGCGCTCATCAAGGACCCAATAACCGCCGTTTAAGCTGTCGGTCGACCCGTCGGGCAGGAATCGGTCTGTCGACCTAAAGTAAGACGGCGCCGGATAGGTAGAAAGATCCGCCCAACTGATGCGCCGATAGTTTGCGCCTCCAACGAGCGTGGCGGGGACAACATAGCTGGGTGCAAAAAACTGCGTGCGCAGCCGCTTTACAATCGCGGGAATGGTATCTACCGCAGCGCTTGCTACCGCGGTGTAGATACGCTGATTGATCGATGCAGCCGCAGCCTCTGCGGCTGCCTGCGCTGCTTCCGCAGCCGCAACGATGGCACTGGAAATCTGGTCGTTGAAGAGGCGGAACGTGCTGCCCGATACAATGCCCAGGACGATCATGCCCGAGACAAGCCCGCCCGCCGCGACGTTGTTGCCCGTGTTCGTCTTGACCGTCAACGCTACGCCACCGTTAAAGCTGGCGGTCACAGGGCTTGAGGTGTTCGTGTCGGCAACTTCCATCCAGATCAAAGCCGATGAGCTCACAGGAATGCTCGTCGTTGCCTGGATGGCGTTCGGAGTGCCGGCGCCGGCATCGTCGGCTATGATAAACGAGAAGGGTAGATCGGAAACGCGTGTCCACGAGCCGGAACCAGAAGCCCCGAATTTCACGTAGATGCCGTTATACGCAATAGTCGGGTCGCCAAGCACCCAAGCAGTCGTGTCGGCCGCATGCGCGAGATCTGCGAAGAGAGCTGCGCGGCTCGTCTTCAGGATGTTGCCTGCACCAGAGGTGAACGCCGAAATCACCTGCTCAAGCCACGTGCCCCATTCCCGGATACGAGGCTTCATCGGCTGGTCGGGATTGGAGCTCGGGCCATCCGAAAAGATCGTGGCGGCAAGTTCTACCATTGAGGGTTCCTCATGCGAAGGTGCCCCGGCACGCGGCCAGAGCTATGGATGGTTCGTGAGTTCGATTCGCTTAGGTGACGACGGTGGTTACCGACGCCTGAGAGACGGAGGGCACGCCGGATATGTTCTCGGCGCCGCACCAATATTTCCATGTGCCCGCACCGGGGGTATCGTTGAACGAGATCGTCTGGTTGGCGGTGACCGAGTAGGTTCCGATCGTTGTCGCGGCAGCGAAGCTCTGGCCCGTCGTTCCGCGTTTGAAGATGAGGAATCGGGTGTTGTCGTTCGCTGCCTTGGCGCTGACGGGGACCGTGGTCACCGAGTCTGGCGCCGTCAGGTTCGTAGGCGTCCCTGGCGCTGTGGCGTCCACCGTCGATGTGATGCTGGCCGTGACAGACCAATCGGAGTAAACGCCGTTGGTCGCGACGAAAGCAGCTTGAACGTCGATCAGCTTATTCGCGGGGACGGTAGTGGTCGCGAGATCGATGTATCCTCCGGCCGGAGTGGCATCAGGGAACCGTTGCTCAATCCAAGCGCCGGGGTTCCCCAAGCCATCGGCATCAGCCACGCGATACCGCACAACGGGCGTAAGGCTGTCATCGTTGGGGTCGATAATGACCACGCGAATGTACACACTTCCGCTGTTCGACTTTGCTTGAACCAGATTGATGACAGGCGTTGCCAGACCGGCCGCGTTCGGGGCCGATGGAACAGGAGGCTGCTGCCCCTCATCAGTTGCCGGTGTCCATGCGTCGATGTTGCCAGGGTGCTGAACGATGTCCATCGAGAAGCCCCCGCGCGTGATCGAAAGCAACGCCCGCCGGTTTTCGATGATCTTGTGGTTCAGGCGCGGCAGACGGTTCGGTGTTTCCAGACGATTCCAGCGGCAATAAACCGCATTGATGCCGGACAGACGAACGTCGAGAGAGCCGCGAACCTTCTCACGGATGCGCAACCATTCGCGCTTTGCCAGGCGGCGTGCCTGCCGCCACTGGTGCACCCAGGTGTATTCCGCCTCCTGCGCTAGAACTCGCCCGGCTTCCAGTTGTGCAGCCGTGTCCTCGAAATAGTCGGTATCAGCGGTCGCATAATCGATTGCCGGGTATGTGAATTTCGGAACGAGACGGTTGATCTCGTCTTCGAATAGAACGTCGTACTGGATGTTGTGACCAACGATGTCGGCGTCCGTCAGAACGCCGCACCGGCTTTCCCTAAACTTACCGACCGTCAGAATGCGGGCACCATCGCCGCGGCTGACGAGGTGGCCGTCACACGCGGCAAGGATCGCATTCGTAGCAGCCTTGGGCCCGTTTTCGGTGGTATCGTAGCCGTTGCACTGGTAGCGCTTCTCTGTGCCGCCGCCGGCGATAGGGACGTCCTCATCACAGATGTTCGCTTCCTCGATCCATAGATCGAGTACAGGCAAGATCGCCTTCGTGTAGTCGAGCCTTTCGCCAAACTCATTGAAGCAGAGATGCCAGGCGAGGATGACGGCGCAGTTTTGCGTCCACGTCCACGTCGAAGGGTTCGCGGGGTTCTGGGCTGGGTCACGGAAATCCCAGCAAAAAGCGAGGTCGGCTTCGACCGAAACCGAAGGGGCGTTATATGGGAACCGCTTGCTGAAATCCTTCTGCTTCGGCGTGCCGCAGATCATCGCGACAGACGCTTGGCCATCCCCGCGATGGGCGTTGGTCCAGGATTCTGGAATGCCGGCGACGACGTCGGCATAAGGCGTCTCTGGATTTGCCCCGAGACGAGAGTAGAGCAGAACCGTGTTGCCGCCATATCTACCATCAGCCAGACCGTTGACGATGTTGCCGCTTCCGATCGTGACTTCGTCATCGTGCAGAAAATACCGGTTTATCGCCTTGATCCGATGGCCCACGAGTCCTTGGACCGCGAACAGACGTCTCCCTTTAGCTTCCCAAAGCATGTAGGCGCCGGCAACACGTGTCCGCCCAACTCCCCACCAACGGTATGGGATAGCTTGCGTCTTCGGCACCTTGCCGTCTTCCGGCTTCGGCGTCTTAACGCCTGGCGCTAACAGCAACTGCAGCCCGACTGTCAGTGCTGTTGCGGCGATGGCCGATGCAGCGCCAACAGCGAATGTAGTCAGCGCGGTACCGGCGCCGAATATGGGCGTGAATAGCGCCGTGAAGATCGGCGTAAAGATCGGATCGAAGAGAACGCGGCTGTAGTGCGACGAGCACGCGCGCAAGTCGACCCGCACGCGATGGATGATCTCTTCCGATGGAGCGCTCTCATAAAGGACCTTGAGGCTCAAGCCTTATCTCCCCGGCTCCAAGCCGCAATAAAGTCGCATCGCTTCGCCCTGACGCCAGCCGGCGCGAGAACCGCCCAGAGAGGGCCGAAACGGATAGCGCCGATTTCCTTGAAGGTCCCGTCGAGGTCCGACGCCGCCATAATGATCCCGATGTCGCCAGTGACCGGCGTTACGGTGCGCGAGTAGCCGAGCGGCTTCACGCCATTGTCGATCATCGGAATGAGGCCACCGGCCCGCGCGACGAACGCCAAGGCGCCTTCTTCATCTCGATAGGATCCCCTCACCTGCTCCGCCGGATCTGTTCCGGTCTGGTCCGCAACCCAAGAGGCGCAGAACATGATGCAGTCGTCGCCGCCGAGGCCGCCCCATCGGAAGCGATGCGGCAGCTTCAAAAACTCATGAATGTTCATGGGCACCCTCAGGTGTAGTGAGGCCACACAGGCTGGACGCCGCGCGAAAGCCGAGCGGTGCCATCGCAGAACCGGTCTGTGGGCGAAATTGCCTTCTGATGCGGCGCCGACCAAAGCGAGCGCGAAGCTCTCGATCGGGTCGTTTCTCCTGAGACGACCGATAAGGCGAGCGTTAGGCTGGGGCTGTCGTTCGCCTGGACCATCGGGCTCGACTCCGAGACGTGCGACGAGGCTCCCGTCCAGATCGGGATGATCTTGCTCATCGGCTGGTAGTACTGATCCAGGGTGGTGAGCCCCAATTGGACAGCTGCCCCGCGAAGAGGCGGCAGGCTGTCGAGCATCTTGCCACCGGTCGCCGGGTCGATGCCGGAAACGGAGAACTCGACGCTGTCGGCGGTCCCGTTGACCAGGACCTCGAGCGTTGGCACGCCCTGAAGCACCCCGCCGCCGAGATAGACAGTGCCCTCCGGGTCGATGCTGTCGAAGCCGGTCTGAATATCGTGGACGCCGAACCACATGTGGAGCGCGGGATCGGTGTCAATGCGGAGGAAGATGCCAAGCTGGTGGCTCCCGCGCATCTCCTCGATGACGTCGTCAGGAACCCACCCCATCAGAACGCCTCTGCGAATTGCAATGTTGGTCGGGACTGATACCAGGCCTCATAGTCCCACGGCAGGGTGAAGCCTTGCGGGAACTTCATGACGCAGAGCGGGCGCGCCAGTTCGACGCGGGTGTCGAGCGCGGACCCTTCGCGCAAAGCCGGACTTGTGGCGAGCTGGTAGTCGACATAGTTGAGATTGACGTCGCCGACGCTTTCCACGCCCTCAGCTGCCTTGTGGCTTTCCCAATACCGATATGCGCGCCAGCCCTTCGTCGGGTGGTAAATCGAAAACCAGTCAGACCAGCGCAGCGGCCTGGCGGCTTCGTAGACTCGCATCGAGATTTGTCCGGCTCCGACGGTCGCCGAGGCCGTCAGCTTCCCCCAGACGGTGGCCTGCGAGTAACCGGAGATATCCGAGAGCAGTGCGCCGTCCGAATGCGGAATACCGCTGACGATCGGCCGTCGCTTGCCGTTGATGACCGGGAAAGGCCCAATCCCGTCATTGATGATCGGCACATTGAAGAACCGGAAGCTTCCATTCCCTCGCGCGCCGAGCCAGTTGATGACCTCGTGGCGCTCCATGTCATCGCCCTGCAGGACGCAACGCTCGTATGTCGCAACCACCCGGCCACCGCCGCTGATCTCGATCGCGATGGATTCTCCGTTCCCGTTAACGCCACCATCGATGCCCGATCCGGTTACGTCGAAACTTGCTCGGGTCGGTCGCAGATACTGGATCGGGACGGTGGGCTGATTGATGTAAGACCTGGCCATCCTCAGCCCTTCTGAGACGTGTAGCGCGTCTGCGTCTGGCCGAAGCCGCCGCGGCGCTGCTGCTCGTTGTATTGGAGACGATCCAGACCTATTATGAGCGCCAGATAGAATGGTCTCGCGAGACGTTCGGCCCTGCGCTGCGCACCAAAGGCGTGCTGGACCATATCCGCAAGGAACTGGGTGAGATCGAGCAGGAGCCGCACGACCTGTCGGAATGGGTAGATGTCGTCATCCTGGCAATGGATGGCTTCTGGCGCCACGGCGGCAACGCTGCCGATCTTCTGCCTGCTCTCCTTGCCAAACAGCAAAAGAACATGGCCCGCACGTGGCCCGACTGGCGCTCGATGAGCGAAGACCGCGCCATCGAGCATGACCGCTCGAAGGACGCCAGTCCTGAACAAGGAGCCGAAGAATGACGGCACCCATGCTACTCGACAGCGAGCAAGCTGCCGAACTCCTCAACGTTTCCACCCGGACCTTGCGCGAATTTGTGAAGGCTGGCGATATAGCCTATGTGCCGCTCGGCGCCGGCAGGTCTAAACCGCGCCTCGGCTTCACCATGGACGACATAAACGAATTCATAAAAAGCCGGAGAACACGCGAGTGTCCGTCTACAAGCCAAGGAACACCCCGTACTACCACTTCGACTTCCAGGTCGCAGGTGTACGATATTATGGCTCTACGGAAACAGCGAACCGACGCGAAGCAGAAGCCCGGGAGAAGGTAGAGAAGGATAAGGCCAAGGCGGCTGCGAAGGCCGCCAAGCACGCCAATGGCGCCGGCCCCCTGACCATCAGCGTTGCTACCGCCCGATATTGGACCGAGATCGGCCAGCACCACGCCAACAGTGATACCACATGGACCGACATCAATCGCCTCGTCGACTACTTCGGCGCGGCGAAGCTCATGTCTGCTATCGGCGACGACGATATCGCGAAGCTCGTCCAGTGGCGACGAGCCCAGACAGCATGGGGGAAAGCCGAGACGAAGGACAAGAAGCCGATGCGTCTCGTGTCGGCCGCTACCGTGAACCGGTCGACCACGCTCGTCATTAAGAAGATTTTCACCCGGGCGAAGCGCACCTGGCGCTACGACTTCCCGCTCGAACCGAACTGGCGAGACCATTGGCTCAAGGAGCCGGTCGAGCGCGTCCGCGAATTGAAGCAGACGGAGAGCTCGTCGCTCTATCTCGCCACAAGGGCCGACTATCAGCCGATCTTCGATTTCGTGCGCGCCACAGGGCTACGCCTGCAGGAATGCATCCTGCGATGGTCCGAGGTGGACTGGCAGACGGGATGGATTACGAAACCAGGGAAGAACGATCGACCGGTTAGAACCGCGATCACGAGCGAGGTGCGGGAGATCCTGCTCCCGCTACGCGGGCATCATCACGAATTCGTGTTCACGTATCAGGCGGCCCGCCCGCGGGCTGCCGATGCTTCGTACAAGGGAGATGGGGAGGAGCGGAAGAAGGGCGACCGGTATCCGATCACCTACAGCGGGTTGAAAACCCAGTGGAAGCGAATCCGCGGCAAAGCCGGCGTGGAAGACTTCCGATTCCATGACTTCCGCCACGATCTGGCGACCAAGCTACTGCGCGAGACCGGCAACCTGAAAACGGTGCAAAAAGCTCTCAGCCACCGCGATATCAAAACGACCACACGCTACGCCCACGTGCTCGACGAAGAAGTCGCGGGCGCTCTCGAATCGCTTTCGAAGCGCAGACGTGCACAAAGGAAGAACAAATGACCGGAGCGCTTCGGGACTTTTTCGGGACTATCCGTTCCCGAACCCGCGTTTTGAGCGCGATATGTTCCGGTTACCTCTTCTCGATGAGTGGCGGTAGCGAGCCAATATCATTGAAAATAAAGAGGAAAATGGTCGGAGCGGCGGGATTCGAACCCACGACCCCTTGACCCCCAGTCAAGTGCGCTACCGGGCTGCGCTACGCTCCGAACCGAGGAAACCCCTATATAACCAGCGCTTAGAGCGCAAGCGGGAATTTCGAACTCGGCGTGAAAAAGAAATCTCCGGCGTGGAAAAGCTGCGGGCACTCGGCGGGTCGATCAGAAGAAAAGTCCATTTTGTCGGAAGATCGCCCATGGATCGGCGATCCTCGATCGCAATGGAACCTTCACCAAACCTGAAATCACATCGTTGGAAACGCTGCCCCTGACGTAACGTGAGCTTGCCATCACAACCGATTTGAGGGACAGTTTGGTACTGGCCCTTGAGGCCTGGAGCCTCCCTTTCAGGAGTAGACCATGCCTCTTAAATCTCTGATGGCCGTAACCGCACTTGTCGTCCTGACGCTGTCCGGATGCGCGACGTCCGGTTCGACCAACACAACCTACGCGCAGTGGAACGGCCCCTATCCGCAGCCTGATGTTTCCGCATCCAGCCCCGGTGGTTTCCGTATGTCCTACTAGACGCGGCAACTTTAGTGTGAGCGACAGAACACGGGCCCTGTGGGCATCCCTCAGTCGCTCACGTCAATGCATGCGTGGTTTGCCCCTTCCCTTGGGCCTGCAGCATTTGAATGCGAGCCGCCAATCTCACAAACTGACGATCGAACGAGTATTCGCCGATTGCTCGGCCGGAACCGTCGGCTGACTGTTATGCGACCCACGACCGCGCAAGCGTCACGCCTGCGTCGTCGGTCAATTTTCCTATGGTCTTGAAGGCGGGGCGCCTCGTCGGACGAGCACGCGCTTGGTAGGCGACCGCGGTACTCTCAGCGCACCTGATCGAGCAGGCGTTTGCATTCCAGGAGATCGTAGAGCGCCTCCTGCAGCAGCGCCCGGTCTTCCTTGCCGACGGACGACGATTTGCCGAGCGAGATTTCCGGCACGTCGTCGCTGCCGCCGCCGAACGAGAAGAAGCGGCGGCTCGCCGGTGCCTTGGCGCGGCCGACGATCTGATCTTCTTCCGAAACGCCGGCCTTGGGCGGTGCCGGCTCCTCGTTGCTCGACGCCGCAAGCGCTTCGACGGTTGCGAGATCGCCGCTGGCAATGGCGGCAACGAACTTGTTGCCGTTGGTTTTCAACAGCTTCTGCACGCCCTTGATGGTGTAGCCGTGATCATAGAGCAGATGCCGGATACCCTTCAGGAGATCGACATCCTCTGGCCGATAATAGCGACGACCGCCGCCGCGCTTCATCGGCTTGATCTGCTGGAAACGGGTTTCCCAGAAGCGCAGAACATGCTGCGGCAGATCGAGGTCGTCGGCGACCTCGCTGATGGTGCGGAAAGCGTCCGGGCTCTTTTCCATGTGGTTCCCAATCCATGTCACGCGACTCACGCTCGCGGGCCGCAATGAACCGATATCATACCGATGATGGCACGAATCGGGTCCATTTCAACGGCTTATGGATGGGTTTTCAACCACATTTGTGGCTGAAGCCATGACTTCACGCCGCGGGAGATGCCGGCTTCTGCTTCGCTCTACGGCTGAGATGGGCCTTCAGCACGCGCTGCTTGAGCACGTTGGACGCCTTGAAGGTCATCACACGACGCGGCGAGATCGGCACTTCCTCGCCGGTCTTCGGGTTTCGCCCGATGCGTTCGTTCTTGTCGCGGACCTGGAAGGTCGCGAAAGAAGACAGCTTCACGCTCTCGCCACGCACGATTGCGTTGCATATTTCATCAATGACGGTTTCCACCAACTCGGCAGACTCTGTCCGTGACAGACCTACCTTGCGAAAAACCGACTCAGCCAAGTCTGCTCGTGTTACTGTTTTTCCGCTCATCTTCCCCCACCAACGTCTGGCACGCCGATCAGCGACCGAAGACTATTGCCCTTGCCTATTGTGGTCAAGCGCCTGCGTTGCCTCAGCATTTTTTACCAGCGTATCAGAACGGAGCCCCAAGTGAAGCCACCACCCATGGCTTCGAGCAGAACGAGATCGCCCTTTTTGATCCGGCCATCGGCCGCCGCGGTGTTCAGGGCCAGCGGAATGGACGCCGCAGACGTGTTGCCATGGAGATCGACTGTCACCACAACCTTATCGAGAGGGATGCCAAGCTTCTTGGCGGAGCCATCGATGATGCGCCGGTTGGCCTGGTGCGGCACAAGCCAATCGATGTCCTCGGCCGTCGTGCCGGTCGCCTCGAAGGCTGCCTCGATAACGTCGGTGATCATGCCGACCGCGTGCTTGAAGACTTCGCGGCCTTCCATCTTGAGATGGCCCACCGTTCCCGTGGTCGAAGGGCCGCCATCGACATAAAGCTTGTCGCGATGCGCGCCGTCCGAGCGAAGCTTCGCCGTCAGCACGCCACGGTCGGCATTCGTACCCTCGCCTTCCTGGGCTTCCAGGATGATGGCACCGGCGCCGTCGCCGAAGAGCACGCAGGTCGTCCGGTCGCTCCAGTCGAGGATGCGTGAGAACGTCTCCGAGCCGATCACCAGCACGCGCTTGGCAAGACCGCCGCGGATGTAGGCGTCGGCCGTCGTCACCGCATAGACGAAGCCGGAACAAACGGCCTGCATGTCGAAGGCTGCGCCATGGCGCATGCCAAGGCGATCCTGGATATTGACTGCGGTTGCCGGAAACGTGTTGTCCGGTGTCGAGGTCGCCAGGATGATGAGGTCGATGTCATCTGGCGTAAGCCCGGCATTGGCGAGTGCGGCGCGCGCGGCGCCTTCGCCGAGCGACGCGGTCGTTTCGCCGTCCCCGGCGATGTGGCGCTGGCGGATGCCGGTGCGCTGCACAATCCACTCATCGGACGTATCGACCTTGGATTCCAGCTCCTGATTGGTAACAACGCGCTTCGGCAAAGCTGCGCCGAAGCCGCGGACGACGGAACGGATCATCTATTCAAACCTCATCATTCATGCCGGCGGAAAGGGCCTGCGGCGGTTCTGCACCATGGTACTTCGCCAGATCGAGCTCGATCTTCGACTTCAGGCCATTCTTCACCATGTCGTAGCCGACATCGATCGCGGCTGCGAAACCTTCGGCATCCGCACCACCATGGCTCTTGATCACGACGCCATTGAGGCCAAGGAATACCCCGCCGTTGACCTTCCTGGGATCCATCTTCTCGCGCAGGCGATCGAACGCACCCTTGGCCAGGATATAGCCGATCTTGGCAAGCAGGGTGCGCGACATAGCAGCGCGCAGATATTCGGCAATCTGGCGCGCGGTGCCTTCGGCTGCCTTCAGCGCGATATTGCCGGAAAAGCCTTCAGTCACGACGACGTCGACCGTCCCACGGCCGATGTCGTCGCCTTCGACAAAACCGTAATAGTCAAAGCCATCGATATTGGCTTCACGGATCAGGCGGCCAGCTTCCTTGACCTCTTCCTGTCCCTTGATTTCCTCGACACCGACGTTGAGAAGCCCAACCATCGGTCGTTCGATCTCGAAGAGGGCCCGCGCCATGGCGCCGCCCATCAGCGCGAAGTCCATGAGTTGCTGCGCATCCGCACCGATCGTCGCCCCGACGTCGAGCACGATGCTCTCGCCCTTCAGCGTGGGCCAGATGGCAGCGATCGCCGGGCGCTGGATCCCCTGCATCGTGCGCAGACAGAAGACCGACATGGCCATGAGCGCGCCGGTATTGCCGGCCGAAACGACGACATCGGCCTCGCCGGCATTGATCGCGTCGATCGCCTTCCACATGCTCGATTTGCCGCGGCCTCGGCGAAGCGCCTGGCTCGGCTTCTCGTCCATCGCCACGGCGATTTCACAATCGTAAAAGGTGCTGCTGGCCTTGAGCTTCGGATATTTTTCCAGGAGTTCCGCGCATTGCGCTTCGATACCGAACAACACGAACTTGATGTCCGGATGACGTTCGAGCGCTCTTGCGGCACCCGGGATGACGACTTCGGGACCATAGTCGCCACCCATCACGTCAAGTGAAATTCTGACCACGCGTGTCTTATCCTTCATTTCTGCCACACAACACGTGCCGTCGTGGCGCACTCACCTGGGACGCAATGACGAAACATATTGCTTCTGACGCTTGAGCCAAGCACGCGGCAGATCGCTTCACGGCTCTTTTGGCCGGTTTGGGGCCAAAATACTGCTTTTCCTTTGCGTGACAACCGAATTGTAGAAGAGGCTTTCGCGGCCTCAGTCCTTTTTCCAGTCCTTCAGTACTGCAAACGGGTTCGGCTTCTTGTCGTCCGCTGAGGTGCTCTCGATTCGCTCGCCGAAAGCCGCACCCGGCTTGCGCGGATAGGGGTCGATGGCAAGCGCCACCTGCTCGCTGACGACGACGCCGGCATCGATCGTGTCGCCCGTGAACGTGTCGGGGATGTCGGGACCATCCGGGTCGAGAATCATCTCGCCGCCGTCGTTGCTCGCCTGGCGGGCGAGCCGCGATCCTTCGGGAACCAGGATCGCTTCGACCGGTTCATGGATGTCGGCCTCGACGGGCTCGAGCGTCACCACGCAGCTTTGCACGATGCGGGCCGTGACATCGCCCTTGATCTTGACGCCATCCTTCTTCCAGCGCGCGATCTGCAACTCTGCGCTGAGCGACAGCACGTCCCTGACGCCCCAGAGCTTCGCCAATGCCGCCCTTTCCCGCTCGTTTGCTGAAAGCTGCACGCTGACAGCGTTCGCCGAGATATGCCCCACCTTCACCGGATAGGAGAAGGCCGGCTGGCTATCGTCTTTCATGATCGGATCCTCCCTCGCCAGGGCGATTGATGCCGCCCAGTCGCGAATGCAGCTGCCGCCCGGGTTCCGGCTCGCGGCGCTGATATCTCTTAATAACCGCTCTATTAAACGCCAGCGGATGGAATCTGCAACTGACCGGCCTCGACAACCTCTTCGGCAATGTCGGCGAGGTGCGCCTCGACAGTCAGCAGATAGGCTGCAAGCGCCTCCATCGAGGGTGCTGCATCGCCGCCTTCCGGATGAAAGTTACGCTTGAGTGCCGCTGCCAAGGCGGCCGTATCCTTCGCTTCCAGCGCTGCCGCGTAGGACTCGAGGCGACCGTAATACATGCCGGCCAGCTTCTTCATCTTCTTCGGAACGCCGGCATCGCCCACGCCGAGTTCGCGGATCGAGTGATCGACGTCCTCGAAGAAAGCGTCGATGATCTCCTGCGCGATCTCCTGGCCGGGCCTTGCCGAAGCACGGGTGCGGCGGAAGTAGAGGATCAGCATAGCCGACAGCATCTCGAACCGCCCCATGACCGTGTCCGGCACATTGAGGTCGGTGTAGAGATAAGGTTGGCGCGCGGCCGACGTCAGCAGTGCATACTGACGCTCGACAATCGCGGCATTGCCGCTTTTTCTTTTGAACAGTCCAAAAATCATCACAAAGCTCGGGCTTGGCTTTCTCGAAATGCGCGCAAGCGCCCATCCCGTTGTTGCATGACAGCCGAAGCTGGTTTACCGAAGCAGGCACGAATTGCAATGGCGGATCTGCCATCGTTTCTCCAAGGGGAGCTGTCGTTGACGAAGCGGTATTTGAGAAAAAATTTTAAAACCCTCGGCCGCGTGGCGGCCGTAGCTACCATCGCCGGTCTCACCCTTTCAGCCTGCCAGTCCGCCAATGTCGGTGAAGTCCTTCATCAGGGTTATGTGGTTGACCAGGAAACGCTAAACCTCGTTCCGGTCGGCTCCAGCCGCGAGCAGGTGCTCCTGTCGCTCGGCACCCCGTCGACGACCGCGACCTTCGACAACGAAGTGTTCTACTACATTTCGCAGACCCGCAAGCGTCCCGTCGCCTTCATGAAGCCTCAGCTGGTCGACCAGTCGATCCTCGCCGTTTACTTCGACAAGGAAGGTACTGTCAGCCAGCTCGCACACTATACGCTGAAGGATGGCAAGGTCTTCGACATGCTGTCGCGCACGACGCCGACCGGCGGCAAGGAAACGAGCTTCCTCGGCCAGCTGTTGAGCGGACCAGGTGCCGGACAGGCTGCTGCAAAGAGCCTGTTCAAGGACTTCGGCAGCAAGTAGTTAACCCATCACAAAGCAAAAGGCCCGCGGAAGTCTCTTCCGCGGGCCTTTTTCGTTTCAGCGATACAATCAGGCGAGGACGGCCAGAAGCAGCAGCGCCACGATGTTGGTGATCTTGATCGCAGGGTTCACCGCCGGACCGGCCGTATCCTTGTAGGGATCGCCCACCGTGTCGCCGGTGACGGATGCCTTGTGCGCCTCCGAGCCCTTGAGATGACGCTCGCCGTTCTTGTCGACGAAGCCATCCTCGAAGCTCTTCTTGGCATTGTCCCAGGCGCCGCCGCCCGACGTCATCGAGATCGCCACGAACAGGCCGTTGACGATGACACCGAGAAGCGATGCGCCGAGTGCTGCGAAGGCCGAGGCCTTCGAGCCCGACAGAAGCAGCACGCCAAAGTAGACGACGATAGGTGCGAGCACCGGCAGCAGCGAGGGAACGACCATTTCACGGATCGCCGCCTTCGTCAGAAGGTCGACGGCGCGACCATAGTCCGGCCGCTCCGTGCCTTCCATGATGCCGGGTTTTTCGCGGAACTGTCGACGAACCTCCTCAACGATGGATCCGGCCGCACGGCCGACCGCCGTCATCGCGATACCGCCGAAGAGGTAGGGGATGAGACCGCCGAAGATCAGGCCTGCCACAACGTAGGGGTTGGAGAGATCGAAGGAGATCTGGCCCACATCGGCAAAGTACGGGTACTTGTCACCATTCGCCGCAAAGTAGCGGAGGTCGTTCGAATAGGCCGCGAAGAGCACCAACGCGCCGAGACCGGCCGAACCGATCGCGTAACCCTTGGTGACGGCCTTGGTCGTGTTGCCGACAGCATCGAGCGCATCGGTGGATTTGCGCACTTCCGGCGGCAGATGCGACATTTCCGCGATGCCGCCGGCATTATCCGTCACCGGACCGAAGGCATCGAGTGCCACAATCATGCCGGCAAGACCGAGCATGGCGGTGACGGCGATGCCGGTCCCGAAGAGGCCGGCGAGTTGGTAGGTGAAGATGATGCCGCCAACGATGACGATCGCCGGCAGGGCCGTCGATTCCAGCGAGACGGCAAGCCCCTGGATCACGTTGGTGCCATGGCCGGTGACCGAAGCCTGGGCGATCGAGTTCACCGGCCGTTTGTTGGTGCCGGTATAATATTCCGTGATCACCACGATCAGGGCCGTCACGATCAGGCCGAGAATGCCGCAGAAAAACAGATTCCAGCCGGTGATGTCCTTGCCGTCAACCGTACCAATGGTGCCCCATCCGATCGTAAAGGACGTGGCTGCGCCGAGACCGAGGATCGACAACACGCCGGTGACGATCAGACCCCTGTAGAGAGCGCCCATGATCGAATTGTTGGTACCGAGCTTGACGAAGAAGGTGCCGATGATCGAAGTGATGATGCAGGCTGCGCAGATGGCCAGCGGATAGACCATGACCGTCGCGAGCAGCGGCGTGCCGGCGAAGAAGATCGCCGCCAGCACCATAGTCGCGACGACCGAGACGGCGTAGGTCTCGAACAGGTCGGCCGCCATGCCGGCGCAATCGCCGACATTGTCGCCGACGTTATCGGCAATCGTTGCCGGATTGCGCGGATCGTCTTCCGGAATGCCGGCCTCCACCTTGCCGACGAGATCGCCGCCAACGTCGGCACCCTTGGTGAAGATGCCGCCGCCGAGACGGGCGAAGATGGAGATCAGAGAAGCGCCGAAACCGAGCGCGACCAGCGCGTCGATGACTTCGCGCGAGGCGGGCTCATGCCCGAGGCCGGCCGTGAGGACGACGTAGTAGACGGAGACGCCGAGAAGCGCCAGGCCCGCTACGAGAAGGCCGGTAATCGCGCCTGACTTGAAAGCGATGTCGAGGCCGGAGGCAAGGCTGACGGAAGCCGCCTGGGCAGTGCGGACGTTTGCCCGAACAGAAACATGCATGCCGATGAAGCCCGCAGCGCCCGAAAGGATCGCACCGACCAGAAAGCCGAAAGCGGCGGCGGAAGAAAGAAGAACCCAAGCGGCGATGAAAACGACAACACCGACGATGGCAATGGTCTTGTACTGACGCGTGAGATAGGCCTGCGCCCCTTCACGAATGTAGCCTGCGATTTCTTGCATGCGGGCGTTCCCCTGGTCGGCGGCCATCACCGACTGTGTTGCCCAGATGGCATAAACCACCGCGAGCAACCCGCATGCGATAACGCCCAATAAAATGGTCATTTCGCATTACCCTCCGTTACAACCCGCGGACTCACTCCCGGCCACGGGCCCCTCAAAACCGCGAATCACGCGCCACCTCCTCAAGCAGCACCCCCCACGGCGCGGCCAGAGTGCGGTTGCAACGGGAGATCGTCAAGCCCCGGAAAACGCCAGTGAGAAGGCGCTCCGGCGACTTTGAATGTCGGGAGAATGGAGTTAGGCGGCGGCCTTCCGCGGTGTGCGCTTCAGGAGCAGCAGAAGTACCAGGCAGACGATGGTGACCGGCCACACGACCGCGTTCAGCATGTCCCATCCATAGGCGGACAGCACTTTGCCTGAGGCAAAGGACGACAGCGCCACGGTGGTGAAGAGGATGATGTCGTGGAAAGCCTGGACCTTGTCGGCTTCCTGCGGACGGTAACTGCTGGCGACGATCGCCGTCGAGCCGATGAAGCCGAAATTCCAGCCGAGCCCGAGCAGCACCAGCGCACCCCAGAAGTTCCAGAGTTCGATGCCCATATGCGCCACAGTCGCACAGGCCATTAGGAGAAGCAGGCCGCAGCCGACGATGCGCTCGGCGCCGAAGCGGCTGATCAGCCAGCCGGTGAAGAAGCTCGGAGCGAACATCGCCAGCACGTGCCACTGAATACCGAGCGTCGCGAGCTCGGTCGAAAACCCGCAGCCCACCACCATCTCGACGGGAGCACCGGTCATCATGAAGGTCATCAGTGCATAGCTGGAGATGCCGCAGACCATGCCGGTGGCGAAGCGCTGGCTGCGTATGATCGCGCCGAGAGGACGCACGGCCTCATGGTGGTGATCTTTGACCATTGCACCCGGTTCGGGCAACCGCAGGGGCGCGAAGAAGAACGCCGCGAGCAGGCAGATCGGCAGCAGCACGACGAAGGCGCCGGCAAAGGCAACGGGCGCGAACAGGTCTCCGGCAAAGATGACGATCTGGGGGCCGAGCACTGCCGAAACGATACCGCCGCCAAGGATCAGCGAGATCGCCTTGGGTTTGTAGAACGACGGGGAAGCATCGGCGGCGGCGAAACGCAGCTTTTGGGTGAAGCCGTTCGACGAGCCGAGCATCGCGAGAGCAAAGGCGAAGAGCCAGAAGCTTTCGCGGAAGAGTGCGACGGCGGCGAGCGCCGCGCCTGCGGCAGCGATCCCGGTCCCGGTCATGAAGGCAAACCGGCGGCCGATCAGGCGCGAGAGCATCGCGACCAGCACGACGCCAAGCGCCATGCCGACGTTGAAGGCGGTGAGAGGTGCTGTTGCCAGCGACTTGTCTTCCGCCAGCAACTGGTAGCCGGCGACACCGCCGATGGAGAAGCAGATCGGTCCGACGACGCCGAGAATGGCCTGCGCGGCAGTCAGATGGAAAACGTTGCGGCGCGCTTCGCGAAGGGTGGCCCCCATGTCATCCGCAGCAACCGCAACCATAAACTCTACTTCCTGGACTCGCTACGAACCTGCTTGGCAATACGATCGAGAACGGCATTGACCAGCTTCGGCTCGTCATCCTCGAAGAAGGCCTTGGCGATCTCGACATACTCGGTGACGATCACCGGAACCGGCACGTCCTTGCGTTCCAGCATTTCGAAGGTGCCGGCACGCAGGATGGCGCGCACGGTAGAATCGAGCCGCGACAGTGCCCAGTCGTCCTGAAGCGCCGAACCGATCAACGGATCGAGCTTGCGCTGGTCGCGCACGACGCCGGCGACGATCGAGCGGAACCAGGAGGCGTCAGCCTTCAGATAGGTGTCGCCGTCGACGTCCTGGCCGAGGCGATGGGCTTCGTACTCGGCAACCACTTCGAGCACGCCGGTGCCGCCAATGTCCATCTGGTAGAGCGCCTGCACCGCGGCAAGGCGCGCGGCGCCGCGCTGGTTGACCTGCTTCAGCGGCTGATCCGAGGGTGTCTTCGTCACTTTTCCGTGCCCATTTTCTTCTTCAATTCAATCATGGTGAGCGCCGCACGCGCAGCAAAGCCACCCTTGTCACCTTCCGACCGGCGGGCGCGTGCCCAGGCCTGGTCGTCATTCTCGACCGTCAGGATGCCGTTGCCGATGGCGAGGCTTTCGCTCACCGCGAGATCCATGATGGCCCGCGAAGATTCGTTCGCGACGATATCGAAATGATAGGTCTCGCCACGAATGACCATGCCGAGCGCGACGAAGCCGTCATATTCCGTACCGCCTTCGTCAGCACCGTCGAGTGCCATGGCGATCGCCGGCGGGATTTCGAGCGCGCCCGGAACCGTCACGATATCATAGGTGGCCCCGGCTGCGTCCAGCGCATGTTTGGCGCCGTCGAGTAATGCATCGGCCATATCGTCATAGAAACGCGCTTCCACAATCAGAATGTGGGCTGCCGTGGTCTCTGCCATGGATCACCTGTCTTTGAGAGTTCGTCGCCGGTTGCGACCGGCAGGCGGCGGTCAAACCATGCCCGGCGCCGAATGGCAAGCAAATTCCGCCGCAAACGGCCTTTTGCCGCGCCGAACAGCGCCAGAATACCAAGCCCGAAGGGCTATCCTTGCCGTCCGGGCTTCGAACACAATCGCATGGTTGCTTGCGGTTTGCAGCGCAGAACAGCAAGTTCAGGTACCAGACAGGAATTGAACGAGGCATCCGCATGCTTGAGACCCATCAACGATCCGCCTCCCCCACGCCCCTCGAGCGGTCCTCTTCGATATGGATGGGCTGCTCTTCGACACCGAGGCGGTTGCCCGCGACGCCATGATGCGGACCGCACCGGATTTCGGCATGCGCAGGCAGTCGGCCCGCCTACGAGATGCCCGTCTCGCTGTACTCGACACGATCGGCCTTCCGGGCGACGCGACGCGGTCCGTGCTGAGGCATAGCGCGCTCCGCCACCGCAGTTACCGTCATAGGATTGCAAAATCGAGGCATAAGCAACGTAACGTTTATCAATTTCGACGCTTGTCGGTTGACGTTCCCTCGATCGCGCGACACGGATAGGAACGGACCGTGGATGCTTCTTGCGAAATGCACGCGTCAGGGAGATAGACATGACGGAAACGCGAAAACCGATCGTCAATCCGAAGACCCTCAACCTCGACCATTGGACGAAAGGCGAAGGGTTCGAATCGAGCGACGCCTCCTTCGGCGCGTTGCTGGGCCTTAAGGATCTCGGTATCGGCTACGGTGAAGTGCCGCCGGGCAAGTCCGGCTGCCCGTTCCACAATCACCACGTCGAGGAGGAGCTTTTCATCATCCTCGAAGGCGAAGGCACGTATCGCTTCGGCAACGAGCGCCATGCGGTTGGACCGGGCGACATTCTTGGCGCGCCTGCAGGCGGGCCGGAAACGGCGCATCACCTGATCAACACTGGCAGCGTGGCGCTCAAATACTTGTCTATTTCGACCATGGCGGCCACCGAGATCTGCGAGTACCCGGACTCGGGCAAGTTCCTCGCCAAGACGCGCAGTGCTGATGGCCAGAGGCGATTCCGCTTCATCGGCAGACCGGAAGACACTGTCGACTATTGGGACGGCGAGCCGGGCGCCTGAGTTCACCACAGCATAGGATCGAACATGCATAGCGTGCCTATCATCGAGACAGACCGCCTCATCCTGCGCCCCTATCGCCGTGACGACTTCCCCTCCTACGCAGCGCTGTTCGGCGATGCCGAGGTGATCCGCTATGTCGGTGGGGTTCCTTTTACGCGTGAACAATCCTGGACGCGGTTCCTGCGCCAGGTGGGCATGTGGCACTATTTCGGCTTTGGCTTCTTTGCCATTCAGGATCGGGAAACGGGAGCATTCCTCGGCGAAGCCGGGTTTCACGATGTACACCGCGCCATCACGCCCTCGCTTGAAGGCACGATGGAGACCGGATGGGCGCTTTCACCAAAGGCCCATGGCCAGGGGCTTGCGACAGAAGCGGTCAGTGCGGCGCTGAAATGGGCCGATCACCAGTTTCCCACGCTCCGCAAAACCTGCATCATCGATGTCGGCAACCGTGCCTCAATCCGGGTTGCGGAGAAGCATGGCTTCAAGGAATTCTGGCGGACGACCTACCATGGCAACCACGTGATCATGTTCGAGCGCCATCAGAAGGCAACGACGACGCACAAGTTGCGTGCGCACGCCGAAACATGAACAATTTTTAATTGTTTTCCAGACCTTTACGCCACGGAAACGGCCAGAATCCGGGCCAGCTTTCTAGGCGTTGGCACGACGCGCCCCCGCCCCAAGCCGAGGAAACGCCGCCCCAATCAGTCGAAACCGTCCAGCACGTCTCAATGCGGGTGACGCCACCCGCAATCGACGTTTGCTGGCCGCTGCGGCACGAGATGGTGACCGGTCTCCGCGGCCCATAAGGGTCACCCGTTCGGGTAGGAGCCCGGCAGTCGCGATGTCGCAAGCAAACAAAGGAGCATGACCATGAACCGCATAGCCAAGCTTTCCGTCATCGCTGCCCTCTCCGCCCTGTCCTTCGGCGGCGTTTCCTACGCGGCAGGCGCCGCGATGAACTGGCCGGCCGAGATCGACCACACGGTTCGCGAATTCAAAGGCGACCAGTTCACCGTCGTTGACGTCGATACGCTCAAGGAATCGAGCCAAACGCGACTGTGGATCGACGAAGCCACGCCGCAACAACTCTCGTCCCTCCACGCAGCGGTCAACGCCAACAAGCCGCTTGCAGCCAAGCTGAAGGGCCAGAACGTCGAGATGAACAACATCGCGGGCGCTGAACAGGCGGCCGATGGCAGCCTGACCTTCTATCTACGCTGAGCCGCCAATCGCCCTCTCAAAACGCCACCGCCCCCAATCGGGGGCGGTTTGCTTTTTTTGAGACATATTCGGCAAAGAATCTCAGACTTCGCTCATGCCGGCTTCGGCGCCGGGAACTCGGCCAGGCGCGCCGCGTAACGGGCCATGGTGTCGACTTCAAAGTTGACGAAATCACCAGCCTTGCGGTCGCCCCAGGTGGTGACCTCCAGCGAATGGCGGATCAAGAGCACGTCGAATTCGGCGCCATCGACCTTGTTGACCGTCAGCGACGTACCGTCGAGCGCGACGGAGCCCTTCGGTGCGACAAACCGCGCCAGATGTTCCGGTGCCCGAAGGCGAAAGCGCACCGCGTCGCCCTCCGACTCCACCGAGAGGATTTCCGCCTTGTCATCGATATGACCGGAGACCAAGTGGCCGCCGAGCTCGTCGCCAATCTTCAGCGACCTCTCGAGGTTGATCCGCGTGCCTTTTGTCCAGCCCGCGATCGTCGTCAGCCGCAGCGCTTCTTCCCAGGCCTCAACCTCGAACCAGCGCTCGTTGCTGCCAGCGTCAGGCAGGGCGGTCACTGTCAGGCACACGCCGGAATGGGCGATGGAGGCGCCCATGTCGATGGTCTTCGGATCATAGCTCGTGGCAACACGCAGCTTGATGCCTTCCTTGAGCGGGGTGACGGCATCGACGGTGCCGATGTCGGTAACAATGCCTGTGAACATCAGTTTTCTCTTTCGTATTCCTCGAACAGATCTTCTCCGTAGCGCGCTTCGGCGACACGCGTGAAGCCTGTCGGCACGGACTTACGGTCAAATGGGGATGCAATGCCGTCTTCGCCAATCGTCCCAGGCCCGGTGTAAAGCTGAATACGGTCGACGAGGGCCGCATCGAGAAAGGCGCGCGCCGCGACCGCTCCACCTTCGACCATCAGCGAGGAGATGCCGCGCGAGGCGAGGGCCGTCAGAAGGTCCGCAATCGAACCGGCTTCGAGCACCTCAACGCCGGTGGCCTCCAGCGCCGCCTTGCGTGCGGCCCGGCCGTCATCGACATCCGCGTCCGGGCCGCCGGATCCGTCACTGGAGACCACGATAACAGGAACATCCCGCGCCGTTCGCACCAGTTTCGAGGAAAGCGGCAGGTCGAGCCGGCGGTCGAGGACGATGCGCAGCGGCGAGCGATTTTCGAGCCCGGGCAACCGCACGGTCAATTCCGGGTCGTCGGCCGTCGCCGTGCCGATCCCGACGAGGATCGCGTCCGTCTCGGCTCTCAGCATTTGCACCTGGCCGCGGGAGATGGGACCGGTGATGCGGACCTGCCCTGCCCCCTTACGGCCGATCATGCCGTCGGCGGAAACAGCAAGCTTGAGAATCACATAGGGCCGCCGGCTTACCTGGCGCATGAGATAGGCTTCGAGTGCGTGCTGCCCCTCTTCAGCGAGAACGCCGATATCGACGGTGATACCGGCATCGCGCAGGCGCACGACGCCGCGCCCGGCGACACGCTCATCCGGATCGAGGATCGAGATCACCACGCGGGCAACGCCGGATGCGACAAGGGCGTCGGCGCAAGGCGGCGTCTTGCCGTGATGCGAGCAGGGCTCCAGCGTCACATAGGCGGTTGCGCCCCTCGCCCTTTCGCCGGCTTCGGCAAGCGCCTGGGTTTCGGCATGCGGACGACCGCTTCGCGCCGTCACGGCGCGGCCGACGATGACGCCTTCCTTGACGATCAGGCAGGCGACGGAAGGATTGGTGGACGTCTGTCCGAGATGATGGCGGGCCAGCCTCAGCGCCGCGGCCATGAACCTCTCGTCTTCACGGGTGGGTCCTGCCATGGCTCTATCCAGCTTTCGCCTATTCGCCCGGATCGCGCGCGATCTTAGCGCTGATCTCGGTGATGACCTTCTCGAAATCCTCGGCATGCGAGAAATCGCGGTAGACCGAAGCGTAGCGCACGAAGGCAACGTCATCGAGGCTCTTCAGGGCTTCGAGCACCTGCAGGCCGATTTCCTCCGAGGGAATTTCGGTCTCGCCGGAGCTTTCGAGGCGCCGAACGATGCCGGAGACCGCCCGCTCGATGCGGTCGCGATCGACCGGGCGCTTCCTGAGCGCGATCTCGAACGAACGCAAAAGTTTATCCCGGTCGAAAGGAACCTTCCGACCGGTCTTCTTGATGATCATCAGTTCACGCAACTGCACCCGTTCGAAGGTCGTGAAACGACCTCCGCAATCCGGACAAATCCGGCGGCGTCGAATGGCGTTCCCGTCCTCTGCAGGACGGGAATCCTTCACCTGACTGTCTTCAGAACCGCAATAGGGGCAGCGCATGAGCGACCGATCACATGTAGCCGTACATCGGGAAGCGATCGGTCAGCTTGAGGACCTTGTCGCGAACGCCGGCTTCGACGGCGGCATTGCCTTCGTCGGAGTTGGCGACCTTCAGGCCGTCGAGGACCTCGACGATCAGCTCGCCGATTTCCTTGAACTCGGCCTCCTTGAAGCCGCGGGTGGTACCGGCCGGCGTGCCGAGACGGACGCCCGAGGTGACGAACGGCTTCTCAGGGTCGAACGGGATGCCGTTCTTGTTGCAGGTGATGAACGCACGGCCGAGGGCGGCTTCCGCGCGCTTGCCGGTTGCGTTCTTCTTGCGCAGGTCGACGAGCATCAGGTGGTTGTCCGTGCCGCCGGATACGATGTCGAGGCCGTTTGCCTTCAGCGTTTCGGCGAGCGTGCGGGCGTTCTTGACGATCTGGGCCGCATAGTCCTTGAACGACGGATGTAGCGCTTCGCCGAGAGCAACAGCCTTGGCCGCGATGACGTGCATCAGCGGGCCGCCCTGGAGACCCGGGAAGACGGCCGAGTTGATCTTCTTGGCGACATCTTCGTCGTTGGTCAGGACCATGCCGCCGCGCGGGCCGCGCAGCGACTTGTGCGTGGTCGTGGTGGCGACGTGGCAATGCGGGAACGGCGACGGATGCTGGCCACCGGCAACGAGACCGGCGATGTGCGCCATGTCAACCATCAGCCAGGCGCCGACTTCGTCGGCGATCTCACGGAAGCGCTTCCAGTCCCAGATGCGCGAATAGGCGGTGCCACCGGCAATGATCAGCTTCGGCTTGTGCTTGCGCGCCTGCTCGGCAACGTTGTCCATGTCGAGCAGGTGATCGTCTTCACGTACGCCGTAGGAGACGACGTTGAACCACTTGCCGGACATGTTGACCGGCGAACCGTGCGTCAGGTGACCGCCCGAGTTGAGGTCGAGGCCCATGAAGGTGTCGCCCGGCTGCAAGAGCGCCAGGAACACGGCCTGGTTCATCTGCGAACCGGAGTTCGGCTGAACGTTGGCGAAGTTGACGCCGAAGAGCTTCTTGGCGCGTTCGATCGCCAGTTCTTCGGCGATATCGACGAACTGGCAGCCGCCATAGTAGCGCTTGCCCGGGTAACCCTCGGCATATTTGTTGGTCATGATCGAGCCCTGGGCTTCGAGCACGGCGCGGGAAACGATGTTCTCGGAGGCGATCAGCTCGATCTCGTGGCGCTGACGACCCAGCTCCTTCTCGATCGCACCGAAGATGTCCGGATCGCTGTCGGCCAGAGAGCGGGTGAAGAAGGCGTCATTGGATTGTTCAAGCATCGGCGCGAGGCTCCTCTCAAGGGTGGCAGTTCTTTAGCTTCCTCGCACGGCAAGAGCAATATCTGCTGTGCGGATTGCGCCATTTCCCCCATCTGCCGCGCCGAAATATCGCGAGCGCTGGCGCATGAAAAAGCCGCGCTTCCAGGGGAAGCGCGGCTTGTCGATCTCGTGTCGCAAATTCGCTTATTGCGGCAGCGCGTCCTGATCGACCGAGCCGGGCGACTGCTCGACGCCATAGGGCGACTGCAGCGCCAGCTCGGTGGCACCGTCGCGCTGGTAGATATCATCGCGGAACTGCACCACGCCATCCTTTGCGGACCAGGCCGTGATGTAGGTGAAGAACACGGGCACTTCCTCGGCGAGCGTGATCGGCGTGTTGACGCCGGTCTTGATGGTCGCCTCGATCTGCTGGCGCGACCAGCCGGGCGTATCCTTCAGCAACCAGGTCGAAAGATCGCGCACGTTCTGCACGCGAACGCAGCCGGAAGACTCGAAACGCATCAGCTTGTTGAACAGACCCTGCTGCGGGGTATCGTGCATGTAGACCTGATGCTCGTTGTGGAAGTTGATCTTCGTCGACGACATCGCGTTGATCTTGCCCGGGTCCTGGCGGAACATCAGGTTCGGCGCCTTCTCGGCGTTCCAATCGACCGTTTCCGGCGACACTTCGCCGCCACTGCCGTCGAACAGACGGATCGAGTTGCGTGCGAGATAGGTCGGGTCCTTGCGCATCAGCGGCATGATATCCTTCTGGATGATCGAGCGCGGCGCGGTCCAATAGGGGTTGAGGATGACCTCGTAGATCTTCGAGTTGAGGATCGGCGACTGGCGGTCGATCTTGCCGACGATCGCCGTATGGCGCAGCGCCACGCGGCCGTTCTCGACCGCTTCGATATAGGCGGCCGGAATGTTGACCATCACGTAGCGGCGGCCAAGATCGCCGGACATCGACTGCAGGCGAACGAGGTTGGTCTGGAGCTGGCCGAGGCGGGTGTTGGCGTCGACGTTGATCGCCTTCAGCGTGTATTCGCCGATGACGCCATCAGCCGGGAGGCCATGGCGAGCCTGGAAGCGCTTGACCGCGCCTTCGACGTAGGAATCGAAGGACGAGGAGACGCCTGCCGACTGCGGCAGGTCACCGGAGACCATCAGGCGCTGGCGAAGCTGCTGCACCGACGGATCCGTGACGCCGAGCTCGAGCTTGACGCTGGTCTGGACCATCGGCCAGCCGCCTTGCGAAACGATGTTCTGGTAGTCGAAGATTGCCTGCTGCACGTGGGCGATCGTTTCCGGGCCGAAGACCGGCGTGTTCGAAACGACCGTCGTCGCGGTGCGCGATGCCTTGGCGTCGTACTGGTCGTCCCAGGAGCCGCGGCGTGGCGAATTGATGATCTCGTTCAGGGCGTCCTGTGCGCTTGCCGCGCCGGCAACTGCCACGGCGCCGAAGGTTGCTGCCGAGCGCAGAAAGGCGCGGCGCGAGAATGCATCAATTCCATTCTTTTTCGACATATTCCTACCATCCCAATGCGTTGGCACGCGCCCTATGCGCTGGCACGCACGTTGCCGGAGCCCTAACACGATCGTGGTTAACAAAGGTCAACCAACGAGCCACCCTGCCCTCACAAGATTTCACGACACCGCGAGTGAGGACCCTCATCCGGCAGGCGAAACGCGAAACGAATCCACGCTCAAGAAAACACGTGGCCGCACCTACCGCATGTCGTCGTCGCTGTCACAGCAATATGGCCAATTCGTGTCTCGGACAGGTTGAACGGCGACATGGCACGCCTTTTGCTTTTCGCCGTAGCGGACAAGCCGGCGGACGAGCTGCAGACGGCAACATTTTGATTTTCTAATATTTTCCGTTTGGAAAGCCGTCCGAACGCAGGAATGGCGCGCAGAAGTGGTGCGGCTTTTCCGCAACAGGATGAGAAGCCGGCAAATGGCAAAGGTCGGACACGCAGGGACTGCGCCCGACCCTTGAACTGGAGGTTTTGGCCTGGATTACAGGCGGTACATGATCGAGTCGTTCCAGAAGCGATCGAGGCGCTGCAGGAGCTTGTTCATCTGGGTGAACTCGTCCGAACCGATACCGCCGACCTTCTGGATCGAGCCGATGTGGCGCTCGTAGAGCTTGGCGACGGTTTCGGCGATTTCCTGGCCGTCTTCCGTCAGGCTGATACGAACCGAGCGACGATCGACGCGGGAGCGCTGATGGTTGATCAGGCCGAGGTCGACGAGCTTCTTGACGTTGTAGGAGACATTCGAGCCCAGGTAGTAACCGCGGGAGCGAAGTTCGCCGGCGGTCAGTTCCGAGTTGCCGATGTTGAACAGCAACAGGGCCTGGACGGCGTTGACGTCGCTGCGGCCATCGCGGTCGAACTCGTCCTTGATGACGTCGAGCAGACGGCGATGCAGACGCTCGACGAGGTGGAGGGATTCCATGTAGAGACCGCGGATGGTTTCTTCCTGAGGGTCTCGGGGCTGAGCCGCCTGCGGCTTCATCTTCGTGTTCATTTGACTGCCTCACTGTTTTGTTTGGCGGTGTCTGTTTGTCTTCCCGCCTTGAGTGAGACCCTATCGAATACGTCTAAAATTCTACTTAAACCGCAGCCTTAACAAGAGCTTGCAATTTGACGAGCCTGTCTCAGGGTGAATCAACTCTTACCTGTTTGGCCTGCCGCCAGCGCAGAAAGAAGAGTGCCGCCCGGAAAAGAACGAAGGTTACGGCAACCGCCACATGCAGCACGACCAGCAAAGGCCGGGCACCGAAACTGGCCGGATAGAACTCATACATGGCGATCTCGATCGCCGCTGCGACCACCCAGACCACAGGCCCCCAGGAGACGAGCAACCAGAGGCCGAGCGCCGCAACGGGATAGACGACGGCGAGCGCCGTCGCAGCCGCGCGCCACTCCGGCGACAACAGATCGAAGCGACCGGCGCCACCATGGGAAAAGCCGATCAGCATGGCCCAGTAGTTAAGTGCGAACCAGATGCACGAGGCAGAGACCAGACGTAGGAAGATACCGAAGAGGATCTCGGTCAGCGATGGTTTCAGCACATGGGCAGAATCATGAAGCATGGCCGGCAAGATAGGGCGGGTCTTCCTCATCCGCCAGCGGGATCGCAGTTTCCCCTCCCCTGCTGCTATCTTTTTGAAGAGAAGAAATGCCGCAGTTCGTTCGCCCAGCGCGCGGTTCCCAATTGCCGCCGCCCCATGATAAAGCGCTTGGCTAACGATGATTTTGACCGGAAAGGCGTGGGCGCGATGAACGACAGGACAAATCTTGTGGACAGGATCACCGGCCACCGCCGCATGCGCCGCAACCGCAAGGCCGACTGGACGCGGCGACTGGTGCAGGAAAACCGCCTGACCGTCGACGATCTGATCTGGCCGATCTTCATCGTGCCGGGCAGCAACATCGTCCAGCCGATCGAGGCGATGCCCGGCGTCAACCGCATGAGCATCGACAAAGCGGTGGAAGCGGTCAAGGAAGCGGCCGATCTCGGCATTCCGGCGATTGCGACCTTCCCGAACATCGACTTGGGGCTGCGCGACGAGACCGGCTCCAACAGCCTTGCCGCCGACAACCTGATCAATCAGGCGACGCGGGCCTTCAAGAAAGCGGTGCCCGAGATCGGCATCATCACCGACGTCGCTCTCGATCCCTTCACCAGCCACGGCCATGACGGCATCCTTCGCGATGGCGAGATCGTCAACGACGAAACCGTCGAGATGATCGCAAGGGCTGCGGTCGCCCAGGCGGATGCCGGCTCCGACATCATCGCCCCCTCCGACATGATGGATGGCCGCATCGGCGCGATCCGCCAGGCGCTCGATGCCGCCGGGCACCAGAATGTCGGCATCATGTCCTATGCGACAAAGTTCGCGTCCGGGTTCTACGGCCCCTATCGCGAGGCGATCGGCACCGGCGGCCTTTTGAAGGGCGACAAGAAGACCTATTATATCGACCCGGCCAACGGCACCGAAGCGATCCGCGATGCTGCCCTCGACGTCGAGGAAGGCGCCGACATGCTGATGGTGAAGCCCGGCCTGCCCTATCTCGACATCTGCTGGCGCATGAAGGAGGCCTTCGGCCTGCCCGTCTTTGCCTACCAAGTCTCCGGCGAATACTCGCAGGTCAAAGCCGCCGCCGCCAACGGCTGGATCGACGGCGAGAAGGTGATGCTGGAAACACTGCTCGCCTTCAAGCGCGCCGGCTGCGACGGCATCCTCAGCTATTTCGCCGTCGAGGTGGCTCGTATCCTTGCCAAGGGCCGTTAAGCGCGAGCTTCTGTTGCAGCAAATCAATCTTCTACAGCGACCTTTGCGCGTCTGATAGGACGCGCGGCGCTGTGGTGAGCCTCCAATCCTTGTTTTGCGGGCATCACCATCCCATATCCTGCATGCAACCAAGCGAGGCTTAGACGGATGACCATGCACAACGAAGAACTGAGGCTGCCGAGCAATGACTGGCGCGCCTATCAGGGCGTGCTGTCGCGACGCATCTTTGCCTTCCTGCTCGATTACGCCATCATCGCGCTTCTGTGGATCCCGGCGGCGGTCGTCGTCTTTTTCCTGGGCATCCTGACGCTCGGCCTCGGCTTTATGCTTTACCCGGCGCTCTTTGCGATCGTCGCCATGCTCTATTTCGGCCTCACGGTCGGCGGCCGCGAACAGGCCTCCCCCGGCATGCGCATGATGGGGCTGGCAATTGCCCGCACAGACGGGCGCCCGATGGACTTCCTGACCGCCATCGTCCACCTCGTCATCTTCTGGATCGCCAACGCTCTGCTGACGCCGCTGATCCTGCTGATCGGCCTCTTTACCGACCGCAGCCGCCTGCTGCACGACCTCCTGATTGGCACCGTCACGGTCCGCCGCGACATGTACTGACCGGAACGCGGCCCATTGTCGGCAACGCTAAAATAACTGGACGGCGGAGGCGGAAGCTGCAAACGAGTGAGTTGACGTTTTCCATTCTTCCGCCATGCTATTGTCATGAACAACCGCGCGCAGAGTGACCTCCGCACTCGATGAACACACAGACCACACCGTCTCCGCAATTCTACCTGACTGCGCCGGCAGCCTGCCCTTATCTGCCGAACGAGATGGAGCGAAAAGTCTTCACCCACATGGTGGGCGAACGTGCGCCGGAACTCAACGATCTCCTGACCCAGGGCGGCTTCCGCCGGTCGCAGAACATCGCCTACCGCCCAGCCTGCGAGACCTGTCGCGCCTGCATTTCGGTGCGCATTCTTGCCAACGAGTTCAAGCCCACGCGCTCCATGCGCCGGGTGCTTGCCACCAATCAGGATGTGATCTCGGCAGAGTATCCGGCTGAGCCTTCCAGCGAACAGTACAATCTCTTCCGCCGCTATCTCGACCGCCGGCATCAGAAGGGCGGCATGTCGGACATGTCGGTGCTCGACTACGCAATGATGGTCGAAGATACGCACGTGCACACGAAGATCATCGAGTACCGCCTGCGGGTCGAAGGCGACGGCATCAGCGAGAAGGCACGCGGGCCACTCATCGCAGCAGCGCTGACCGATCGCATGGGCGACGGTCTTTCGATGGTCTACTCCTACTTCGACCCGGCGCGAGAGGACCGCTCGCTCGGCACTTTCATGATTCTCGACCACATTCGTCGCGCCCGCGAGCGCGGCCTGCCCCACGTCTATCTTGGCTATTGGGTCAAGGGATCGCGGAAGATGGGGTATAAAACAAAATTTTTGCCGCAAGAACACCTTATGGCCCGTGGCTGGGAACGCTATGAAGGCGGAGACGCCACCTTGGAAGCCGCTCCTACGAAAACGGGTTAGACATTGAGTTCATCTTCTGATGCCGCGATGCACCGGCGCGGCCTTGCCATCACCGGCCTCGGTGGCCTTGCCCTTTCCTTCGATATCCCGCTCATCCGTTCCGCCGGTGGCGACGTCTGGTCGCTGCTCGCGGTGCGCAGCCTGTCGACGTTCGTCATCGCGCTCGGCGCGTGGTTCGTGATCAACCGCGTGTTCGGCCGGAAGATTTCACTGTTGCCGGGCAAGACCGGGCTCGTCGTCGGCCTGTTCTACGGCGTCAATTCCTGCACGTTCCTGCTCGCGGTCTTCAACACATCGACGGCGAATGTGGTCTTCATCCTCGCCTTCACCTCGATGTTTGCCGCCATTTTGTCCTGGATCTTCCTGAAGGAACGACCATCGAACGCCACGCTCGTGACGATGTTGATCATGGTGTTCGGCGTCGGATTGATCGTTCAGGACGGGTTGGAAAGCGGCCACCTCTTCGGCGATGCGATGGCAGCATCCTCCGCCTTCCTGCTTGCCAGCGCGATCACGATCAGCCGCGCAAGCAAGCGCGACATGGCGCTGGTGCCGCTGGTCACGGCGATCTTCCCGGCAGCGGTCGCTCTGTTGATGCTGTCCCCTTCGGGATTCACGATTGCGGAACCCGGCTACATCTTCTTCAACGGTCTGGTGATGATCCCGCTCGCCTTCTTCTGCCTGGCGACGGGACCGCGTTTCCTCTCGGCGCCGGAAGTGGGCATGTTCTACCTGCTGGAAACGATCCTGGCGCCGATCTGGGTCTGGCTGGTCTTTGCCGAAACCCCGACAACGCAGACCTTGATGGGTGGCGCGATCCTGATCTTCGCCCTCATCGGCCATTCGCTCTGGCAGATGCGCAGCAGAGCGCTGAGGTCCGCGGTGGCCTGCGCCGAGTAGCGCTATCGATCAATTTTCACGGCGAGGACCGGTCGGCCGGGGGCGGCGCGACTTCTGTTCGGTTTCGCTGCGGCGGTCGCGAATCGGCGTCCGCTCGGGTACAGGCTCCGGCGCGCCGGAGGCCAGCCGGGTTTCCGGCATCTGCACACGCATCGCCCAAAGCTCGCGGTTGGTGTTGATCCAGGTGGCCGCCTCGCTCAAAGGCGCAGGATTTCCGCTTAGGGATTCGCCTTCGCGGCGCCGCAGGCGCGTGATGAGGCCCGCTGCCTCGAGGAGTGCTATGTGCTTCTCCAATTCTTCGCCGCGCACCGCAACGGCCGAGGCGATATCGGCGACACGCGCCTCACCGGCAAAGAGGATCTCGAAGATCCGCCGGCGTACCGGGCTGGCGAGCGCCAGGAGAATTTCGTCGAGGGCATTGGCGTTCGGCATCGTATCCATCCTGTTGGATGGGCAGTCATCCACGATACGCCGGCACATACAAGCGCCGCTTTTCGCTCAAGTTCGACTGTATTTCCAATACCTTAATGCGTGAATTCAATGCCCCGGATTGGGACGCCAGCCATGCGGCCCATCGGCCGCACGACTGGTATTTTATGGTCAGCCGCTGAACTTTCCGCTGCGCGGGAAGCCCTTCGGAACGACGCGGCCGGCCGATGCGCGATCGGCCTGCCATTCGATCAGCTCATCCTTCGTCTTGGTAAAGACGCGGCCAGCGCTGTCTTCCCAGATGAGCCCTTCTGCGATCGTGAAGCAGCGAATGTCGGAGATGCCGCCATCCTTGTAACGCTGCAGCCGGACGCCCTTGCCCCGCGCCATCTCTGGGATCTGGACGAGCGGGAAGACGAGCATCTTGCGGTTCTCGCCAACGACAGCAACGTGATCACCCTTGACCGGCACGACCAGCTTGGTTTCGTCCGGCATCGAGACGTTCATCACCTGCTTGCCCTTGCGGGTATTGGCAACGATATCGCTTTCCGTCACGACGAAACCGTTGCCGGCAGCCGACGAGACGATGAGCTTGCGCGCCGGATCATGGACGAAGGCGGTCAGGACGTCCTGGTCGTTCTCCATGTCGACGATGATGCGCAGCGGCTCGCCATGGCCGCGACCGCCAGGCAGCCTGTCGCCGCCGAGCGTGTAGACCTTTCCACCGGTCGTGAAGACCAGGATCTTGTCGGTCGTCTGCGCCGGGAACGCCACCTTGAGCGCGTCGCCCTCCTTGAACTGGAGCGACGACGTGTCGGAGATGTGGCCCTTCAGTGCCCGGATCCAGCCCTTTTCCGAGATGACGACGGTGATCGGTTCCTTCTCGATCATCGCCTGCTGGATCGCCTCGACGTCGGCCTCCGGTGCATCCGCGAAGGTGCTGCGGCGCTTGCCGATCTCGGTTGCCTTGGCAAACTTCTTTTTGACCTCGCCGATCTCCCAGGCGACGGTCTGCCACTGCTTCTCCTCCGAAGCGAGCAGCGCTTCGATCTCGGCCTTCTCCTTCGACAGGGCGTCGAATTCGGTGCGGATCTCGAACTCTTCGAGCCGGCGCAAGGAGCGCAGGCGCATGTTGAGGATCGACTCGGCCTGCAGATCAGTGAGCGAGAACCGCTCCATCATGACCGGCTTCGGCTCGTCTTCTTCGCGGATGATGCGAATGACTTCGTCGATGTTCAGATAGGCGACGAGATAGCCGGCGAGTATCTCGAGCCGGCGATCGATCGCCGCCAGGCGATGGCGGGACCGGCGCTGCAACACCTCGCGGCGATGCGCCAGCCATTCCGAGAGCACCTCATTGAGCGCCATGACCCGCGGTACGCGCCCCATGGACAGCACGTTCATGTTCAGCGAGATGCGGCTCTCAAGCTCGGTCAGCTTGAACAGCGACTCCATCAGGATGCCGGCATCGACCGAGCGGCTCTTCGGCACGAGAACGATGCGAACGTCTTCCGCCGATTCGTCGCGAATGTCTTCGAGCAGAGGCAGCTTGCGCGCAACCAGAAGCTCGGCAATCTTTTCGATCAGGCGCGACTTCTGAACCTGATAGGGAATCTCGGTGACGACGATCTGGTAACCGCCCCGGCCGAGATCCTCCTGGGCCCAGCGGGCGCGGACACGAAAACCGCCACGGCCGGTGCGGTAGGATTCGGCCATGCTTTCGCGGCTTTCGACGATCACGCCACCGGTCGGAAAGTCTGGCCCCTCGATGCCGCCCTTCTGCGGATTGGCCGGATCGTAAAGCAGATCTTCTACGGTCGCTTGCGGATGGCGGATGAGGTGCAGCGCGGCATCGCACAGTTCATGCGCGTTGTGCGGCGGGATCGAGGTCGCCATGCCGACCGCGATGCCGGTTGCGCCGTTTGCGAGCAGGTTCGGGAAGGCCCCGGGAAGCACCGTCGGCTCCTGGTCCTCCTCGTTGTAGGTGGGGCGGAAATCCACCGCGTCCTGGTCGATCCCGTCGAGAAGGAGCGAACAGACGTCCGTCATCTTCGCTTCGGTGTATCGCATCGCCGCGGCATTATCGCCATCGATGTTGCCGAAGTTGCCCTGGCCGTCGACGAGCGGGTAGCGGATTGCAAATTCCTGTGACAGGCGCACGAGCGCGTCATAGATCGAGGCATCGCCGTGCGGGTGGAACTTACCCATGACGTCGCCGACGATGCGGGCGCATTTCTTGAACGACGAGTTGGGTCTGAGGCCCATTTCGCTCATCGCATGCACGATACGGCGATGCACGGGCTTCAACCCGTCGCGGACGTCCGGAAGCGCGCGGTGCATGATGGTCGACAAGGCATAGGCAAGATAACGCTCTTCCAGCGCCGCCTTGAGGTCAACCGGCTGAATATTGTCGTCCCCGCCTGACGGGGGATTAAGGCTTTGTCCCATGGGACCTTGCTAGCGCAACAAACCCGGAACAGCAAGGTTTTCAGGGGATGCGATTGTGGAGAACCCCTTACCCGCCAACAGTTGGCGCGTGAAGCGATCCGCTTGCTCCGGCGCAATGTTCGTGTAACGGTCGGACGGCTATGCGTCGGAGGCGAGCGCTTGGTAGCATCCCGGAAAGCATGCCCGACCAGGAACATGTGCGGTTTGGCCAAGCGAATATAATTTCGCCCTGTTTCGTAATAGCTTCGGCTGTAGTTGATTTGGACGATTTGTGAGGGGGATTGCAAGACACGAACTGGCCGCCGAAAACTTCCGGATGTTGCCGTTCGCTCCCAGTTGACGCCCTCTGCGGAGACAAACCAGATTAGCCACGCCTCATCTTCGAAACAGTTACACAATCAAAGATTTTACGAAGGAACTCGACAATGATGCACACGCGCAAGATCCGCCTGATGATGGCGAGCGCCGCGCTCCTCACGCTTACCAGCCCGGCCTTCGCACTCGACGGCGCGGACCTGATGAAGAAGCTCGACGCGGCAACGAACGCGAACGGCACCTCCATCACCTATGACAAGGCCGAAGTGGACGGCGACAAGGTGACGGTGACCGGCGTGCAGCTGAAGGTCGCCAGCCAGCCGGGCGAACCGACGAGCCTGAAGATCGGTGATCTGACCTTCGAAGGTGTCGAGGAAACCGAAGGTGGCGGCTACTACGCCGAAACCGTGTCGTTCCCTGACGTCAATGTCAGCCAGGACGAGGGAAGCATTTCGGTCAAGGACATCCTGCTTTCCGGCCTGACGATCCCCGCCAATGCCAACGGTGGAACGATCAACGACATTCTTCTCTACGAAAGCGCCAGCACCGGCCCGATCGCTCTCAACGCCAAGGGCAAGGAAGTCTTCTCGCTCGAAAGCACCGAAGCGAACCTGGCACGCCAGGAAAATGACGCCGGCTTCGACTTCGACGCGACCGCCTCGGGCATCAAGGCCGACCTGTCGACCGTCGAGGACGCCAAGACCAAGGAGGCGATCGAAAAGCTCGGCCTCACCACGATCGACGGCGCCTTGACGATGAAAGGCAGCTGGGAGGTCGAAAGCGGCAATGTCGCACTCGAAGAATATGCCCTCGACTTCAAGAACGTCGGCCGGCTGAACTTTGCCCTGGACATTTCCGGCTACACGCTTGCCTTCGTGAAATCCATGCAGGAAGCGATGAAGGCCGCCGAGGCCAATCCGAACAAGGAAGAGGCGAACCAAGCCATGGGCCTTGCCATGATGGGCCTGATGCAGCAGTTGACCTTCAACAGCGCCGAAGTCCGCTTCGACGATGCCTCGATCACCAAGAAGGCGCTGGACTATGCCGGTTCGCAGCAGGGCGTTTCGGGTGAGCAGATGGCTCAGTCGCTGAAGGGCCTGGTGCCGATCATGATGGCGCAGCTCAATGTGCCAGAACTGCAGAACCAGGTGTCGGCCGCCGTCAACGCCTATCTCGATGGACCGAAGAGCCTGACGATCAGCGCGGCACCGGAAAAGCCGGTTCCGTTCCCGATGATCATGGGCGCTGCCATGGGCGCACCGAACACCATTCCGTCGGTGCTCGGCGTCAAGGTGACCGCGAACGACTGATCGCTCCGCTTGCTCCGCCCGGAGCAACCGACCTTACCACGAGCTTTGCGCGCCCACCGGGCGCGCAAACTTTAGCGGCTCAGCCTACCTGATTTGCCGTAGCCCACAGGACCTCTGGTCCAGCTTCATTCAGCAGATCTGTATTTTGCACCCGCCGGCCCTCCACAGGACAAGGGCTGTTTCTACTTGCGGCCATGCGAACGGTCGGCACCGTACGTCTTGAAGGCGCGCGCTTCGGTTGCAGTGGCCGTTACTCTCTCCGAACGTCGTTCATGGCGCCAAGAAAATTTCACCGCCGGGCGATAGCGTTTTTCATCAAAATCGTGCATGCCACACTCAGGCGGCCGAGAATTCGACGTTCCGTGAACTTGAGAGCATTTCAGCCTCGACGAGGAATTCTCGGACTCTGTGTAAGAAATACAAATATACGCCTGAATATCATCTTCATATTACGGCAGATCGGACGTAAATGCTCGCCTGGCTCCAGCAATCTGTAAATTTCAGGGAAGAATTGCTGGAGGGGAAATTCGCCCCCGTCCGTGCCGATTACTATTCGGGTCCGCCAGGTAAGCCGCTACGGCTCCTGCTTCAGGCGCGGACGGATTTCCTGTCGATCTGGCGCGCCAGCGACTATACCGAAAACGTCTCGCAGACCCGGATCCTCGGCCGGCAGATCATCGTCGTCAACTCGCCCGATCTGATCCGACAAGTGGTCGTCAAGCGACACGAGAACTTCGAGCGCAAGAGCCCGCAGATGCGCCGGGCGCTCGAGTTTCTGCTCGGCGACGGGTTGTTCATCTCGGATGGAGACACCTGGAAGCAACGCCGGCCGCTGGTGGCCGACATCGTCCACGCCAAGAGAGTGCCGTCCTTCGGTCCTGTCATGGAGAAGACAACCAGCGAACTGGTCGAGCGCTGGAACCAGATGCCCGACGGTGCCGAGGTCAACGCCCTGCACGAAATGGCGGGCCTGACCGCCGAGATCATCGCACGCAGCGTCTTCGGCAACCAACTCGGAGACGACAGTGCGGCTGCCGTGACCGAGGGCTTCACCAGCTACCAGTCGCTGGTCGATTCCATCAACATCGGCTATTTCCTCGGCTTCGACGACGGCTTGCCCGTCCTGCGCACACCGAGCCTGCGCCGCTCGGTCAAGCGCATCCATGGGACCATCGACAAGGTGGTGGAGGATCACCTTGCCGGCCGCGGCGACCACAATTCGATGGTCGAACTGCTCATCCGGCGGCAGCAGCGAAATCCGGAGCTGAAGCTCGACCTCGTCGCCTTGCGCAACGAAGCCGCGACCATCTTCATGGCCGGTCACGAGACGACGGCAGCCACACTTACCTGGACCTGGTATCTGCTTTCGAAAGCAGGCTGGATCGAGAAGGCCGTGCACGACGAGATCGCCAGGGTCTGCGGCGACCGGACGCCGACGATCGACGACGTGCCGCAGCTCGAATGGTGCCGGGCCGTCATTGAAGAAACGCTTCGCCTTTACCCGCCGGTTCCGATCCTGGCGCGACAGACGCGCGAGGCGGACATGATCGGCGACGTTGCCGCCGAGCCGGGCTCGCTCGTCCTGATCGTGCCATGGCTCTTGCACCGCACGGAAAGTCTGTTCGAAGACCCACACCACTTCCATCCGGAGCGGTTCACCGAAGGCCGTCGCCCGACGCCCTACAGCTTCATTCCCTTCGCCAGCGGCCCCCGCGTCTGCCCGGGCCTGCATTTCGGCCTGACGGAAGCGATCCTCTGCCTGGCGATCATCGCTCAGCGCTACCGGGTTCGCCTGCGCGAACGCCACGCGGTCGAGCCGATCTGCCGGCTGACCCTCAGACCGAAGGGCGGGCTTCCGGTCACTTTACACAGGCGAGAAGGCACGTCGCATGGCGCCGGATAATCCTGGCGTCAGGGGACCGATTGCCAAGCGCAAGGCCTGGACTTTCGCTGAGGAGCAACCGCCGCGTCTTGGGGACGCATTGGCAGGCGGTGACCGGTCCCGGGCCTTCCGGCGCTATTGGATTACCGACAATCTGTGGAACCTTGCCAATCTCACTGCCCATTTCGGCATGAAGCTTCTGCCGATGGATGCATGCTCACGCCTGGGGGCCGCACTCGGCCTTTTCGTGGTGCCGCGCTTTCACAAGATCGCCACGCAGCGCGCCCGGGATACGATCAAACATCTGCGTCCGGACCTGAGCCCCGAGGAACAGGAAGCCTTGTTCCTCGAAAACTGCCAGGCCCAGGGACGGCTGATGACAGAATTTTCCGTCATCAACAGGCTGCAGCGACATGGTGAGCGGTTGCGGACCGATGGCCTTGCTCCGATCCGCGACGCGGCGAAAGACGGCCCCGTCGTCCTCGTCGGGCTTCATCTCGGAAATTGGGAAGTCGGGACGATCGCGTTCCGCAGTCTCGGTCTCCAGCCTCATGCCTTCTACGTTCCACCCAAGAGCCGTTCCAAAGCATGGATCGCCGAGCGCGTCCGCAGCAAGGCCGGATTGCGGTTTCTGCCGCCGGGCATGGAAGGAATCCGACCGGCGATCAAGATCCTGAAGAGCGGCGGCGTCGTCAGTATGTTCTGCGACGAAGGCTTTGGCGGCATGATCCGCGGACCGTTCTTCGATCGCAAACCTCATCAGGAAGGCAATCTCGCGCTTGCCATCCGCCTGGCGCGCATGACGGGTGCCACGATCTGCCCCTGGTACGGCTTGCGCACCAACGGTTTCCGTTTCGAATGCCAGGCGCTGGAGCCCATCCGGCTTCCGGCTTCCGATGAGCCGAATGCACGCCTCGTGAAAGATATGCTGCTGTTGAACGATGCGATCGAGCCCGTCGTTCGCGCGCATCTCGACCAATGGTATTTCCTGGACAACGCGCTTCGGCCGGAATGACGCCTCATGGTTTTCCGCCCACTTGGCTTCCATGATATGATCAGCGCTTGATGCCTTCAGACCCCGGCCTATTTACATTGGGCGGGGATTCGAGGTCCCCGCATTCCTGACCGACAAAACGGAAGGAGGAGCCCATGGGACTGAAGCATGCGGATATTACCGCTATCCTTGGCCCGGTCGACGAGACACTGATGGCCGAGTTGCTTGCGACGGGCGCCACGGCCGGCGAACTCGCCGAGGCCATTGCCTGGGTCAACAACGACGAGGCGCTGATCGGCGAAGGCCGCCACCTGCCGGCCGGCCGGGTTGCGGCGTTGATCGATATCCTGACGCCGGACAATGACGAGGAACGGGACTTCGCGACCTAGCCGATCAGGCGGCGAGGCTGCGCTAGTGTTTTCGATTGCATGCAAGGTTGCCCCCGCGCGGCGGGCGGCGGGAGCATCAGGCCACGTGTTTTGTGTTGAGGGAGGTCAACGATGGCAGCCAAGGAAGTCAAGTTCAGTAGCGATGCCCGCGACCGTATGCTGCGTGGCGTCGATATCCTCGCCGATGCCGTGAAGGTGACGCTCGGCCCGAAGGGGCGGAACGTGGTGATCGACAAGGCCTTCGGTGCGCCGCGTGTCACCAAGGATGGCGTCTCGGTTGCCAAGGAGATCGAGCTCGAAGACAAGTTCGAGAACATGGGGGCGCAGATGCTGCGCATGGTGGCGTCACGCACCAGCGATGTTGCCGGCGACGGAACGACGACGGCCACGGTGCTTGCTCAAGCGATAGTCCGGGAAGGCGTCAAGGCAATCGCCTCGGGTATGAACCCGATGGACCTCAAGCGCGGCATCGACCTCGCCGTCGAGGCGATCGTGGCACAACTGAAGATCCATGCCCGCAAGATTTCCAACAACGAGGAAATCGCCCAGGTCGGCACGATCTCCGCCAACGGCGACAAGGAAATCGGCAACTATCTGGCACAGGCGATGGAGCGTGTCGGCAACGAGGGTGTGATCACCGTCGAGGAGGCCAAGACCGCCGAGATCGAACTTGAGATCGTCGAGGGCATGCAGTTCGACCGCGGCTATCTCTCCCCCTATTTCATTACCGACCAGGAGAAGATGCGCGTCGAATTTGAGGACCCGTACATTCTCATCCACGAGAAGAAACTCTCCAACCTCCAGGCCATGATCCCGATTCTCGAATCGGTCATCCAGGCGAGCCGTCCCTTGCTGATCATCGCCGAGGATGTGGAGGGCGAAGCGCTTGCCACGCTCGTCGTCAACAAGCTGCGCGGCGGTCTCAAGATCGCAGCCGTCAAGGCCCCCGGGTTTGGAGATCGGCGCAAGGCCATCCTCGAGGACATCGCCATCCTGACGGGCGGCACGGTCATTTCCGAGGATCTCGGCATCAAGCTTGAAAACGTGACGCTCGACACGCTCGGGCACGCCAAGCGGGTGATGGTCGAGAAGGAAAACACCACGATCGTCGATGGCGCCGGAACGAAGGCGGATATCGGCGGACGTGTCAGCCAGATCAAGGCACAGATCGAGGAAACGACCTCCGACTATGATCGGGAAAAGCTGCAAGAACGGCTCGCCAAACTCGCCGGCGGCGTTGCGGTGATCCGGGTTGGCGGCTCGACCGAAGTCGAAGTGAAGGAAAAGAAGGACCGGGTCGACGATGCCCTGCATGCGACGCGAGCCGCGGTAGAGGAAGGCATTCTGCCCGGCGGCGGCGTCGCGCTGCTGAGGGTCGTCCACGCGCTCGACGGGCTCAAGGCCGCCAATGACGATCAGCGCGTCGGCATCGAGATCGTTCGGCGGGCGCTCGAGGCGCCGGCGCGCCAGATCGCCGAGAATGCTGGCGCTGAAGGTTCGGTGATCGTTGGAAAGCTGCGGGAGAACAGTGACTTTGCCCACGGCTGGAACGCCCAGACCGGAGAGTACGGCGATCTGTTCCGCATGGGTGTCATCGACCCCGCAAAGGTCGTGCGCGCGGCGCTGCAGGATGCGGCTTCCGTCGCCGGCCTGCTGGTGACGACCGAGGCCATGATCGCCGAAAAACCGAAAAAGAACGGACCGACGCCTCCGTCTGGTGCTGGAATGGACTTCTGACGGCCGCCAGACGCTCATTCTCGCATGGCGAACGCGACCGTCGAGGGCTTGGGGCCAATTCAGCCGCGCCGTTCTACGGCAAGCACTGAACCCAGATCACAGGCAGACCATGAAAAAAGCCCGGCGAAACGATCGCCGGGCTTTCGTTTTTGACAGGTCTCTTCGACCTCAATCCTTCTTCTGCGGGATCGGGCGAAGCGCCAGTTCACGCAGCTGGGCCGGCGTCGCCTCGGACGGCGCCCCCATCAGGAGGTCGACCGCCTGCTGGTTCATCGGGAAGATCGAAATCTCGCGCAGGTTCTTCGCGCCGACGAGCAGCATGACGACGCGGTCGATGCCGAATGCCATGCCGCCATGCGGAGGCGCGCCGTACTGGAACGCACGGTAGAGGCCGCCGAACTGCTCTTCGACTTCCTGCTGCGACTTGCCGGTCAGCTCGAAGGCCTTGACCATGACTTCCGGGAGCTGGTTACGGATCGAGCCGGAGGCGATCTCGAAGCCGTTGCAGACCATGTCGTACTGGTAGGCCTTGAGCGACAGCGGATCTTCGGTGTTCAGCGCCTCGAGGCCACCCTGCGGCATCGAGAAGGGGTTGTGGGCGAAATCGATCTTCTTTTCGTCTTCCAGCCATTCGTAGAACGGGAAGTCGACGATCCAGCAGAATTCAAAGCGGTCACGGTCGACGAGGTTCAGCTCCTCGCCGGCGCGTGTGCGGGCTTCGCCAGCAAACTTGTAGAACTTCGAAGGGTCGCCGGCGACGAAGAAGCAGGCGTCGCCGTCATCGAGGCCAAGCTGGGTGCGGATCGCATCGGTGCGTTCCTCGCCGATGTTCTTGGCAAGCGGACCGGCGCCTTCGAGCTTTTCGCCTTCCTTGCGCCAGAAGATGTAGCCGAGGCCCGGCTGGCCCTGGCTCTGGGCCCAGGCGTTCATGCGGTCGCAGAAGGCGCGCGAGCCACCGGTCTTGGCCGGGATCGCCCAGACTTCAACCTTCGGGTTCGAGGCGATCATGTTCGCGAAAACCTTGAAGCCGGAGCCGGCGAAGTGCTCGGTAACCGCCTGCATCTCGATCGGGTTGCGCAGATCCGGCTTGTCGGAGCCGTATTTGCGGATCGCCGTGTCATAGGGGATGCGCGGGAACTTTTCCGTCACCGGCTTGCCATCGGCAAACTCGACGAAGATCTCGCGGATGACCGGCTCCATCGTCGACCACACGTCTTCCTGCTCGACGAAGCTCATTTCCAGGTCGAGTTGGTAGAACTCGCCCGGCAGGCGGTCGGCGCGCGGGTCTTCGTCGCGGAAGCACGGCGCGATCTGGAAGTAACGGTCGAAGCCGGCAACCATCAAGAGCTGCTTGTACTGCTGCGGCGCCTGCGGCAGGGCATAGAAGTTGCCGGGGTGGATACGCGACGGAACCAGGAAGTCGCGTGCGCCTTCCGGTGACGATGCGGTCAGGATCGGGGTCGTGTATTCGGTAAAGCCGACTTCGCCCATGTGGCGGCGCATCGACGAGATGATCTGGGTGCGCTTGACGATGTTCTTGTGCAGCGTGTCGCGGCGCAGGTCGAGGAAGCGGTACTTGAGACGCACGTCTTCCGGATAGTCGGGCTCGCCGAAGACCGGCAGCGGCAGTTCCTTGGCGGCCGAGAGTACCTCGATCTCCTGCGCGTAGAGCTCGATTTCGCCGGTCGGCATGCCTTTGTTGACGGTGTCGTCGGTGCGAGCCTTGACGCGGCCGTCGATGCGGATGACCCACTCGCCGCGAACGGTTTCAGCCGACTTGAAGGCCGGGCTGTCCGGATCGGCGACGACCTGGGTGATGCCGTAGTGGTCGCGCAGGTCGATGAAGAGCACGCCGCCATGGTCACGGACACGGTGGACCCAGCCCGAAAGGCGAACGGTGGAGCCGACGTCCGACTTGCGGAGGGCGGCACAGGTGTGGCTGCGGTAACGATGCATCGTTTTATCCCGGAATTGCGAAAGAGCCGCGCAGGCTCGTGGGACACGGCGCGCGGCACATGGTCAAAATCGGGCGGAAAAGCGCATGATGCGCCGGCTTTGTCAAGCCGCGCGACCCGCCGCCGCCCCAGATGGAGATGCGTTCTAAACCAAGGAAACGGCCAGTCCAAGGCCGCTTGAGACAGAAGCAGGCCGAAATGCCGCGAAAAGAACGGCAATCGTCACAATTCGGGGCTGTCCGGCCACGGAATGCGGGGCTACACATTGGAAGGCCCCACAATGATCCCCCGAGTCGCGGCCGCTTTCCCGGATGTCGCCTGCCCCATGTCTCAGATTCGCCCGCTCATCCCCCTCCTCGTCACCGCAGGCATCCTCATCGGCGGCAATGGCCTGCAGGGCACCTTCATCTCGCTTCGTGCGCTGGAGGAAGGTTTCTCGACATCCCTGATCGGCGTCGTCGGGGCCGGCTACAATATCGGTTTCGCGCTCGGCTGCGTCTATGTCACCCGCATGCTGCGCGCCATCGGCCACATCCGCACCTTCTCGGCAATGGCGGCAATTGCCTCCGCCGCGGCCATTTCGATGGTGCTCGTCATCAATCCGCTGATGTGGTTTCTGATGCGGCTGCTTGCCGGAATCTGCTTCGCCTGCCTGTTTGCGACCGTCGAAAGCTGGCTGAACGCCAGCGTCACCAATGCCAACCGGGCGCGTACGCTTTCCGTCTATCGCCTCGTCGACCTCGGATCGGTGACGGCGGCGCAATATGTCATCCCCGGCATCGGCCTCGAGGGCTTCGAACTCTTCGCCATCATCTCCATGGCACTGACACTGTCGTTAGTGCCGATCTCCTTTGCCGACCGATCGAGCCCGGTAGCGCCCGAAGCGATCCGGTTCGACGTCAAGGCGCTCTGGAACATTTCGCCGCTCGCGACTGTCGGGTGCATCGTCGTCGGCCTCACCAACGCCGCCTTCCGCTCGCTCGGGCCCATCTATGCCCAGGGCATCGGCCTTTCAGTGACGGCGATCGCCACCTTCATGAGCGCCGGCATCATCGGCGGCGTCGTGCTGCAATATCCGCTCGGCCATTATTCCGACCGGATCGACCGCCGGCTGATCATCCTGATCGCCACCTTCGGCTCGCTGCTCGCCGGCCTGTTCCTGGCCTTCGGCGCCGGCAACGACGAATGGCTGAACTTTGCCGGCATCTTCCTCTTCGGCGCCTTTGCCATGCCGCTCTATTCGCTCTGTTCGGCCCATGCCAACGACCACGCCGCCGAGGGGCAGCATGCGCTGGTATCTGCCGGCATGCTGTTCTTCTGGTCGCTTGGCGCGATCATCGGCCCGCTGTTTGCGTCCTTCCTGCTCGAGATCTTCGGGCCGCAGGCGCTCTTCATCTACACGGCGGCGATCCTCTTCCTGTTCATGCTCTACACCCTGCAGCGCATGACGGCGCGCGGGCCAGTGCCCGCCGGAGAGCGTGCGATGCCGTTCCGCAACCTTTTGCGCACCTCGTCCTTCTTCAACAAGCTCGCCACCGGCAACAACCACAAGCGCAAGGATGGCTGAGCCTGCGGCAAGATGCGCGCAGTTCGGATAATTGCTGAACTCCACAATCAGGTTTAGAACCGGCAGCAACCTGAACAGCAGCCGAGATTGCCGAAATGCCCGTCATCAGCCGCCGTACTTTTCTTCAAGGCTCCGCTGCTCTGGGAGGTGCCTTTGCGCTCGGGGCGGGCATGGCGGCACGCGCCGGGGCCGCGCCGGATCCGCAGACCCTGACGGCACGTCTCACCGAGGCGCAGATCGCCAGGGATGGCGTGACGCCGAAGGTGATGACCTACGGTTTGGGCGAGGCTGAGAACAGCGGCGTGCCGCCGGTCCTGCGCATGCGCAAGGGTGAGCCTTACGCCGCGCGTCTCATCAACCGGCTCGACGAGCCGACGACGGTGCACTGGCACGGCCTTCGCATCGCCAACGCCATGGATGGCGTTCCCGAGCTGACGCAGCCCTATGTCTATCCGGGCGACCACTTCGACTATCTCTTCACGCCGCCGGACGCCGGCACCTTCTGGTACCATCCGCACTGCAACACGCTGACCCAGATGGGCAGCGGGCTCACCGGCGTGATCGTCGTCGAGAACCCCGAGGATCCGGTCTTCGATGCCGAGATCGTGCTCAACCTCCGCGACTGGCGGCTTGGCACGGGCGGCGCCTTCATCGATCCGTTCAAGCCGCGCGATGCCGCGCGCGGCGGGACCTATGGCACGGTGCGCACCGCCAACTGGCAGCAGGAACCGACTTACGACGCACGGGCCGGCGGGCTCATTCGCGTGCGCATCGCCGCGACCGACGTTACCCGCATCTACACGATCGGCCTCGATGGCGCTGAGGCGATGGTGATCGCGCTCGACGGCAACCCGGTCGACAAACCCTTTTCCCTCGATCGCTACGACTTCGGCCCAAGCCAGCGTGTCGACCTGGCGTTGCGCATGCCCGATGGCGAGGGCCAGACCGTTTCCCTCGGCAATTTCCGCGGATCGCATCCCTGGACCATCGCACGCTTCCGGGCGATCGGCGCGTCGCTGAAACGCGACCTTAGGGATGTCGCCCCCCTGCCCGCCAACCCGATCGCCGAGGCGGATCTCTCCGTCGCGACCCGTGTGCCGATCGAGCTGACGGCGACGGCCGAGCACAAGGCGGCGCCTTCGATCTGCGGCTCGCTCGGCTATACGTTCTGGGCGATCAACAAGGTGCCGTGGCCGGGCGACACGCCGGACCCGATCGCGCCGATCGAGGAGATGAAACTCGGCAAGAGCTATGTGCTGCAGATTGCCAACCGGACGCCGCATGCGCATCCGGTCCATCTGCATGGCTTGAGCTTCCGTATTCTCAACTCCAACAAACGGACCTTCCTGCCGCCACCGACCGATACGATCCTGCTTTTGCCCGACGAACAGGCGGAAGTGGCGCTAGTAGCGGACAATCCGGGCGACTGGGTCATCCATTGCCACATCATCGAGCATCAGAAGACCGGCATGACGGGTTATTTCAAGATCGTCTGAGAATTTCGATTGTGACAGATGCCGCGAAGAGCTACACGAAAATCTAAGCCGCATTTTTGCCACAGTGATTTAAATCTGATGATTGAAACAACCACAGACCTTGAGGCCGCCTGCGAGCAGCTGGCCCGTTCAAATTATATTACGATTGACACCGAATTTCTGCGTGAGACGACCTTCTGGCCGGAGCTCTGCCTGATCCAGATGGCGAGTCCGGATCTCGCCGTCATTGTCGACCCGATGGCCAAAGGCATCGACCTTTCGCCCTTCTTCGCGCTGATGGCCAATCCTGAAGTCATCAAGGTATTCCATGCCGCGCGTCAGGACATCGAGATCATCTTCCATCTCGGCAACCTCATTCCGCACCCGATCTTCGACACACAGGTCGCGGCCATGGTTTGCGGCTTCGGCGATAGCGTCTCCTATGACCAGCTCGTCAACCGCGTGACCGGCACCCAGATCGACAAGTCCTCGCGCTTTACCGACTGGAGCCGCCGGCCGCTGACCGACAAGCAGCTCGACTATGCGCTCGCCGACGTCACGCATCTGCGCGACATCTACAAGTATCTGGCTGCAGAGCTGGAACGCGAGGGGCGTTCGTTGTGGCTGACCGAGGAGATGGCGATCCTCGAGGCACGCGACACCTATGACCTGCATCCGGACGACGCCTGGCAGCGTCTCAAGATGCGCGTCAAGAAACCGATCGAACTCGCCGTCCTCAAGACCGTCGCTGCCTGGCGCGAACGCGAGGCGCGCGCCCGCAACGTACCGCGCGGCCGCATCCTGAAAGACGACGCCATCTACGAGATTGCCCAGCAGCAGCCGAAGGACGCGGAAGCCCTGGCGCGGCTTAGGACCGTTCCCAAGGGCTGGGAACGCTCCAGCGCCGGAACTGCGGTCATCGAGGCGGTCAACGAGGCGCTAGCGATCCCGAAGACCGATCTGCCGAAGCTACCGCGCCAAAACCATACGCCGGAAGGCGCCGCTGCCGCAGGCGAAATGCTCAAGGTTCTTTTGAAGCTCATCGCCGAAAAGCAGGGCGTGGCCGCGAAGATCATCGCCAACAGCGACGATCTCGACAGGATCGCCGCCGAAGGCGAGAAGGCCGATGTCGGCGCACTCAAGGGCTGGCGGCGCGAACTCTTCGGTGAAACCGCGCTGAAGCTCATCAACGGCGAAGTGGCTCTTCGTTTCGTCGACAAGAAGATCGAGACGGTGGAGCTCGGCAGCTAGATCGCGTTTGCGACAGGTGGCAAACGGTATCGGGCGGAGTCAAGTTTCCGCCCGAATCCGGCTCTAGCTGAAAGCCGGGCGGAACAGAATCACCATCGTCTCGAACGAAGGTGACTACTGCATGTTTCCTTAATCGTACCCGATTAAAGGGCAAAAACATGCAGAAATTCAAAGTGCTACAGCGACCCTTGCGCGTCTGATAAGACGCGCGCCGCTGTAGGCGTGGCAGAGCGGCAACGTTGCGTGCCGACTGACACGTATGCCGCTTCTTCCGTACCGGGGCTTCCTATGCGTTGGCGCTTCTCCACTTTCGAAGGACTTCTGCTGCTGCTCGTCATCGCGGGCGCAGGGGCAGTTTACGCATGGGTTTTCTATGGAAAGGGCGCCCTGATCGGCGCCACCTACGCGCTCTTTATGTGCCTGCCGATCATTGCCTTCGAGAGACGCATCATCTTCCGGCGCCTCAATCGGCGGATCCACGCCTTCTCGACGCCTGTCTTCTTTGTCGCCTCGCTTGCGATCTACTTCGTGCTTCTCGATGTCGGCTACGCGGCGGCCGGCCTGATCATGCAGACAAGCGGCGTTATGGACGACAACTGGATGGAGGCGATGACGCCATCCAAGACGGTCCTGCTCTTCGCATTGGGTATCTCGGGTTCGCTCGTCTTCATCCTCCGGGTTCGCGAGCTTTTGGGCCGCGATGTCTTTCTGAGCCTGCTGACGGGGCGTTACCGCAATCCGGTTCAGGAAGAGCGCGTCTTCCTGTTCGTCGACCTCGCCGGCTCGACCAGCTACGCCGAGAAACACGGCGACCTCAGGATGCAGGAATATCTCGGCCGGCTGTTCGCGACGATTGCCGACCCTGTGCTGCGCTATCGGGGGTCGATAGACGACTATGTGGGCGACGCTGCCGTCATCACCTGGCCCTTCGACCGCGCCACCAACAATGCGGCCTGCATTCATTGCGTCTTCGACATTCTGGAAATAATCGATGCGGAGGCGCACCGCTGGCAGAAGGAATTCGGCGAGGTCCCGCGCCTGCGCGCAGCCCTTCATGGCGGCACCATCGTCGCTGCCGAAATCGGCCTCGACAGGCACAAGATCACCTATTTCGGCGATACGGTGAACACCACCGCCCGGCTGGAAGGCTTTTGCAAGACACTCGGCCACCAGGTGCTGATCTCCACCGACCTCGCCCGCAAGATGCGTCTGCCGCACTATGTCCGGGTCGAGGATCTCGGCGAGCACGCGATCAAGGGCCGCGGTCAAAAGCTCGGCGTTCTGGCACTGCGTGTCGGAGGCTCGACGTCCGCCCTTGCGCCCAGTGCGGCGGAATAGTCACCGTCGGGCCGTAGCCGCTTCAGCCGTGCAGTTTTGCGCCCTTGGTAATCTTGTCGACCAGCTTCTTGTCCGCATGGATGGCGATGCCGGCGACCGCGGCATCGTCCGGTCTGGTTTCCGCGAAAACCGCGCGATTGGCATTGTCGTGGCCGGTGGCGAACATGGCGTCGACATAAATCGACGTCCGCACATCCCTTTCGATCGCACGCCGTTGAATGTTGCCAAGCGTCTTCCCATCTGCGGCGAGCACGATGATCGGCTGAACGCTCAAGGCGTTGTAGACGTTGCCGGCGCCGTCGCGATAATCTTCGCCGATGATATCGGGCTTCTGTCCGGCAATACCGGTGGCGAGGAAGGCGGTGACGTTCAGCTTTTGCCAGGTTGCCAGGTCTTCGCGCAATACGATCGCAAATTTGGTATCGAACATGACGGTCATCTCCATTTCAGCCCGACAGGGCGTGCCGGAAGACGCATTATCGGAGGGTGCTGCCGTCGATCTTGAACGATTGTGCGGGACGCGAGGTGACGGTATCCGGGTCGCTCCCGCCGTCGATGGCATCGAGCGCATAGAAGCGCGCCTGCATGGGAAATTTTTCGAACTGCACCGCCACGACACCTATGCGATCGGCGTGACGCTCGGCGGCGTCCAGACGTTCCAGTACCGCGGTGAAAGCCGTTTCAGCAGGCCCGGAAGCATCATCATCCTCCACCCGGACGAGGTCCACGATGGCGGCGCGGGAACGGAGATCGGGCTGCGCTATCGGATGATGTATCTGCAGCCGGAACGCTTGCTCGCCGCGCTCGGCGAAACGGGGCGCGCCCTGCCCTTCGTCGCAGCACCGGTGGTGGGTGACGAGGCCCTGCGGCAGGCGGTCGGAGAAGCCGTGATGGACCTCGACAATGGCATCGACGAACTGGCGCTTGACGACATCCTCGTTCGGATCGCGGAGGGCCTCTACCGGCATGCCGGCGCCAAGGACATCAAGCCGGGAAAGGCCGACAAGCACGCAGTTCTGGAGGCAACCGAATACCTTCGCGCCAATCTCGAGCGGCCCGTGGGTTCCCAGGAACTCGAGGCCGTCAGCGGGCTCGATCGCTTCACGCTGGCGAGGCAGTTCCGCAAAGTTCTCGGCACAAGCCCGCATCGCTACCTCCTGATGCGCCGGCTGGAGCGCGCCCGGCAGATGATTGCCAGGGGAGAAAGTCTTGCAGGTGCTGCGCTCGAAACCGGCTTTGCCGATCAGGCGCATTTCACCCGCCATTTCAAGCGCGCCTATGGCATAACACCAGGACGCTGGGCGAGCCTCGCCGTCGCCGGCTGAGCCTGTCACCAAAGCTTCATCGGTCTGTCAGACAAGCATCACCCCTTCGTCATCTAAGCCGCCTATCGGGTTGCGGTCTACAGCGCCGCGCGTCTTATCAGACGCGTAAAGGTCGCTGTAGCACTTCGAATTGCTGCATGTCTTTGTCCTTAAATCGAGGGCGATTTAAGGAGGCATGCAGGAGGCTCCAACCCATGGTGACTTTTATGACGAAAACGCTTCTCGCCACCGCGGCGCTCTCACTTTTGATGACGATGGCCGCCTCGGCCGAGGAAAAGTCCTTCACCGCAACGCTGAAGGGTCACGCGATCCTGCCGGCGAACACGATCATCGCCGCTCCCTCGGATGCACCCGATTACCTGAAGACCTCCGGCAAGTTCACCTCCGCGGACCGCAAGCGCGCAGAAGCGCTCGGCACCGTGCCGGGCAAGGACGGCGTTCGCCCGACCGGGCTTTCGCTGCCCTTCAACGGTCAGCCGATGCAAGGCTTTTCCGGCATCAAGGCGATGGAGGACGGTACGTTCTGGAGCCTCTCCGACAATGGCTTCGGCAACAAGCTGAACTCCACCGACGCCATGCTGATGCTGCATCACGTCAAGATGGACTGGGATGGGGGCAAGGTCGAAGCGCTGAAGACCCTCTTCCTCACCGACCCGGACAAGAAGGCACCCTTCCCGATCGTCATGGAAGGTTCTGACAAGCGCTATCTCACCGGGGCGGATTTCGACGTCGAATCGATCCAGCCGGTCGCCGACGGCTTCTGGGTTGGCGAAGAATTCGGACCCTACATCCTCAAGTTCGATCTCGACGGCAAGCTGACGGACGTGGTTGCGACGACGGTCGATGGCAAGCCGGTCCTGTCGCCCGACAATCCGACGCTGACGCTGCAGGCCGACCCGTCGAAGAAGACGCCCGCTTTCAACCTGAAGCGCTCCGGCGGCTATGAAGGCATGGCCCTTTCCAAGGATGGCAGCAAGCTCTATGGCCTGCTCGAAGGCCCCCTCTGGACGGACGGCGAAACGGTCGAGCAGGCCGATGGTCGCCCGGCGCTGCGCATCATCGAACTCGATGTCGCGAGCAAGGCCTGGACCGGTCGCAGCTGGCTCTATCCGCTGGCTGAAGGCGGCGAGGCGATCGGCGACTTCAACATGCTCGACGACAAGACCGCGCTGGTGATCGAACGCGACAACGGCGCCGGCACGGTCGACAAGGCGTGTGCCGACCCGAAGGACCCGAAGCCGGACTGCTTCGCCACCGGCTCCAAGGTCAAGCGCATCTACAAGATCGCCTTCGATGACAGCAATGTCGGCAAGGCCGTCCGCAAGATCGGGTACATCGACCTGCTCAAAATCGCCGACCCGGATAACAAGAAGCGCCAGGGCGGCGGCGAAGGCTTCTACGACATGCCCTTCGTCACCATCGAGAACGTCGACCGCGTCAATGAGACCCACATCATCGTCGGCAACGACAACAACCTGCCGTTCTCGGCCGGTCGCGCGCTCGACAAGGCCGATGACAATGAATTCGTGCTGCTCGAAGTCGGCGATTTCCTGAAGGCCGAATAATCAAAAAGGGCGCGCCAGCCCAGGTTGGCGCGCCCTTTCCGCAAGAAACAAGATTTTCCTCAGCCTCAGCTTTCGAAGTGGAAAGCGAGCCTCTTGCCGGTGAGCTTGCCGAGTTGCTGCAGGCGCCCATCCAGCCGCTCGCCGGCAAACTCCGAATAGGCGGCCGGAACGACGATCTCGAGATCCACGTCCGGCTGGGACGATTTGCGGAACGTCAGGTTCTGCGTAATCCCCGGCATCGACGCCGAGAACAGGTAGGCGACACGCAGCAGGCCGCCGAGCAGCTTCGCCAGTTCCAGCAAGCGCGGCGTGGTGATACCGGCAAGCGCGTTCGTGGCGCCGTCATCGTTCAGCCCTTCGAAGCGGTAGTAGTTGGCAAGCGCGATATAGGCGCGGCCCGCATGGGTGATACCGGAGAAGGTCGAGTGGGCGATGATGTTCAGCGCCTGCAGGCCGCGATAGTCGGGATGCGCGCGCCAGCTGATATCGGCGAGCAGGCACGCGGCCTGACGATAACGGCTTTCCTCTTCCGTCTCCTCGATACCGAAGAACGGCACCATGCGCCCCGTCCAGTCCGCCAGTTCGCGGGCGTGCTCCGGGGACCGGGCGCGCAGGATGGCGATTTCGTTCGCCGCCGTCAGCAGCGGATCCTGGGCGCGTTCCTCGTCCTTCAACAACGAGAACAGATAGCCTTCGCGCACGCCGAGTGCCGAGAACGATATCCGTTCTGGCTTCATGATCGACAGGGCTTCCTGCATGGCGATCGCCCCGAACGGCAACAGCGTGCGGCGGCTCTTCGAGATCGTCGCATAGGCCGACGGCTTGATGCTCTTCGGCTCGATCACTTCAGGCAGCAGCGCCATCGCCTCGTCGTAGGAAATCTCGTAGCCCTGCATCATGTGCAGCGGATAGTCCCGGGTCTCCATATGCAGCTTGGCGATCGAGCGCCATGTGCCGCCGACGGCGTAGAAGGTGCGGCCCGTACCGGTCCTCAGGACGGCCGAGTTCTTCATGAACTTGCGCACCCAGGTGCGCGCTTTCGTGAGCGAGCCATTGCTGTGTTCGAACAGCCGGATGCCGCCGAGCGGCAGGGTGATGCCCTTGCCGATCTTGGTGCCCGAGACGTCGACGAGCTCAAGGGAACCGCCGCCAAGGTCGCCGACGACACCATCAGGATCGTGATAGCCGCTGACGATACCCATCGCGGAATAATAGGCCTCCTCCTCGCCGGTGAGGATACGGACCTTATGGCCGAGGATCGCCTCCGCCTTCTCGATGAAGGCCGGACCGTTGCTCGCTTCGCGTGCTGCCGCCGTGGCGAGCACATACATCGATATGGCACGCGCCTGCTTCGAGAGCGCGTGGAAGCGATGCAGCGCCCTGAGCGCGCGCTCGACGCTTTCTTCGTCCATGCGTCCGGTCGCATCGATGCCCTTGCCGAGACCGCACATCACCTTTTCGTTGAACAGCATGGCCGGCGAACGGCTCAGGCCTTCATAGACGACAAGGCGGATGGAGTTCGAACCGATATCGATAACGGAAACCGGGCGGATGCCGGGCAGACGCCCCTGCGCTTCTGATTCGACCATGCAATTCCAGTTTATTTGTGCCAGCCGCTCTTCCAGCCAGCTATGAGCTTCGGTGCGCTGGACTTCAGGGCTTCACCCCGGCCGGAGAGGCTGGGATTGGTCATGAAATAATGCTGTGCGTTGAAAGGCTCGGCGTCCTTGCCGACTTCCATCCGGCGAGAGGTGCCATCAGGAAGAATTTCGTAGCTCTGCTGGTTGTCGATGAGATTGCCCAGCATGATCTGCGACAGAACCTGTTCGTGCACAGTCCGGTTGATGAGAGGCACGAGCGTCTCGACCCGCCGGTCCAGATTGCGCGGCATCATATCCGCCGAGCCGATATAGACAAGGGCATTTTCCGATGGAAGCCCATGGCCGTTGCCGAAGCAGAATATGCGGGAATGTTCGAGGAAACGGCCGACGATGGACTTGACACGGATGTTGTCGGAGAGCCCGGGGACTTGCGGCCGAAGGCAGCAGATGCCGCGCACCACGAGGTCGATCTCGACGCCGGCGCGGCTCGCCTTGTAGAGCGCGTCGATGATTTCCGGGTCGACGAGAGAATTCATCTTCATCCAGATCGCCGCCGGGCGCCCGGCCTTGGCATGTTCGATCTCTTCGTCGACGTGCTTGAGGATGCGCGGGCGCAGCGTGTGCGGCGAAACCGCGAGCTTCATGCCGGCTTCCGGCTCGCCATAGCCGGTGATGAAGTTGAAGATGTTCGCCATGTCGTGGGCGATCACCGGGTTGCAGGTGAAGAACGACAGGTCGGTATAGATCTTCGCCGTCACCGGGTGATAGTTGCCGGTGCCGAGGTGGCAGTAGGTCCTGAGCCTGCCTTCCTCACGCCGCACCACCATCGACATCTTGGCGTGAGTCTTGAGTTCGATGAAACCGAAAACGACCTGCACGCCGGCGCGCTCGAGGTCGCGCGCCCAGCGGATATTGGCCTCCTCGTCGAAACGGGCCTTGAGCTCGACCAGCGCCGTCACCGACTTGCCGGCTTCAGCCGCATCGATCAGCGCGCGCACGATCGGACTGTCGTTCGAGGTGCGGTAGAGCGTCTGCTTGATGGCGACCACTTCAGGATCGCGTGCCGCCTGCAACAGGAACTGCACGACGACGTCGAAGGATTCGTAGGGGTGGTGGACCACCATGTCCTTCTCGCGGATCGCCGCCAGGCAATCGCCGGCATGCTCGCGGACGCGCTCGGGAAAGCGCGGATTGTAGGGGTCGAAGCGCAGATCGTCGCGCGGCGCCTTGGTGATTTCAGAGAGCGTGTTGAGCGCCAGCAGGCCGGGGAGAACGGCGATGCGGTTTTCCGGAACGCCGAGTTCCTGCACGACGAACTGGCGCAGCGACGCCGGCATTTCCGAATCGGTCTCGATGCGGATCACCGAACCACGGCGACGGCGCTTCAACGCGGTTTCGAAGAAGCGCACCAGGTCTTCGGCTTCTTCCTCCACTTCGATATCGCTGTCGCGGATGATGCGGAAGGTACCGGAACCCTTGACCTCGTAACCGGGGAACAGCCGATCGATGAACTGGCTGACCATATCTTCGAGCGTAATATAGCGGATGACGTTCTTGACGTCGGGCAGCCGGATAAAGCGGTCGAGCGCGACCGGCAGGCGCAAGAGCGCGGTCATCGGCTCGCGGCCAGTCTTGCTGACGAGCTGCAGGCCCATCGAGAAGCCTAAGTTCGGAATGAACGGGAACGGGTGCGCCGGATCGATCGAGAGCGGCGTCAGCACCGGGAAGATCGACTGGTCGAACTCGTTGGCAAGCCAGCTCCTGTCCTGCGCCGACAGCGACGCCGGGCGCACGATCAGGATGTCTTCCTTGGCGAGATACTGCTGCAGGACCGCAAGCGAGGCCTGCTGCTCCATCTGCAGATTGTCGATTTCCTTGAGGATGTCTTCGAGCTGTTCGACCGGCGTCTTACCATCGGGCGAGCGCATGGAAAGGCCCTGGCGCACCTGCCCTTCCAGGCCCGCAACGCGCACCATGAAGAACTCGTCGAGGTTGGCAGCGGAGATCGACAGGAAGCGAATCCGCTCCAGCAGCGGATGTGCCGTATTCAGCGTTTCTTCGAGCACGCGACGATTGAACTGCAGCCAGGAGAATTCGCGGTTGATGAAGCGCCGCGGGCTGGTCAGCAGATCGATGTCCTCCACTGCCGCCTGGTTTTCGTTCACCGCCGATACCGCGTTATCCATGCTCATTCGATCCCATTGCTCCGGTTGCACCGGCTATCTCAGTTTGACGACGGTTCTGTGACAGTCAATCGGACCGCCGCCGATTCCCCAGTTCTTCGAGAACTTCGGAAGCAAGTGCCCGGCTGAGCTTCGTTCCGCGGGAAAGTGCCAGATGGTCGATGCGCTCGACGATCGTCTGCGCCGCCTCCAGCGACCGCTCCATGCGCTGAACGATATAGCCCACGAGCCGCTCGTCGACGAAGAGCTGGCGGTCGGCGAAAAGCTTGATCAGCACCTGCGTCAGCAACTCGTCATCCGGCTCGCCGATCTCGACGATGGTCGCCGCCTTCAGGCGCGAGCGCAGATCCGGCAGCGTCACCGGCCAGGACATCGGCCATAGCCGCGTCGTCATCAGGAGACCGGTGCCATGCTGGCGCACGTTGTTGATGACGTGGAAAAGCGTCGTGTCGTCAAAGCCACTGCGGTCGGCGTCCTCGAAGAGGACAGGCTTCTCCGCCGCAATCAGCGCGGCATCCGAGCCGGCGAGCGGATGGATCGTTTCGGCCCCTGCCCGCTCTTTCCAGATGCTGGCGAGATGCGATTTGCCGGAGCCGACGGGCCCGGCGATGATGACGACCGGCGACGGCCAGTCCGGCCAGTGGTCGACGATGGCGATCGCAGCGCTCAGCCTGTCGGAGACGAGCAGGTCCTCACGGCCCGTCGCCGGGTCGTGGCCGAAGGCCAGGGGTATTTGTTCGAATGGGCGTTTTGTCATGCTGTACTCGGGACAATCGTCGGAAATCAGGCGGCCTTGTCGCTCTTCGCCTTCTTTTCCACGGCCTTGCCGTGCCCGTGATAGAGGTCGCTATCAAGGTACCGCTGGATGCCGAAGCGGACAAGCACGCCGATGGCGGCTGCTGCCGGCACCGCCACCAGCAGACCGACGAAGCCGAAGAGCGCGCCGAAGGCAAGGAGCGCAAACATCAGCCAGACCGGATGCAGGCCGACGCTTTTACCCACCAGCTTCGGCTGGAGGATGTTGCCCTCCATGAACTGACCGCTGAAGAAAACTGCAAGCACGAGGCCGATCCAAAGATAGTCCGGCCAGAACTGCACCAGGGCAACGCCAACAGCGAGCACCAGGCCGACCATGGATCCGACATAGGGAATGAAGCTGATCATGCCGGCGAAGAGGCCGATCAGCAGGCCGAAATTGAGACCGACCAGCGACAGGCCGATACCGTAATAGAGGCCAAGGATGACGCAGAGCGAGCCCTGCCCGCGCACGAAGCCGGCGATCGTCGTGTTCATGTCGCGGGCGATCTGGCGCACATCCGAGACGTAGTCGCGCGGAACCCAGCTGTCGACCTTCTCCACCATCCGGTCCCAGTCGAGCAGAATATAGAAGGCGACGACAGGGGTAACGACCAGCAGCGAGATGACATCGAGCAGCGCCACGCCGGAGTTCCAGATCTGCTGGAAGAGCGTGCCGACGAAAGCGGCTCCCTGTTCCAGCAGCTTGCCGGAGCTCTGCTTGAGCGACGGCATCTGGCTCGCCAGCCAATCGGGGATCAGTCGCGTCTGCGCTTCGTTGACGAGCAACTGCAGCTTGGCGGCGTAGCCCGGGATGTTCGCGATGAAATCCGAAGCCTGGCTGACGACCACGGGAATGATGACCATGAGCGCCAGCACGAAGACCACGACGAAGCCGATCAGGATGACGACCGTCGCCATCAACCGGCTGAGGCCAAGCCGCTCGAGACGGTCGGCGACCGGATCGAGGAAATAGGCAAGCGCCATGCCGGCAAGGAACGGCAGCAGGATAGAGCTGAAAACCATGAGGAAGGCAATGAAGGCGGCAAGCACCAGCAGCCAGAAAATGACCTGGCGCTGCAATCCGGAACCGCTGACCTTGATATCCATGACACTCCCTTTAGATCGCGATGATTTTAGGTCGGATCGACCTGAAATCATAACAGTGGTCGCTTGTCACAAGCGGGAGCGGGGTGCGGGCGGAAAACCGCGCACACTTTTCCACATCCCGCGCTGGCGCGCCGCATGCGCCGATCGCGTATCACAACCCTGCAAGGAGATAGGGGGCGGCGCGGGCGCCGGTCAAGTCCAACCGGGCAAGGCCGCACGGTTTGGAGCCATGCTGCTTCGCTTCTACCGTGGGATATGGGCAAAATGTTGAAAAAACGCCGCCAATCCGTGCTCTCGGCTTGCACTCCCTTGCCTGCCGTGCCAATCGCATCCGCAAAATATCTGTCGCACGACGAGCCTTGGAGAACGAGCATGAGCCAGTCGGGAAAGAACGGCCTCACCTATAGCGATGCGGGCGTGGATATCGACGCCGGCAACCTGATGGTCGAGAAGATCAAGCCGCATGTGCGCTCGACGAGGCGTCCGGGTGCCGACGGTGAGATCGGCGGCTTCGGCGGTCTGTTCGACCTGAAGGCGGCAGGCTTCACCGACCCGGTTCTGGTTGCCGCCAATGACGGCGTCGGCACCAAGCTGAAGATCGCCATCGACGCCAACAAGCACGACACCGTCGGCATCGACCTTGTCGCCATGTGCGTCAACGACCTCGTGGTCCAGGGCGCCGAGCCGCTGTTCTTCCTCGACTATTTCGCGACCGGCAAGCTCGATCCGGATCAGGGTGCGGCGATCGTCGCCGGCATTGCCAGCGGCTGCCGCGAAGCGGGCTGCGCGCTGATCGGCGGCGAGACCGCCGAGATGCCGGGCATGTATTCGGGTGGCGATTATGATCTCGCAGGCTTTGCCGTCGGCGCTGCCGAACGCGGCCAACTCCTTCCCGCCGGCGACATCGGCGAAGGCGACGTCATCCTCGGCCTCGCATCGTCGGGCGTTCACTCCAACGGCTACTCGCTGGTGCGCAAGATCGTCGCGCTCTCGGGCCTTGCCTGGGACGCACCCGCGCCGTTCGGCGAAGGCACGCTTGCCGATCTCCTGATGACGCCGACGCGCATCTATGTGAAGCCGCTCTTGAAGGCGATCCGCGAGACCGGCGCGATCAAGGCGCTCGCCCATATCACCGGCGGCGGCTTCCCCGAGAACATTCCGCGCGTGCTGCCGAAGCACCTCGCCGCCGAGATCGACCTCGATGCGATCAAGGCGCCGAAGGTGTTCTCCTGGCTTGCACAGACCGGCGGCGTTGCTGCCAACGAGATGCTGCGCACCTTCAACTGCGGCGTCGGCATGATCGTCGTCGTCCCGGCGGACAAGGCTGCGGAGATCGCCTCTGTGCTGACCGACGAAGGTGAAACCGTCTTCACGCTCGGCCGGATGGTCGCGCGCGACGAAGGTGCTGCCGGCACGATCTACAAGGGCACCCTCGCCCTATGACGACTGAGGTCTCGACGGGCAAGAAGCGGGTCGTCGTCTTCATTTCGGGTGGCGGCTCCAACATGCTGGCGCTGGCGAAAGCCGCGGCCGAGCCAGGTTTTCCCGCCGAGATCGTTGCGGTCATCGCCGACAAGGCGGATGCCGGCGGCCTCGTCAAGGCGGCAGCACTCGGTATTGCCACACGCAGTTTCCTGCGCAAGGATTTCGACAGCAAGGACGCCCACGAGGCGGCAATCCTTGCCGAGCTCGATCGCCTATCGCCGGATATCATCTGCCTGGCCGGCTATATGCGGCTGCTTTCGGCAACCTTCATCCAGCGCCATCAAGGGCGGATCCTCAACATCCACCCCTCGCTGCTGCCGCTCTTCCCCGGCTTGCACACCCATCAGCGGGCGATCGACGCCGGCATGAAGGTCGCCGGCTGCACGGTGCACTTCGTGACCGAAGGCATGGACGAAGGCCCGATCCTCGCGCAGGCAGTGGTGCCGGTTCTCCCCGGCGATACATCCGAAAGCCTTGCAGCGCGGGTGCTGACCGTCGAGCACCGCACCTATCCGATGGCGCTCCGGCTGATGGCCGAGGGCAAGGTGCGCATGGAAGATGGTCGCGCGGTGAGCCATAGCGCTGCCGAAGCAACCGCCACGCTGATCTCGCCTGCCGCCTGATTAGAGCACCCCGCTTTCAGTGAAATTACTGGAAGCGGAAGATGCGCTGGATCAATTCATCACTTCGCCGACGCCAGCCTGCGATCGAGCGCATCGAGCACACGCCGCGTCAATGCCGGATAGTCCTCGTCGAAGTGATGGCCACCGTCGATGCCGATGACGTCGACGCCCGTTCCCTTCAATTCAGGGCAGGCATCATCCTCTTCGTCGGTGCCGTAGATGCATTGCACCAGCGCCGGATCGATGCGCTTGATGTCGTCGAGCGGATCGCCGCCCTTGCCATCGCCTTCCGCACCCAGCCAGCCGAGCACCGACACCTTGTAGTCGACCAAGTGCGACAGCGCCATCAGCGTCACCTGGCGGACATGCGCCTTTTCGCCTGATGGCAGCAGGTTGAAGGTTCGCGGCAGAACGTCGGCACCGAAGGAATAGCCGATCAGCAGTACGTTGCGCACGTTCCAGTGCTTGCGGTAGTAGCTCATCACTTTGGCAAGGTCGTCCGCCGTCGCCTGGGGATCGCGTTCCGACCAGAAATAATGCAGGGAATCGAAGCCGACGACCGGCACCCCCTGCTGCTGGAGGACGTCGCCGACTTCCTTGTCGATGTCACGCCAGCCGCCGTCACCCGAATAGATCACCGCCATCGTATCGCGCGTCGGCTTGGCGTCGAGAATGGTCAGCGGCAGGCCGAACGGGTTGCCGGCGTCGCTTTCGCTGTCGATGATATCCGAGAGATGGTCGGACAATGCCGTGAAGGCATCATCGTCACTGTCTTCCTGATCGACATCCGGATGCTTTGCGATAAGCGCGGCCACATGCGAGCGCCCATCCGCGGAGGCTGCCGGCGAGAAGACGACGGAGACCGGGTCCGGCAAGGCACCATCGGTCAAGCCATAGACCATGCGGTCGCCTTTCTTCACCTTATCGGCCGGAGTGCAGAGCTGTTTCCTGAGCGCGATGCCCTCCTCCGGATCGACCGCCAGCGTCTGGCCGATCGTGGCTGGCGGCGTCTGGGCGGCAATCGCGAGCGCCATGGCGCCACCGGCGCCGACACCGGCAACGATCGGCAGTTGGTAGGCATCGCTGCCGATGGCGCGCTGTACCTGCTGGCTGAGCGATTCGATATCGGAGACCATGTAGATGCAGTCGCCGTCATCCTTGGCGAGCGACGCGAGATAAGCCTTGAGATCGACACCGATGACGATGGTCTTGTCACCGGTGAGCGTATCAGCGACCGCCTGCTCCTTGTCCGTCCAGCCTGAAGCATCCGAAAGCAGCACGACCAGTGCGGTCGCCTTTTCCTTGGGCAACATGATGCGCGGCGACGGGATCATCCCGGTATCGTAGCTCTTCGGCGCGTCTTCCGCGGCAGCAGGAAGAATGGAAACCGAAAGCAGCAACGCCGCCGAGGTGAGGCATTTCCAGGCGTTCGCGACACGGATCATTTCTTCACCACTCCCTTGAGACCGCCGCCGATCAGGAATGTCGCATCCATCAAGGCGAGGATCGGATTGATGCCGCCACTGGCGACAAGATAGCGCGGTTGCCACTGCGGATGAAACTTCGACTTGAAGGCGCGCAGGCCCTTGAAGTTGTAGAAGCGCTCGCCGTGTTCGAAGAAGGTACGGCCGGCCCGATCCCATACCGGCGCGATCTGGCGCGTCGACATGCCGGACAGGGGTGCCATGCCGAGATTGAAGGCGCGGAACCCCTCCCCCTTCAGATATTCCATTACCTGGGCGAAGAGGAAATCCATGGCTCCCTTCGGCGCGTCCGGCGAGAAGCGCATCAGATCGACGGTGCCCTCCTCCTTCGTCCCGGTCACGAGGATATTGGCGAAAGCGACAATGCGTCCGTTACATGTGAGGATCGCAACCGGCTGCTCCGTCAGATAGTCCGGATCGAAGGCGCCGAGCGAGAAGCCCTTTTCCTTGGCGTTGTGATGGGCGAGCCAGGCATCGGAAACAGCCGTCAGGTCGGCCATGATTTCAGGAACGTCCGCCGGCGGCACGACCTGGAACTCCAGCCCGTCGCGCTGGGCGCGGCTGACCTGCTGGCGCAAGTTTGCCCACTTGCCGCCCTTCATCTCGAAACGGGCGAGATCGACGCGCGCCAGTTCACCGAGCCGGAAGGCGCGCAGCCCCGCATCGGCATAGTAGGCAAGCCCTTCGGCCGACACCTGGTAGAAAACCGCACGACAGCCGGCGGCTCGCGCCTTCTCGATGAAATGCCAGATCAGTTCCGGCCAGGCGTCGATTGGTCCGACCGGATCGAAGAGCGCAATCCAGGAACGGGCCCGCTGCCCGTACATGATGAAGGCCCGCCGGTCGGCCGAGAACAGGATGCTCTTGTCGCCCATGCGCACCAGATTGGCGTCGGACATGTTTTGCGCCTCGACGATCGCCAAGGCGCGCTCCATCGCATCGTCGGACGCGGGCTCCGCCGCCCCGGTTGCCGGGCGCATCAGGCTCCAGATCGCAAGCATGCTGGCACCGATGGTGACGCCAAGGAGCGCCCGCAGCCCACGCGGCGCCTCGGCCGAAAATTCGAACTGCCACCAGAGCTCGTGGCTGTATTCGACATCGCGGTAGACGAAGAGCAGGACGACCAGTCCGCCGAGGCAGATGACCCCAAGCGCCGTCAGCCACGGTATGGTGAGCGCCTGGCCAAAGAGGGATGCCGGACGGACGAACAGGCGACGGCTGACGAGCAGCCCCAGGAGAAAGAAGGCGAGCATGCCCGCTTCCACCACCGCGATCGCCTTGATCAGCGACAGCAGGAGTGCGGCGATCGCAATCACGATCGACGCCCACCAGGCACCATCCAGGCGCAGCGCCAGGCCGCGGGAGACGACGACGAGCGCAAGGCCGAGCAGGCTTGCGAGGAAATGGGCGCCCTCGACGATCGGCAGGGGCAGCAGGCTTTCAAGAAAGGCCAGATTTTCGTCGGGTGTCGGCGTCACGCTCGAAAGCACCAGCATGATCGCGAGCACGACGCCGAGCGTCGCCAGCAGCAGCGGCGTCATGCGGCCGCCAACGCGCCGCACACTTGAGGCGACCGGATGGCCGGAGAGCTGGCGGAGCTCGATGCCGATAACGACGGCGATCGCAATCACCAGCGGCAGCACGTGATAGATCACGCGATAGAGAACCAGCGCGCCGAGAATGGTGTCGACATCGGTGTTGTGGCCGAGCGTCGCGATGATGATCGTCTCGAAGACGCCGAGGCCGGCTGGAACGTGACTGAGAACACCGACGCCGACGGCGAGCGAGTAGACGGCGAGGAAAGCCGGCCAGCCGATGGTGCCGGCCGGCAGGAGCACATAGAGGACGGTTGCCGAAGCGGCGAGATCGAGCGCGGTCACCAGGAACTGGCGCGAGACCGTGCGCGAATCCGGCAGCCGCAATGTCAGGCGTCCGAGGCTGACCTCGCGGCCGTCGCGCGCAAGGAAGAACACGGTGAACAACCCGCCGAGGATGACGACGGCGATCAGGCGCAGCAAAAGCGGATCGAGCCCGGTCATCGGCGCCACATATTCGCCGACCGCCAGCAGGCTGAGGCAGGTCACCGTCAGAAGGCCGAGCCCAAAGGCAAGCGTCACGAAGGCAATGATCCGGGCAATATTTTCCGGCTCGATGCCGAGGCGGGAATAGGACCGGTAGCGGATCGCGCCACCGCTCAAGGCGCCGAAGCCGGCGGTGTTGCCGACCGCATAGGCGCAAGCGGCCGTCAGCGCCACATCGGCATAGGGCAATTTGCGCCGGACATAATCGAGCGCGCCGACGTCATAGAAGGTCAGCGCCAGAAAGCTCAGCGCCGTGAAGAACACCGCCGCCGCAAGCGACGCCCAGGGCGTATCTGCCAGGGCTTGGACGACTTCATCGTACTGAACTTCGGATGTCAGGTGAAAGATCGCAAAGCCGAAGAGAGCGATCACAAATAGCGTACCAGCGGCCGAAAGATAACGACGGTTGCGGCGCAGGAAGGAAATCCAGCCCCCCTCCGCCTGCTGCTCGTCGTCGGTTGCGCTTTCCGAAAGGGAGGATGTCATGGGGCGCCCATGTCAATGATGAGAACATCAGCGCTTTAGCTTACCCGATACCGATCAAAAAGTGAAATATCCGTAATAAATTATCTTCTTATAAAACAATGATTTAGCTGGCGAGCTCGCTGCGGTTGAGCTTTGCCCATTGCAATAGCATGATCGTCTTGGCATCGCAGATCTCGCCGGTTGCGATCATGGCGAAGGCCCGATCAAGCGGTATTTCGAGAACTTCGATGTCCTCCCCCTCATGCGCAAGCCCACCGCCATCCCCACGCTTTTCCGTGACGTCGATGCGGCCGACGAAAAAGCTCGTGCGTTCGGTGAGCGCGCCCGGGCTCATATAGGCATCAAAAAGATGGGTGGCGCCTTCGACATGGTAGCCGGTTTCTTCCAATGCCTCGCGGGCGATCGCAACTTCCGGGGTATCGTCGTCCAACAACCCGGCCACCGCTTCGATCATATAGGCCTGGTCCCCCTGCAAGAGCACGGGAACGCGCAGCTGCCGCACAAGCACTACGCTTTGCCGCTTGGCGTCGACGAGCAGGATGGTCGCCGCACTGCCATGATCGTGAACCTCGCGCTTCAAGGTCGCGGTCATGCCGTTCGACATGTCCTGTTCGAGCGTCACTTCCTCAAGATGGATGAACCCGTCCCAAAGCGTGCGGCGACCGATGATCCTGACGCGCGGATCGTGATGTGTGCTCATGCGAAATCCTTCTTTGGCGGGGGCAATCCGGCCGTTCCTGCCTTTAGTGAACATGTTCCAACGCCGCGCGGTCTTCCCGCTCCATCTGCAACGTCGTGTGGTGAAGGTCAAAGTCTTCGCGCAAGCGCGCCTCGATCGCCCGGCGCACGGTCTCGCCGTCAGCGCCATCCGTGAGCACCGCATGCGCCGTCAGCGACGGCTGGCTCTGGGTAATCGCCCATAGGTGAAGGTCATGCACCGACAAGACGCCCGGAACCGCGGCGATCGTCGCGTGGACATCGGCGAGCCGTATGCCCGGCGGCACGCCTTCGAGCAGGATGTTGATGCACTCCTTCAGCAGCACCCAGGTGCGCGGGAAGACCATGAAGCCGATACCGACGGCGAGCAGGGAGTCCACCCATTGCCAGCCGGTGAACCAGATGACCGCGGCACCGACGATGACGGCGAGCGAGCCGAGCATGTCCGACCAGACCTCGAGATAGGCACCCTTGACGTTGAGGCTCTCGTCCTTGTGGCTCGTCAGGAGGCGCATCGAGGCGAGATTGACGAGCAGGCCGATGACGGCGATCACCAGCATCCCGCCCGACTGGATTTCCTGCGGCTCCGACAGCCGCTTCCAGGCTTCGTAGAGAATGTAGAAGGCAACGGCGAGCAAGAGCAGCGCGTTGAAGGCGGCCGCGAGGATTTCGAAACGCGCATAACCGTAGGTGCGCAGCAGATCGGATGGGCGGCGGCCCACATGGATGGCCACGAGCGCGATCGCAAGGGCCGCGGTGTCGGTCAACATGTGCATGGCGTCGGAAATCAGCGCCAGGCTGCCGGTCAGTACACCGCCGACGACCTCCGCCAGCATGAAGCCGCCGGTCAGGCCGAGCGAAGCCCAGAGCCTCGAAACCGGCGTGCTACTGACATCTGCATGGTGGTGGTCGCCGCTCATGGAGGGTTCCGTCTGCCGTTGAACAACCTGATTTAGCGCGCCAACCTGACCCAGACCCTATTGTCGTGGAAGGCAGCACCGCCATAGGGCGCCACCGCATCGGCACCGGTCAGCACGTTGATCCCTTCCCCGTCGAGATGGGCGCCGTTCGGCCAGAGCCCCTCGGCGATCACAACGCCGCGACGCGTTCCCCCGCCGATCTTCGCATGCAGGCGGATCTCACCACGCTGATTGCCGAGCTGAACGATATCGCCATCGGCGATGCCGAGTGCCTCGGCGTCTTCCGCATGGAGCATCACTTCCGGGCGCACTTCCTTCTGGATGGAGGACGGCGTCTCGGCAAAGGTCGAGTTGAGGAAGGAGCGGGCCGGCGAGGTCGCGAGGCGGAAGGGATGCTCGGCATCAGCGACCTCAATCAGGTCGACATGATCAGGAAACTCCGGCAGCGCTGCATGCGGCCCTTGAATGCCCATGGACTTCGGCGGCCGGTTCGCCGCCGGCGTTCCCGTCCAGTCCGGCTTGAAGCGGAACTTGCCGTCCGGATGACCGAAGCCTTTGAGGTAGTGCGCGTCTTCGAATGCCGGCTGGCAGTCCAGCCACTTCTCTTGTCTCATCTCCTCGTAGCCGATGCCGTAATTGGCGAGCAGCCGGTCGATATGCTGGCGCTCCGTCAGGCCGAAGCCGCCATGGTCGGCAACGCCCAAGCGCTTGGCCAGTTCCTCGATGACGAAGAGGTTGGTGCGCACGGTCGACGGCGGCTCCACCACCTTCGGACCGATCAGGATGTGCTGATGGCCGCCACCGCGATAAAGGTCGTCATGTTCGAGGAACATGGTGGCCGGCAGCACGATATCGGCAACGGCGGCCGTATCGGTCATGAACTGCTCGTGCACGGCAACGAAGAGATCATCGCGCAGGAAGCCGCGCTTCACCAGCCGCTGCTCCGGCGCGACGTTCACCGGATTGGTGTTCTGGATCAGCATCGCCGTCACCGGACCTCGGTGGCGCAGCGCCTCGGCATCGCCGGTCAGCACGCGACCGATCTGCGACTGGTCGAGCATGCGGACATCCGGATCGTGGAAGGCCGAGCCGATCAGTTCGCGCTTGTCGAGCTTGAAGATATCGTTGTTGGAGTGGAAGGCACCGCCGCCTTCATTCTTCCAGGAGCCAAGAACGGTGGCGACGGAGGCGGCCGCATGGATGGCGACCGAGCCGTTGCGCTGGCGGGTAAAGCCGTAGCCGAGGCGGAAATAGGTTCTGGGCGTCGTGCCGACAAGCTTGGCGAAGGCTTCGATTTCATCGACCGAAAGACCAGTGATGGCGGAAGCCCATTCCGGTCCGCGCGACTTGAGATGTGCTTCGAGCCCGGCGGGGTCGTCGGCGAATTCCGTCATATAGGCCCGGTCGGCATAGCCGTCGCGAAAGGCGATGTGCATAACGGCGCAGGCGAGCGCTGCGTCGGTGCCGGGCTTCAAGACGAGACCCATATCTGCCTGTTTGACCGTCGGGTTGTCGTAGATGTCGATGACGACGATCTTTGCGCCGCGATCCTTGCGCGCCTTCACCGCGTGCGTCATCACGTTGACCTGGGTCGCGACAGCGTTCGTCCCCCAGATCACCACGCAATCGGCCTTGGCCATCTCGCGCGGATCGGGTCCGCGCAAGGCGCCGGTCGCCATGGCGAAGCCGGTCCAGGCCATGTTGGTGCAGATCGAGCCGAAGAAGCCGGAGTAACGCTTGGCGTGGCGCAGGCGCTCGATGGAATCGCGCTGCACTTGCCCCATGGTTCCGGCATAGAAGTAGGGCCAGATCGCCTCCGCACCGTGTTTCTGCTCGGCGCGGATGAACTGGTCGGCGATCTCGTCGAGCGCCGCCTCCCAGCTGACGTCCTGCCAGTTCCCCTCACCCTTGTCGCCCTTGCGCCGCTGCGGCACCATGAGGCGGCCGGGATGGTAGATGCGCTCGGAATAGCGCGCCACCTTGGCGCAGATCACACCGGCGGTGTAGGTGTTGGCGGAAGCGCCACGCACGCGGCCGATCCGCCCTTCGGCAGTCAGATCCACCTCCAGCGCGCAAGCGGAGGGACAGTCGTGCGGACAGACCGAATGGCCGATCGATTTTTCTGCTTTGATGGGGGTCGCAACGTTCATGGCTTTTCTATATGGCATCGACAAACGGGCTCAAAGAGCCAATCGTTCACCCATCGCAACAATTGATCTCAGCCATCGGCGGCGCTCATGAACTATCGGCACATCTACCACGCGGGCAATTTTGCCGACGTCCTGAAGCACGCGGTGCTGGCACGCCTCGTCACCTATCTCCAGCAGAAGGAGAAGGCGTTTCGCGTGCTCGATACCCATGCCGGCATCGGGCTTTACGACCTCTCCGGCGAAGAGGCGCAGAAGACCGGGGAATGGCGCGACGGCATCGGCCGGCTTCTCGAGGACGATCTGCCTGTCGAAATCGCTGCGATCCTCGCCCCGTATCTCGAAACCATCCGTACGCTCAATCCCGGCAGCGAGCTGAAGCTTTATCCCGGCTCGCCGAAGCTTACGCGCATGCTCTTCCGTCCGCAGGACCGGCTGTCTGCCATGGAGTTGCACCCGGACGACTATGAAACCCTGCATCGGCTTTTCGACGGCGACTTCCAGAGCCGGATCACCGAACTGGACGGCTGGCTGGCGCTCGGCGCCCATCTGCCGCCGAAAGAGAAGCGCGGGCTGATCCTCGTCGATCCGCCCTTTGAAAAGGAAGGCGAATACGAACGCCTCGCCGATGGCCTGGCGCGCGCCTACCGGCGCTTTGCCGGCGGCATCTATTGCCTCTGGTATCCAGTGAAGCAGGGCGCGCCCATCAAGGCTTTCCACGAAGCACTGAAGGCGCTCGAAATTCCGAAGATGCTCTGCGCCGAACTGTCGGTCCGGAGCGACCGCGAAACCACGGGCCTTTCGGGCTCCGGTCTCATCATCGTCAATCCGCCCTTCACGCTGAAGGGCGAACTCGATCTGCTGCTGCCGTTCCTGAAAGCACGGTTGGCGCAGGATCGCTTCGCCTCCGCCCGCTGCTTCTGGCTGCGCGGTGAAGAACAGGCAACCCGAGGGGCTTGACGGACGGGGGCGACACACCGCAATCTCCTGTGACGATATAGGGAGACGCCCATGACTCGCACGCTCGCAGCAACGCTTCTCATCTCGCTTTCCCTCGCCGCCGCCGCAGCGCCGGGCGCATTCGCCGCCGACTATATCGGCAGCGGCCAGGTCCAATCCTATAACGCAGGTGTTTGCAGCGAGTCCTCGGTGCTCGGTTTCATCACTTCGCGCTTCGAATACCGGGATGCGAACTACCTGCACGCCAATCTGTCGATCGCCGATATCCGCAACATGGGACAGAACCGGCAAGAGTTCCGCGATGAGACTCATCTGGTCGAGCGTGAATATTGCTATGCTACGGCGGTCATGACCGACGGCCAGCAGCGCTCGCTCTACTACCTCATCGAACGCCCCTGGGGCTTTGCCGGCGTCGGCAGGAGCATCGAGTTCTGCGTCGGCGGGCTTGATCCCTGGTATGTCTATGGCGCGCATTGCGCCTCGCTCCGCTAATCATGAAAGCAATCCGGAATGCGCGCCGGCTTCTGCCGGCGCTTCTCGTTGCGGCTAGCCTGGCCGGCTGCAGCGATCAGAGCACCGAGAAGGCGCCGCCGGCTGCCGAGACGAAACCTGCAAAAGCGATCGCCGCGGTGCCGATCGGCAGCGGATTCGATTTCTATGTGCTTTCGCTCTCCTGGTCGCCGACCTGGTGCGGCGACAACGATCCCAACGGAAAATCCAGACAATGCGAGATCGGCAGCAACCGCGGCCTGATTGTGCACGGCCTATGGCCTCAGAACGAAAAAGGTTTCCCGGATTTCTGCCCGCCGCGGCAATCGGACCGCGTGCCCTCCTCGCTCGGCAAGCAGTATCTCGATCTCATTCCGTCGATGGGCCTGATCGGCCATCAGTGGCGCAAGCACGGCACCTGTTCCGGGCTCAGTCAGGAGGACTATTTCGCCGTCACACGCGCGGCCTGGAATAGTCTCTCCCTGCCGCCAGAACTCTCCCCGCCCCGGCAACAAACGAACATGTCCGTCAACGCGATCGAAAGTGCGCTCGCCGCCAAAAACCCTGGCATGACAAAAGACGCGGTCGCGGTCACGTGCGAAGGCAACATGCTCGAAGAAATCCGGATCTGCTTCGACAAGTCGCTGAATTTCCGATCATGCCCGGCGGTCGATCGCCAGGCATGCAGGAAAGACAGCGTTTCACTGCCTCCGGCTCCATAGGTATTTGTTCTTAGGCAATTCCGGACGCAATTCCGCTTCGCACTCTTGTCGGAATTGCTCTGGACCAGAAGAAAGACGCTCGATGAAGATACTGTACTCTCCTGCCTCGCCCTATTCGAACAAGGTTCGGATGGCGGCGCATTATGCCGGGTTCTCGGCCGACAGCGTGCTGACCGACACCGGAGCCAATCCACCCGAACTGATCGGCAACAATCCGCTCGGCAAGATACCGACACTCATCCTTAACGATGGGCGTTCGGTCTATGACAGCCGCGCGATCATGCACTTCATCGATCGGGAAACGAAGGGCAAGCTTTACCCGAAGAACGCGGGCAAGCGGACCGATGTCGAGATCCTCGAAGCTTTGTGCGACGGTGTCTGCGACAGCCTGCTGGCGATCGTCTACGAGAAACGTTCACACCCGCCGGAGAAGGTGCATCAGCCCTGGATCGACCGGCAATGGGAAAAGGTCGAACGCAGCCTCGACCATCTGAACGCCAACCTGCCGAAGACCGGAGCCAAGCTCCATGGCGGCCATTTCGCCCTTGCGGCGATGCTGCGCTACATCGAGTTGCGCTTTGCCGGCGAATGGCAGAAGGGTCGCGCCAAACTCAAGAACTGGCCGGCGAAGTTCGAAAAGCACTTTCCCGACTATTCCAAGTTCAAAGCGTAGGAAACGCGCACAAAAAAGGCCGGGTCGCCCCGGCCTTCTTGTTTGATCCGGCGAGAGCCGATCAGAACTTCACGCCCATACCGACGCGAACGCTGTGTTCGTCGTAACCGGAGGAGACGTTGGTGCCGCCCATCCGGAAGTCCTTCGAGCCGTAGTCCGTGTAACGGTACTCGACGCGTGCGGTGATGTTGTCGGTGACAAAGGTTTCCGCGCCGGCACCTGCGGTCCAGCCGACCATGGTGTTCTTGTCGGAAGCGCCACCAACGGTGCCCTTGGCCTGGCCGACGGCGAGACCGGCGGTGCCGTAAAGCAGAACCGGGTTCAGATCGACGCCGACGCGTGCGCGCAGCGAGCCGTTGACGCCCTGCTTCATGCGCAGGTTGCCCTTGCTCGAATCTTGACCGGAGTAGCCGACATCCGCTTCGCCGCCGTATACGATCTGGCCGCTCTGCATGTTGTAGCCGCCGTAGAGACCGCCGCCGAAGCCGGCTGCCGTGTTGCTGCCGGTCGCGTCAAACTGACCATGGTGCCAATCGGCGGTACCACCGACATAGGCGCCCGACCAGTTCTTCTGCGCCGGCTCGGTGTATTCGGCCTGCGGAGCAGCCGGAACTTCGTCGATCGCATCAGCAGCCTGGGCGGCCTGGAAGGCGATGAGGGTCATAGCCGAAGCCATGAGGGTGGTGGTGAGCGTACGCATAAATATTCTCCTTTTCGTACCGATGCCCCTTGGGCTTGGGGTCCCACAGTGAAACATCGGACAACTTTCAATTAACCCGCCCGGTTGAGCTGAAATTGGTCAGCAAATGCGGATTCACAAGAGCCAAAATGTGAAATTTTGGTGGCACAAACACGCCCGAAATTTGATGTTGCCTTGGCGCAACAGGGGATTTATTAACCATGATTCAAGATTAACGAAAGATATACTATACACATACAAAATAATACAATTTACGCCAATTCCATTAATTTTTCGGCAAGGAACTGTCAGGGAGTGTTTCAGGCTCACGTTTCTTGCCTATATCTTGGTCGGCTGACGCGAAGATTCGAAAAAGCGGGATGAAACGTTGAAGAAAGCACGGAAGGCCGCCCTCGTGACCGGGGGCGCCAAGCGGATCGGCAAGGCTATAGTTGAGGACCTCGCGGCCCATGGCTTTTCGGTCGCCATTCATGCCGACGCCTCATTTGACGAAGCGGAAGCTCTGGTCGAAGCACTCTCGAAAGGTGGAACGAAGGCCGTCGCGCTTCGCGCCGACCTCACCGATACGGCCGAGACTTCGACACTCATCGCACGCGCCGCAGAGGCGATTGGCCCGCTGAACCTGCTCGTCAACAATGCCTCGGTCTTCAAGAAGGACAGCCTCGACGCTTTCGACGAATCAATCTGGGATCAGCACTTCGCCCTGCATGTGAAGGCCCCTTCCCTGTTGGCGCGCGATTTCGCTGAACTGCTTCCGGCGGACGCCAATGGACTCATTGTCAACGTGATCGACCAGCGCGTCTGGGCTCCCAATCCGCGCTTTTATTCCTATATGTTATCGAAGTCGGCGCTTTGGACCGCTACCCGGACGATGGCGCAGGCGCTCGCCCCGCGCATCCGCGTCAACGGTATCGGCCCCGGGCCGACTTTGCCAAACGAGCGGCAGGACCCGCAGGATTTTGAGGCGCAGGTCGAAGCCCTGATTCTCAGACGCGGGCCGACGCTCGACGAATTCGGACGGACGATCCGCTTCCTGTTCGACACGCCGTCGATTACCGGACAGATGATCGCGCTCGACGGGGGCCAGCACCTCGCCTGGGAAACGCCCGACATCAGGGAGATAGTGGAATGAACGGACGCGTGCCGACAGACGGCGGCATCCTCTATGACGGCAGCGAAGCGGAAGACGACGACGATCTGATCGAGGTCACAGAAAGCACGAGTGCCACGCCACCCGTCGAGTGGAACGAGAATCGCGCCGAAATGGAAGGCTTGAAGGGCGCAGAGCTGATCCAGGCCTTCGTCAAGCTCCTGCCAAACGGCCCTGGCGTCTACCGCATGTTCAACGAGACCGGCGACGTTCTCTATGTCGGCAAGGCGCGCAGCCTGAAGAAGCGCGTCAGCAACTATGCCCAGGGACGCGGCCATTCCAACCGCATCGCGCGCATGGTGCGCGAGACCGCCAACATGGAGTTCGTGACGACGCGCACCGAGATCGAGGCGCTGCTGCTCGAAGCGAACCTGATCAAGCGCCTCCGGCCGCGCTTCAACGTGCTTTTGCGCGACGACAAGTCGTTTCCCTATATTCTGGTGACGGGCGACAGCCGGGCGCCGGCGCTTTACAAGCACCGCGGCGCACGCAGCCGCAAGGGGGACTTCTTCGGCCCCTTCGCGTCGGCTGGTGCCGTCGGGCGAACGATCAATTCGCTGCAGCGCGCCTTCCTGCTCAGGACCTGTACCGACAGCGTCTTTGAGACCCGGACGCGCCCCTGCCTGCTCTACCAGATCAAGCGCTGTTCGGCGCCCTGCACCCGCGAAATCAGCGACCCCGACTATGCGGAACTGGTGCGCGAAGCCAAGGACTTCCTGTCGGGCAAGAGCCAGGCGGTGAAGGCAACCATTGCGGCTGCCATGGGCGAGGCTTCGGAGAACCTCGACTTCGAGAGGGCCGCCCTTTACCGCGACCGGCTGGCAGCGCTCAGCCACGTCCAGAGCCACCAGGGCATCAATCCCGCCGGTGTCGAGGAGGCCGATGTCTTCGCGATCCATCACGAGGGCGGCATATCCTGCATCCAGGTCTTCTTCTTCCGCACCGGTCAGAACTGGGGCAACCGCGCCTATTTCCCGAAGGCCGACCCGTCGCTGCCGACAGCGGAGGTGCTCTCGCAGTTCCTGGCACAGTTCTACGACGACAAGCCCTGTCCCCGGCAGATCCTTCTCTGCGAGGCGGTGGAGGAGCAGGAACTGCTCGGCCAGGCGCTGAGCGAAAAGTCCGGATACAAGGTCGCGATCCAGGTGCCGCAGCGCGGCGAGAAGAAGGATCTCGTCGATCATGCGCTCGCCAATGCGCGCGAAGCCCATGGCCGCAAGCTGGCGGAAACCGCCTCGCAATCGCGCCTGCTCGAAGGCTTCTCGGAAACCTTCAAACTGGAGCGCGCACCGCGCCGCATCGAGATCTACGACAACTCCCACATCATGGGCACCAATGCCGTCGGCGGCATGGTGGTGGCGGGGCCGGAAGGTTTCGTCAAAGGCCAGTACCGCAAGTTCAACATCAAATCGACCGACATTACGCCGGGCGACGACTTCGGCATGATGCGGGAAGTGATGACGCGGCGGTTCTCGCGACTGCTGAAGGAAGAAGGCAAGCCGGACCGGACCGTAGAGTCTGACGACGGCGCTTTCCCCGCCTGGCCCGATGTAATCCTCATCGACGGCGGCCAGGGCCAGATGACTGCCGTGCGGGCCATCCTCAAGGAGCTCGACGTCGAAGACTGCGTCACCGCGATCGGCGTCGCCAAGGGTGTCGACCGCGACGCCGGACGCGAACGCTTCTTCGCGCTTGGCCGCGACAGCTTCACGCTGCCGCCACGCGATCCGGTGCTCTACTTCATCCAGCGGCTGCGCGACGAAGCGCACCGTTTTGCGATCGGCTCGCATCGCGCCCGTCGCAAGAAGGAGATGGTCAAGAACCCGCTCGACGAAATCGCCGGCATCGGGCCGACGCGCAAGCGTGCGCTGCTGACGCATTTCGGCACCGCGAAGGCCGTCTCGCGCGCGGGCATCAACGACCTGATGGCCGTCGCCGGGATTTCCGAGACGGTGGCCCGGCTGGTCTACGAACATTTCCACGACGATGGTGCCAAATGACAACCGGGTGTCATAATTCACCGGGCGTTCACATGGAATCAGGCAAATATGACAATTGCCGCGTGATGACCTGTTGACCTCCGGTCAGCAAAGTCATTCTGTACCTGACGAACCAGAGAACACGAATCCATGCCCACGCCCGTCGCCTACAGCATCCCGAACCTGCTCACCTATTTCCGAATCCTGATCGTGCCGCTGATCGTCCTTTGCTTCTTCATCGAAGGGCGGCTGCACAGTTCGGATTTCGCGCGCTGGACGGCGGTCACGCTCTTCGCGATTGCGTCGATCACCGACTTCTTCGATGGCTATCTCGCCCGCATCTGGAAGCAGACGTCGAACATCGGCAAAATGCTCGATCCGATCGCCGACAAGCTGCTGGTCGCCTCGATCCTGCTGCTGGTCGCCGCCGATGGTACCATCGCCGGCTGGTCGATCTGGGCTGCGATCATCATCCTCTGCCGCGAAATCCTGGTGTCCGGCCTGCGCGAATATCTGGCGGCACTGAAGGTCAGCGTGCCCGTCACCCGCATCGCCAAGTGGAAGACGACTATCCAGATGGTCGCCATCGCCTTCCTGCTCGCCGGTCCTGCTGGCGACAAGATTTTGCCCTATACGACGGAAGCGGGTATCGTGCTCCTGTGGATCGCCGCCGCCATCACGCTCTACACGGGCTACGACTATTTCCGCGCCGGCCTCAAGCACGTGGTCAACGAATGAGCACCGTCAATCTCGTCTATTTCTCCTGGGTGCGCGAGCGCATCGGCAAAGGCGAAGAGACCCTGGACGTTCCCGCCAGCGTCGTCACCATCGCCGACCTGCTTCAGCATCTGAAGACGCTCGGCGAGGAATACGAAGCGGCGCTCGAACATGAAAACGTCATCCGCGCGGCCATCAACCAGGAACATGTCGACCACAAGGAGCCGATTGCCGGCGCCCGTGAGATCGCCCTGTTTCCGCCCATGACGGGCGGCTGAGCCCATGAACGCGCCGGTGAACGTGCGCGTTCAGCGCGAGGACTTCGATCTCAATACGGAGGTCGCGAAGCTCTCTGCCGGACGGGCGGACGTCGGCGCGGTCGTCACTTTCTCCGGGCTTTGCAGAGATGAGGCGGGCACGCTCGCTGCGCTTGAGCTCGAACATTATCCAGGCATGGCCGAAGCGGAGATCGAGCGCATCTGCCACGAGGCGGTTGAGCGCTTCTCGCTGCAGGCCGCCACCGCCATCCACCGTTACGGCACGATCATGCCCGGCGACAATATTGTGCTGGTCGTCGCCGCCTCGCGGCACCGGCAGGCCGCCTTCGACGGCGCCAACTTCATCATGGATTTCCTGAAGACCTCAGCGCCTTTCTGGAAGAAGGAACACCTCGGCGACGGCACCACCGGCGGCTGGGTCAGCGCCAAGGATGCCGACGACACGGCGCGGGACCGCTGGTCGACGAAATAGCGCTACATGCGGGGACTTCCCCTCCCGTTTGACTAGGGAATGACTTTCTCCCGGCGCGTCACGACCAGCACGATCACCAGGAAACCGAAGATCACGAAATCGCGCCAGAGGATGGGGCCATAGGCACTCCAGAGCGTTTCGAGGAAACCGACCCCGGCGGCGCCAAGGGCTGCAAAAAGCGGCGAAGCCTGGCCGCCGATTGCGGCGATGAACAGCACCTTAACGCCGAAGGTGAGCCCCGTGCCGAAATCCATGTTGCCGTAGTAGGAGGCTGCGAGAATGCCGCAGACGGCGGCGATCAAAGATGCCGCGCCATAGGCGGCGATGTAAACGGTCGCGGCGTCGACACCGCAGAGCGCTGCAGCCCCCCTGTCCTCCGATACGGCGCGCCAGAACCGCCCTGCCCGGGAATGCGTGAGATACCAGTGCCCGGCCGCCACGAGCGCAGCCATGAGCACGGTGTTGCCGAGCTGGATGACCGTCAAGGTCACCGGAAAGCGAGGATCGTCCCAGAAGACGATATTCCCGTTCAGGAACGGCGGCAGCCACAGGCTGCGTGTTTCAGAGGCGAGCCGCGCCGCTTCCATCAGCACCAACAGGCAGCCGAGCGAAGCGACGACGACGGTGTTGGCTGACGAAAAGGCGAGCGGGCGCATGACATAACGCCCGGCGACGAGCCCGGCGCCAACGCTGAAGCTCAGGGCCGCGGCCGCGCCGAGGCCAAGGGCGGCCGGCAACACCAGCCACAGCCGGTTCCAGCCGAAATCAGCAAACAGCACGAACATCTGGCCTGAGAAGGCAAAGAGCGCGCCATAGGTGAGATCCGCCCGACGCGTCACCGCGAAGGCGATGGCATAGCCGAAGGCGAGCGCCGCATAGAGCGCAGCGATTGGGACGGCATTGGCGAGCTGCTGCAGAAAATAGAGCATGGCGCATCCGGAGCGTGACAAGATCAATATAACTGGTAAAATCAATTTTACCAGTTAGGATTTTCGCATGACCTTCACCTGGACAGCCCATCGATTTGCCGGCGGCGCATTGGCGCTGGATGTGGCCAATTCCATCATCCTACGCGCCGATCCGGAGCGCCGGATCGACCGTTTCGCCGATGTTGCGGCAATCGATTCTTTTGCGGAAGCGGCCAACCGTTTCGGAGCAGAGAGTGCCCGCTTCGGTGCGCTGGCGCCCGTCGCAGCGGAGAATCGCGGCCGGCTGCTGCAGCTGCGCGAAGCGACTGACCGGCACTTTCGCGCGGCGATATCGGCCAAGGGACGGCCAGAGTTCTTGGCCGATTTGCTCGAGGCGATTGCGGCGGTTCTGCGCGGTTCCCTGCCCCACGTCGGCGCACTTTCGCTCGACACGGCGACCGCGCAATCTGCCCTCAGCCTTGCCGCCAGCACCGAGCCCGACCGGCTGAAGATCTGTCCGAATTGCGGATGGCTGTTTCTCGACCGCAGCCGCAACCGCAGCCGGACCTGGTGCGACATGGCCGTCTGCGGCAATCGCACCAAGGCCAAACGCCACTACCATCGCAACAGGGAGGAAACCGGCTTATGACGAGGATGATCGTTACGCTTGCGGCGGCCGCCATCACACTGCTCGCCGCCGGGTGCCAGCGCGAGACCGGTCCGGATCCGCTGAAGCTGACGGGAAAGATGTTCGTCTTCAACTATCGTCTCGCCTATGCGGTCTACACGATCACGCTTCAGAAAACAGAGCCCGTGCCCGAGGGCAGCGTCGTCATTGCCACCTTCGAGAATCCAGTGGGCGGCGCGCCGTTCACGCTGACGCGCAAACTTTTTCCAAAGCTCGACAGGGTGGTGCTGGAAAGTCCTGATTTGACCTGTGTGAAAAAGGAAAGGCCTTATGCGGTGACGATCGAGGTCAAAGGACCTGCCGGCGAAACGCTGCAGAAACTGGAGACCACAGTCGTCTCCGATATCGACCAGGACATCCTGCCGGCGAAGCCGCTGGTCGAAGGCCCCGCTTACGACAAGAACCCCGAGGTCTTCATGGACGGCAAGGCGCCCGAACATTTCGAGACGGCGACGTGCCCGATATGAAAAAACCGGAGCGTTTCCGCTCCGGTTCAAATCCGAGTCAATTCAAGCCTTTGCGGCTCGAACCGAAGATTTTGAATCAGCCGACGATCTCGGTGCCCGAGAACCAGTAGGCGATTTCTTCAGCAGCGGTTTCCGGAGCATCCGAACCGTGAACCGAGTTTTCGCCGATCGACAGGGCGTGAACCTTGCGGATGGTGCCTTCGTCAGCGTTTGCCGGGTTGGTGGCGCCCATGACTTCGCGGTTCTTGGCGATTGCGTTTTCGCCTTCGAGAACCTGAACGATGGTCGGGCCGGAGGACATGAACTCGACCAGTTCGCCGAAGAACGGACGTTCCTTGTGAACGGCGTAGAAGCCTTCGGCTTCGCGGCGGCTCATCCAGACGCGCTTGGAAGCGACGACGCGCAGGCCGGCATCTTCGAGCATCTTGGTGATGGCGCCGGTCAGGTTGCGCTTGGTCGCGTCCGGCTTGATCATCGAGAAGGTACGTTCAATAGCCATTGGCTCAAATCCCTTGTTTCTTGAGAAGTGGCGGTTCATTAGCCGCCAATCCCGCGCAAAACAAGGGGGTTCACCGATGATTCGGCTCGGGCCAAGCGGGTTTCACGCAGCCGTCACACTACGTCCAAGCCCACCGTGCAGATCGAGGCACCGCTCGAACCAATCGGTGACGGGATCGCCTGGCTGAAGCAGGCGCTGCGGCGAGACGATGCGCGCCCACTGAAACGCGCCGAAGACGATGTAGTCGGCGAAAAGCGGCGACGCGCCGCCCAGGAAATCCTGAAACTTCAGCATATGGCGCAAAGGCTCAAGTTTCTCGGCGAGGGTTTCGAGCGCGGCGCCACCGCTTTCGGCTACCGCTTCAAGCGACTTGCCAAAGCGCTTCTCGCGGCTCTGGCGGAAGTAGGCCTGATCGATCGGATCGAGGCGATCGTGAATATCCCTGATGATGATGCGGGTGATGGCGGGATGCAGCGTCGTCTGCGACCAGCCCTCGACGAAGCGGGAGATCGCCATCGCCCCCTCACCGCCGAAGAGCGGCGGGCGATCCGGATAGGTTTGTTCGAGATAAAGCGCGATCTCGAAGCTGTCCTTCACCAGACGTTCGCCGTCCCGCAGCAGCGGCACCAGGCTCGTCGCCCCATCCTCGACCGCGGGGATCTCGGTGAAGCCGATCGGCACGACGTCGAAATCGAGCCCCTTGTGCGCGAGCGACATCTTCGTCTTCCACACATGCGGCGAGAAAGGACGCGTCCTGTCGGCCCCGCAAAGCGAATAGAGTTTTCTCGACATATAAACTCCCGGTCGGTTGGCGTCCCGTTGAACGACAAATCGGCCACGTCATCAAATCAGTAAATTTCATGAGTGATATCAGCCACAGAAATGCGGTTTCGAGTTAGCTTCGCCGCCCCTTCAAAGGAGATACCCGATGCTCGATCACTTTCGCATGTTCGCCGACTATAACCGCTGGGCGAACCGCCTGATCTATGCCGCTGCGGCAGAACTGACCGATGCCGAATTGCGGGAAAGCCGCGGCGCCTTCTTCGGCTCGCTGCTGGCGACCCTCAACCATATCCTCGTTGCCGATCGGGTCTGGATGAAGCGCTTTACGCACGAGGGCGACGCCCCCACCGCGCTCGACACGATCCTCCATGACGATCTGCCGGCGCTTGCCGCTGCCCGCACTGTCGAAGACGAACGCATCATTGCCTGGATCGACGGCCTGAGTGATGCACGCCTCGGCGCCGACCTCACCTATACGCCGCTCACCAGCCCCACGGTCATCACGCAGAAGCTGGCGCCGACGCTCGGGCATTTTTTCAACCATCAGACCCATCATCGCGGCCAGGCGCATGCGACGCTGACCGCACTCGGCCGCCCATCGATAGCGCTGGATCTCGCGTATTTCCTGAGAACCGAAGGGTCAAAGTGGGCGTAACGGAGACCGGAGCGCGCCCAACCCAAGCGACCGCAGTGGTCGGAGCTCACGCTCCCGCCACTCCGCAAGCTTCTTGAGCACCTGGCGCTGGCCGAGCCAGGCGACCAGGCCGAGCGCGACACCGCCAACGATCGACAGGACCGAAAACACCACGGACGGCAGCGCCGGCTGCAGCGGCAGCATCAGCAACTCCGGCACGAAGCGGTGCAGGATGTAGATGTGGAAACCCGCCGCCGATAGAGGCAGGATGAGCTGTGCCGCCCAGCGCGGCACATTGATGCGCGGAAAATAGAGCAGCGCCACGAGGACAGCGATCTGCAGGAGGTACTTGACCTTCGTCCCGATCCACACCCCCTCGTATAGACCGAAGAACAGCAACGCCCCCGTGGCGGATAACATCAGCAACAGGCGCTGCTTGCCGGTTTCTGCGACAGCGGCGCACCAGCCGATGACCGCGAGATAGAAGATCCACGGCAGGGTAAAAATCTGGCGATTGCCGATCGGCCACAGGAGCGGCAGCGCCAGCCGGGCGGCGAGCGCCGCCAGGAGCAGGCTCATACCGGCGGCGAAAGGCCTTGCCGACACGAGCCGCCGGAATTGCGGGATGGCGAAGAGCCCGACGAAGACGAGCATCATCTGGCAATAGGCTTCGATGAACCAGTAGAGATACGGCACCATGCCGTGCGTCTCCGGCAGGGCCACACCGAAATTGCCGACGAGGAAGACCGAGGCCCAGGGCACCTCGCCCCAGGCGACCGCATAGGCGGCGACGATCAGATAGTATGGCACGAGCACCTGGGCGAGCGGGCGCAGGATGGCCAGGCCGTCTCCCGCCAGAAGCGGGCCCATCTGGAAGCGGGCGAGGCTGAAGCCCGCGAGAACGACCATGGCTGCCGATCCGCCGGGGATGGGCCAAAGCAATTCGTGGTGCAGCACGACCAGCAGAATGGCCAGTGCGCGGATCACGAGATCCGTCCCGATCCGCCGCGTGGCGGTCTCGCGACGCTCCTCCGCCGATAACTCGGCGATAGACAAGGTCTCCCAGGCGTCGGGAACCTGTCCCAGCGCCTTTTCCAGACCGATCGAGAGCTGAACGAAGCGCAGGGAATCACCGCCCAGCGACACAAAACTGTCGGAGCGCTTTACCCTTTTCGGATAGAAGACCTGCGCAAAAAGCTCTTCGATGCCGCCGTTGTCGTCGTCAACGTTCGCCGCTGCCTGGCGGGCTGCCATGTTGAGCGCGTTGTAGTCGACCTTGCCGCTGGCAAGCCGCGGCATTTCGGCGAGGGGGGTGGCCTTGAGATGCGAAAGCGTCAGCCCGCTTGCCTGTGCGAGGAACCGTCTGATCTCTTCCGCATCGCGGCTGCCGGCATAAAAGGCGTGAAGGCCGGCATCGTCACCGACGACAGCAGCAGTAATGCCGCGCCTTTCGAGCGCCGCTTCCAGCACATCGTGAGCGATCCTGAGGCCCGCGATCTTGGAAATCCGCTTCATGCGGCCGACGATCTGGAACAGGCCGTCGGCATGGCGCATCGCGAGGTCGCCGGTGCGCAGTTCGGTGAGTTCGGCGCCGCGGCAGAGATCGTCACGCGACGTGGCATAGCCCATCATGACGTTCGGGCCGCGATAGACGAGTTCGCCGGCCACACCGTCGTTTTCAATCGGCGCTCCGCTCTCGTTCTCGATCAAAAGGCGCCCACCGGGGATCGCGACGCCGATCCTGTCCTCGTTGCCGGCAAGCAGGGCGGGCGGCACATAGGCGATCCGCGCGGTGGCCTCGGTCTGGCCGTACATGGCGAAGAAGGCCGCGCCTTGGGCCTTTAGGTGGTCGTTGTACAGACGGATGACGTCCGGGCTCAACCGACCGCCCGCCACGGTCATGAAGCGCAAGCGCGGGAACCGCCGATCGCGGAAGCCCACCTTCTCCAACAATTCGTAGGAATAGGGCACGCCCGCAAGGTTGGTACTGTCGCTTGCAGCGAGACCTTCGAGAAAATCGGTATCGTGGATCGATCCACCGGGAATATAGAGGCTGGCGCCGACTGCCAGGTGAGAATTCAGCACCGACAGGCCGTAGGAATAATGGAGCGGCAGAATGAGGCAACCGCGGTCATCCGCCGTCAGGCCGAGATAGTCGGCGATGGACGCGGCGTTTGCGGAGATGTTTTGCCGGGACAAGCGGACGGCCTTGCCGCAACCGGTGCTGCCCGATGTCGAGAGCATCACCGCCAGCTCGGAATGCGGCGCACTGTCACTTTGCCGCAGCGGCTGTTCCGTGCGCCAGCGGCCGTCGATCCGGCGAAAGGCATAATCGGGATCGAAGGCATCGACCCAGGATCCGGCAGCCGCGTTCTTCGGGGCTTGCATCGCCACGGCATGGCCAGCTGTCAGCGCTGCCAGATAAGCGACGATCGCATGTTCGGAAAGCTCGGCCTCGATCGCCACCAGCCCGCGTGGGCTTCGGAAAGCAAGTGCCCGGCGCGCGACCCGCTCGCCGAGTTCCTGATAAGTGACGACCCGCTGCCTGGAAAAGACCAGCGCCGGCCGGTCGCCCCATTTCGCCAGATCCGCAATGAACGAGAGGGACATCCTTGACCGTCGCTGTTTGCCTCGGGCCCCCATGCCCGATTTAGCAGCGCCGAATATAATTGGTGACTAAAGGCGTCAAGTATAAAGATTGCCCGGGCTGACGGCTGTCAGTTGGCATGCGATTCTCGGTTGCGCCGCCGCCTGGCAGATGAAATTCAGCAACCATACCGGGCAGGAATAGGCGACTGCCCGAAATCTTCAGACTCCCTTAAATGCAGCCTTCCATAGTGCATCGATCCGGACATCACCATCCGACAGGCATTGAGGAACACGACAGAATGACCAGGCAAGTTCCAGCGGACGCCAGCCGATCGCAGGCGAGGCAGGCGGCGATCATTCTGAAGGTGGCGCACGCAATGTCCGCGCACGGTGTCGCTGCCCTGCCCCGCAACTACGAGCTTTTCTACGAGGCGCTGTCCGGTCGCCTGCCCCAGCTTTCCCGGGAGCTTCCCGAGCTCGGGCACAATCCGCAACAGGACTTGCTGGACGCCTTGGGCCTCAAGCATCACCTCGTCTCCCACGCGGCCCTCGCCGCGGACCGGGCGAGAGCCGCAGCCCAGGAAGCCCTCGCCGACATGGCCAGCACGCTCAAGCTTGCGCTGGCGCAGAAGCAGTCATTCAAGACCGAACTCGATCATTTCGCCGGTCGGTTGGCAGCTGACCCTGTCGTCGGCCTGTCGGAGTTCGCGGACGACGCCGCGCGGCTGCGCGAAGCGGCAGGCCGTTTGATGAACGAAGAGAATGCTCTGCAGCACGCCTTGGAAACCAGTGCGCAGCGCATGGCCGAACTCGAGGGAGATCTCGCCGAAAGCCGCCGGTCGCTCACCCGCGACCCCGCTACCGGCTTGCCGAACCGTCTGGCGCTGACCGCGAAGCTCGACTCCATTCTCGAAACGGAGCGAACCGACCAGCCGGTTGCCATGCTTCTCGTCTCTGTCGAAGGGCTTCGCGAGATGGCCGAGCACCACGGCGGCACGGTTGCGAGCAAGGCGCTTACCAAGCTGTCGGCGCTGTTTCGCAAGTCGATCAAGAAGAACGACTTCGTCGCCCGCGTGGGTCAGCAGGACTTTGCCTTCGTCTGCCGGGACGTCAGCGTCGAAAACGCCGAAGCCATTGTTCGGCGCCTGTGCCAATCCGTGGAGGAACTGAAGGTCACCCTTCCCGGGCGCGCGCACACCGCCGAGACGCTCTCGCTTGCGGCCGGCATCACCATAGCGCAGCCGGCATCGACGAGCGCCGATCTCCTGACCCAGGCCGAGCTGGCACTGGCCGGCGTGCGCGATGGCGCCGGCATCCTCTCTTATTCGGCGGCACTCGGCCGCGACCGCGGCAGGACCTACGGTCAGAACGCCGCCTGAGTGTCGCGCGTCAGGCGGCGACCGGCTGGCGGTTTTCGTCGATCTCCGTCGCCTTCTCCCGGAGACAGCCAAGCAGGCGAAAGAGTTCGGTGCGCTCGCAATCATCGAGCGCCGAGAACAATTCGTCGATCGTGCGATGACGTGGCTGTAGCGCCGCTTCCAGTGCCAACCGGCCGCGATCGGTGATCGAAATGATCTTCGCGCGGCGATCCTCCGGGTCCGCTTCGCGGACGACCATGCCGTCCCGCTCCAACCCGTCGATCGCTTCGGTGACGGTTCTCGCCGCAAAGCCGAGCGCTGAAGCGATATCCGCGCAGCGACAGGGCCCCAGCGTGCTGAGATAGAACAGGAATTTGCTGCGCGCGAGCGAAACGCCTTCCTCCGACATCGATGTGTTCACCAGGCGATGAACGCACTGATAGAGATCGAAGAGCCGCTCGGCGACTTCGATTTTTTCTGTCATGGCAATGTACCTCATTTGGCAACGCCAAAACGAAACAACCCGGCCCCGCGTGGCGGGACCGGGTTGTTCGGTCAACCGTTTGGCGTGACTTACTGCTTGTTTTCGTCGGCCTGGCCGAGAGCCTTGGCGCCGCTGTCGGCGATCGCGCCGGTTGCCGTCGCATCGACGGATCTGTCTTCGACGCCCGCATAATAGTCGCCGCGGCTGGTCGTGCTCGCGGAGGCACCGGTGCCGGCGGACGCTTCGGCGCGGCCGGTGAAGAGCGGCGTGGAGCTCACACCCTCATAGTAGCTGCCGCCGGCCACAGCGGCCGACGCGCCGCCAAGCATGGCGGCCGCAACGAGGATCGCGGCAATGGACTTCTTCATAGATCGGTTCCTTGGTGGAGATAGACGGTGGGGCTATGCCCCTCCTGGGCGCTTGGGAGGTCGCCTCATAGGATCATGGCAATGATCAATCAAATCCCTTGAAAGAGGGTGCGGGGAGAAACCCGCACCCCTTCTTCGTCGCGGTTAGCGCGAAATACCCTGATAGTATTCACCTTCGCCGCCGATCACGCTCTTCGGCGCAACGCCGTAGTTGACGACCGAGCCGGTCCGGGTGCTGTCAACATAGCCAGCTTCCGAATTGCCGATGGTGAATGAGGTCTTGCCCGTCACCGCAGGCGTGCGCTCGGTGTAGAGCGGCGTCGGGCTGACGCCTTCGTAGTAGCTGCCGCCGGCGAAGGCAGCGGAGGCGCCACCGAGGATAGCGGTTGCAACGAGAGCGGCGGAAAGAGCGGTCTGGATTGCAGTTTTCATGGTCTTCACTCCTGGGAGGCTCGTTCACATGAACGAGGTTTCAGCTAAATTGTCCGTGGCCGGATCGGTCGTCTCTCTAAACGCGGGGCCCTTGCCGATGGCGTTCAGTCGATCGAGGCGGTCAGGAAGAGCGTTCCCCGCCCTTCCGTTATTGAGATGGTCCCTCACGATGAGGATGTGTAGTATCGATTGTCGGAACGCCTTGTTCAAAAATCGATAACAATGACCCCTTGAAATCGCGAACGGTCACAAGAGGGTAGCCAAGGCGGATGCGGTCGAGGCCGCGCCTCTTGCCTTCCCGGCCAAGTCCGGGCAAAAGGCCGCAATGATCCAGATTTCCGGCCTTTCCGCCCGCATCGCGGGCCGTCTCCTCATCGAAAACGCATCCGTGACGCTTCCGGCGGGCACGAAGGCCGGGCTCGTGGGCCGCAACGGTGCCGGCAAGTCGACGCTGTTTCGCATCATCACCGGTGAATTTGCCTCCGAGGCCGGCAGCGTCTCCTTGCCGAAGAACGCCCGCATCGGTCAGGTGGCCCAGGAAGCGCCCGGCACCGAGGAACCGCTGATCGAGATCGTGCTGAAGGCCGACAAGGAACGCTCGGCCCTGATCGCCGAAGCCGAGACCGCAACCGATCCGCACCGCATCGCCGAGATCCAGACCCGGCTTGCCGATATCGGCGCCCACTCGGCCGAAGCGCGGGCCGCGAGCATTCTCGCCGGCCTCGGCTTCGATCACGAAGCGCAATTGCGCCCGGCCTCCTCCTTCTCCGGCGGCTGGCGCATGCGCGTCGCGCTCGCCGGCGTGCTCTTCTCCGAGCCGGACCTGTTGCTGCTCGACGAGCCGACCAACTATCTCGACCTCGAAGGCACGCTCTGGCTTGAGGACTACATTCGCCGCTATCCGCACACGGTCATCATCATCAGCCACGACCGCGATCTGCTGAACACTGCGGTCAACGCCATCGTGCATCTCGACCAGAAGAAGCTTACCTTCTATCGCGGACCCTATGACCAGTTCGAGCGGCAGAAGGCCGAGGCCGACGAGCTGCAGATGAAGGCGAAAGCCAAGAACGATGCGGCGCGCAAGCACCTGCAGAGCTTCATCGACCGCTTCAAGGCCAAGGCCACCAAGGCCCGCCAGGCGCAAAGCCGCGTGAAGGCACTTGAGCGCATGGGCACGATTGCGGCGGTGATCGAGGATCACGTCCAGGGCTTCTCCTTCCCGGACCCGGAGAAGGAAGCCGCCTCGCCGATCATTGCCGTCACCGGCGGTACCGTTGGCTACGAGCCCAGCAAGCCGATCCTCAAGCGGCTGAACCTCAGGATCGATACCGACGACCGCATCGCGCTGCTCGGTTCGAACGGCAACGGCAAGTCGACCTTCGCCAAATTCATCTCCGGCCGACTGGCGCCGGAGGCGGGCGAACTGAAGATCGCGCCGAACCTCAAGGTCGGTTTCTTCGCCCAGCACCAGCTCGACGACCTCATCCCCACGCAGAGCGCCGTCGAGCATGTGCGCCGGCGCATGCCGGACGCCCCCGAAGCCAAGGTGCGTTCGCGCGTAGCGCAGATGGGGCTGGCGACGGAAAAAATGGAAACGCCTGCCAAGGATCTCTCGGGTGGCGAGAAAGCACGGCTGCTGATGGGCCTTGCCGCCTTCGACGCACCGAACCTCCTGATCCTCGACGAGCCGACCAACCACCTCGACATCGACAGCCGCAACGCGCTGATCACCGCCCTCAACGACTATTCCGGCGCTGTCATCCTGATCTCGCACGATCGCCATCTGATCGAGGCAACGGCCGACCGGCTGTGGCTGGTGCGCGACGGAACGGTGACGAGCTACGACGGCGACCTCGAGGATTATCGCAGCCTGATCGTCGGCGGACCCAAGCCCAAGGACGACAAGGCCAAGCCGAACGGAGCCGATGACAGCCTCTCGAAGGCGGACCAGCGCAAGGTCAATGCCGACAAGCGCGCTTCGCTGGCGCCGCTCCGCAAGAAGATCAATGAAATCGAATCCTTGACCGGAAAACTGGAGAAACTGATTCAGGCACTTGATGTGGAACTGGCCAATCCGGTGCTCTACGAAAAGTCGCCTGCGAAAGCCGCCCAGAAGGCCAAGGAACGCTCCGACGCGGCAGTGAAACTCGCTCACGCCGAAGAGCAATGGCTTGAGCTTTCCGCCGAGTATGAAGAGGCAATGGCCGGCTGACAGAAGCCTGCCCGACCGGTCAGCCCAGTTCGAACGTGGTGATGCCGTAGATCCGTGCCAACGGCAGCCCGGGGTCGGGCCCGCGATACATGCGCGCCGTCTCGAACACCGGCCGCAGATTGTAGCGATCGCAAAGCGCCTTGGCCGAGGCGTTCGGTTCGGGGATGTCGAGGTAAATTTCGCTGCCATTGACACCGGCGGCGAGCTTGCGAAAGACCAGATCGGCGCCGGTCTCGGTGTCGGAGAAGAGCGGTCCAATCTTGAACCCGTTTCGGCAAGCCCGGATCGTTCCATAGGCCGCCACCGCGCCGTCGCGCAGCAGCAGGATACTGCGCCGTCCATCGCTCGACTTCAGCCATTCGCGAAGGAACGCCTCGCGACGCGCCGGGACGAAGCGGCGGTCATACTCGGTGAGGAGCGACATATGGATCGGCGCGACCTCCAGGAGATCGGCGCCGGGCGGCTCGATGACATCGATGACTCCGCCGTAGCGGATGTTCGCATGGGCATAGGTGAAGCCGGACCGCCGATAATTCTCTTGCTGCGCGACCACGCCGTCGAGGCCGACGATGCGGTTCCCGGCGACGGCCATCGCCTGTTGCCACAGTTGCCGACCGATCCCCTTGCCGCGGTGTTCCGGTCGCGTGATGTAGAAGCCGAGAAAGGCGTAGCTTTCGTTGTATCGCACCAGCGAGATGGCGCCGACCGGCCCGTCCTCTCCATCGGCTATCCAGTAGCCGTCCGGATCGGCCGCCCAGAAGGGGCCGACATCACCGAGCCCGGGATTCCACCCCTCCTCGGCCGCCCACTCGATCATGACGTCGAGTTCAGCGCGGCTGGCCCGACGGATTTGCTGCTGCATGGTTCACTCCTCTTGGGCGGTCAGATCGCCCTATCGTCAGCCCGTTGACGGGACGAAACGGCACGTCCGGTGGTAGAGCTAGCGCGGTGGCGTTCAGAGGGAATGATAATCTGTCGATTTCCCCGACATTGATGGCATATGCTGGCGACGGACCGGCGGCGCTTGTCCGCCCTGCGCAATCTGCTACAAGAGCCGACAATAAGTCATACAAATCGAGCGGAACACCATGGCCCCCATCAAAATTGCCGTTGTCGGCGTCGGCAAAATCGTTCGCGACCAGCACCTGCCGGCGATCGCCAAGAACAGCGACTATCACCTGATCGCCGCCGCAAGCCGGCATGGCACGGTCGACGGGATAGACAACTTCAAATCGATCGAGGCGATGCTCGAAGCCGTGCCTGCGATCGAGGCCGTATCGCTCTGCATGCCGCCGCAGTATCGCTACGAGGCCGCCCGCGCAGCACTCGACGCCGGCAAGCATGTGTTCCTGGAAAAGCCTCCGGGCGCCACCCTCAGCGAGGTCGCAGACCTCGAGGCGCTGGCGGCATCGAAGAGGCTGTCGCTGTTTGCGAGCTGGCACTCCCGCTACGCGCCGGCCGTGGAAGCGGCAAAATCCTTCCTGGCGGCAACGACGATCAATGATGTCCAGGTCATCTGGAAGGAAGACGTGCGCCACTGGCACCCGAACCAGGAATGGATCTGGGCGGCGGGTGGCCTCGGCGTCTTCGATCCCGGCATCAACGCGCTTTCCATCGTCACCCACATTCTGCCGCGCCCGCTGTTCGTGACCTCGGCCGTGCTCGAATTCCCCGAGAATCGCGACGCGCCGATTGCTGCCACCATCACCTTCACGGATGGGAAGAAACTGCCGGTTTCCGCCGAATTCGACTGGCGCCAGACCGGCAAGCAAAGCTGGGATATCGTCGCCCGGACGGCGGCGGGCGAGATGGTGCTGTCCGAAGGCGGCGCCAAGCTCGCCGTCGACGGCAAGCTCGTGCATCAGGAGCCGGAACAGGAATACCCAATGCTCTATCGGCGTTTCGCCGAGATCGTCAAAGCCGGACGGTCGGACGTCGATCTCGCGCCGCTGCGTCACGTCGCCGACGCCTTCATGCTCGGCAAGCGCAAGTTCGTCGAAGCGTTCCACGACTGATTTTCCAGACAGGCAGAAACGCAAAGCCCGCGGTATCGGCCGCGGGCTTTGTTCGTCGCAATGCGCTGTAAACTCAGGCCTTCTTTTCCCACCGGCCGTCGCGGTTCTGCTGCCAGTAGGTGAGGTTATGCCCCTCCCCCTTCAGCCGCTTCCAATGGGCGCGCGCGCCTTCAAGCTGATTCTGATCGTAGCCGTCGAACATGAACACGATGCGCTCATAGGTCGAAACATCGGGCGGGCTGGCGCCATCGATGACGAAACGCACCGTCGCCGCATTCGCATTGCCTTCGTCGGCCACCAGCAACACCGGCTGGTCGGCAGCGAAATCGCCGACATCCGTGCCATGCGGCAGGAAGCTCTCGTCGCGATAGACCCAGAGATGCGTGTCCAGCGCGTCGCGCCGCTCGGCGTCGATCGTCTGCACGGCCACCCGCCAGCCGCGCTCGACACTCTTGTCGAGCAACGGCGGCAGCGCGTCTTCGAGCTTCGATTCCGTCAGGTGATAGAACAGGATTTCGGTCATGCCGATTGCTTCCCGCCTTTCGTCACGTCCAGCACGGCGGGTCAGGACTCGTAGCTCGCCCGCACCAGCTCGTCGAGCAGCCGTACGCCGAAGCCAGAGCCCCAGGACTGGTTAACCTCATCCGTCGGCGCGCCCATGGCGGTGCCGGCGATATCGAGATGCGCCCAGGGCGTGTCCTTGACGAAACGCTTCAGGAATTGCGCCGCCGTCACCGCACCGCCGTGACGGCCGCCGGTGTTCTTCATGTCGGCGAACTTGCTGTCGATCATCTTGTCGTATTCCTTGCCGAGCGGCATGCGCCACAGGCGTTCCTGCGTCGCCATGCCGGCGGCAAGGAGCTGCCCGGCCAGACGGTCGTCGTTGGAGAACAGGCCGGCGTGATGGGTCGCAAGCGCAACCATGATGGCGCCGGTCAGCGTCGCAAGGTCGATGATTGCCTGCGGCTTGAAGCGGTCGTTGCAATACCAGAGCGCATCGCAGAGCACGAGACGGCCTTCGGCGTCCGTGTTGATCACTTCGATCGTCTGGCCGGACATCGAGGTTACGATGTCGCCGGGGCGCTGGGCGCTGCCGTCGGGCATGTTTTCCACAAGGCCGATGATGCCGATGGCGTTGACCTTCGCTTCACGCGCGGCCAGCACATGCATGAGGCCGGTGACGGCGGCCGCACCGCCCATGTCGCCCTTCATTTCCTCCATGCCGGCGGCCGGCTTGATCGAGATGCCGCCGCTGTCGAAGACGACGCCCTTGCCGACAAACGCGAGCGGCCGTTCCTTGGCCTTGCCGCCCTTCCACTGCATGATCACGAGGCGCGGCGGTCGGGTAGACCCCTGGGCGACGCCGAGCAGCGCGCCCATGCCGAGCTTTTTCATTTCCTTTTCCGTGAGGATCTCGACCTCGACGCCGAGCTTCTCCAGTTCCTTCGCCTTGGCGGCAAACTCGACCGGCCCCAGTACGTTCGCCGGCTCGTTCACCAGGTCGCGCGCCAGGAACACGCCTTCGGCCACTGCCTCTGCTGTGCCGAAAGCCTTCTTCGCGGCAACGACGGTACCGGTGACGATCGTGACCTTGGTCGGCTTGCCGGAGGACTTGGCGTCGTCATCGGCCTTCTTGGTCTTGTAGCCGTCGAAGCTATAGGCGTTCATCTCCATGCCGAGCGCGAAATCTGCGGCCGCCCTGCCGGTCACGTCGACCCCAGGCGCATCGACGAATACGGTCACCTTGTCGACTGAGCCGAGTTTCGCCGCAACGGCGCCGCCGGCCTTCAGCCAATCGTGATCCGAAAGCGCATCCGCCTCTCCGAGCCCAAACACAATGATTCGGTCAGCCGGCGAGCCATGCGGCGCAACGATATCGAGGCTGGAGAACACCTTGCCGGTGAACTTCTTCACCTTGGCTGCCTTTGTCACGACGTCTTCCGGATCGGCGACATCCGCGCCGGCCGCGGCTCCGCCACCCGACGTCTTGAGGAGCACGGCAACGCCGCCGCTCGGCCGGTGGGACTTGGCAAAGGTGAACTCGAACTTCATCGGCATTGAAAAACTCCGGGATATTTCCTGTTTCGGTGCGCAGCCGGAGAATCGAAAGTAGCTTCCGAGAGCCGGGCGCCAGGGCAAGGTGATCTGGCCGCGACGCATCTGGATGACACGGCGAGGCTTATGGCGATCCGCCCTGTTACCGGGCGGTTACAGTGGAAAATATTCGCAACATTCGCCACCGTCAAAGCTGTGGCCGGCACCCTTCTCGCTTTTCAACCGCTTGGCAAGATGCCCCTGGATGTTTACATGCGGTTAACCGAGGTTCTTCGCCTTAAATTATCCCTGTTGCTTCACAGTTTGAGCGACACGAAATAGCGGGTAAGAACCGGGCTTCGGTTTGGACCCGGGCAATGCCCGGTCCGACGCCGCCGCCGGACAGAAACATGAGCAGGATTTTGGACCGGACACGGGCATGAAGCTGATCGAACGCTACATCTTCCGGCGTGCCTTGGTCATGTTCCTCGCGACACTCCTGCCATTGCTCGGCATTGTGTGGACAACGCAGGCGCTTGCCAACGTCAACCTGGTCACCGACAGCGGCCAGTCGGTTCTGGCCTTCGCCAAACTGGCAACCCTCATCCTGCCTTCGGTCATCCCGATCATCCTGCCCTTCGCACTGGTCATCGGCGTCACCCAGACCCTGACCACGATGAACACCGATTCGGAACTGACCGTGCTCAACGCCGCTGGCAGTTCGCGCATGGCCATCATCCGGCCGGTCATCTATCTGGCGGCGGCCCTGAGCGTCCTGTCCTTCGCGGTCGACAACTTCGTCGAGCCCTATTCGCGCGTTTCGGTACGCAAGATGCTGGCGACGGCCAACGCCGACCTTCTGTCGTCGGTCGTTCAGGAGAATTCGTTCCGCAAGGTTGCCGACGGGCTCTACGTTCAGGTCGGAGCGCGGCGCAGCGGCGGCGTGTTGCAGGGCATCTTCGTTGCCGATTCGCGCAATCCCGCCTTCGAGCTCGTCTATTACGCCCGCGAAGGCGCGGTGGATGAAAAGAGCTCCGCGCTGGTGATGAAGGACGGCGAGGTGCAACGCAAACTGCCCGACGGCAGCGTCTCGATCATCAAGTTCGATTCCTATGCCTTCGACCTCGCCGACATGACCAAGACCACGCGCGAGGCGACGATCCGGGCGAAGGACCGCGACCTGGCCGGGCTTCTCAATCCCGATCCGGACGATCAGGTCTACAAGAACAATCCGCTTGCCTTCACAGCCGAGATCAACCGCCGCCTGACGGAGTGGACCTTTCCGCTGCTCTTCGGCCTGATCGCACTGGTATTCAGCAGCGATGCGCGCTCTCATCGGGAAGCACGCGTCCATCCAATGGTGAGCGCGCTCGGAACGGCGCTGCTCATCCGCTGGATGACCTTCTATGCCGGCAACAGCGCCGAGGATTCCATCTGGTTCGTGCCGCTGATGTATATCGTGCCGCTCGCAGCCGGCGGGCTCTGCATTCACCAGCTGGTGAGCAACAAACGTCTGGATATCCCGATGACCGGGCAGGAAAAGCTGCAGGATCTCCTGGTTCGCCTGCGCCTGGTGCGGCGTGACGCCGAGGGAGGGCAGCCGTCATGATGGGCACGCTCGGACGCTATTTCTTCATCCGCTATGTGATCACCACTTTCTGGTTCCTCGTCGGTATCTTCTCGCTGATCTTCATCATCGACTTCAGCGAGCAGGCGAGCCGCCTGGCGAACCTGCCGCACTATTCGATCACCGGCGCTCTGCTGATGACCGCCCTCCGCATCCCGCTGATCCTGCAGCAGACGATTCCGTTTGTGGCACTGTTTTCGGCAATGGCCGCGCTGATCTCCCTCAACCGGCGCTACGAACTGGTCGTGACCCGCGCCGCCGGTATTTCCGTCTGGCAGTTCCTGCGCCCCTTCGTCCTTGGCGCCTTCCTCTTCGGCGTGCTCGCTGTCGTTGCGCTCAACCCACTGGCGGCCTGGGGAACGAAGCGTGGGGAGGCATTGCTGGCGGAATGGGGCGCCTCGCGATCCTCGGATTCCGGATCGATTCCGTGGCTGCGACAGATCTACAACGGTACCGATACAATCATCGGCGCGCGCTCGGTCCAGGACAATGGCACGACGCTCCTCAACGTCACCGTTATCCACTTCGATCCACAGGGAACGATCATTCTGAGACAGGATGCGACGTCCGCGAAACTCGAAGATGGTTACTGGCTTCTTAACGAAGTAACTGAAACGCGCAACGGGCAGCTGCCGCGGCGTTTGAAAACAGCACAACTCAGCACCAATCTGAAAGCCGAGTTTGTTCAGGAACGTCTTGCAAAGGCTGATTCCATTCAGTTTTTTGACCTTCCGGCAAAGATCGAGGTGGCTCGCTCCTTCGGTTTTTCAACCAATGGCATGGAAACCCAATTTCACTCGATGCTCTCGCTGCCGCTCCTTCTCGTCGCCATGACGCTGATAGCCGCCTGCGTGTCGCTCAAGTTTAGCCGGTTCAACCAATCTAGCTCCGTAATTCTCGGTGGCATCCTTTCAGGCTTCGTGCTTTATGTCGTCACCGTGCTTGTCAAAGCATTCGGGAGCAGCGGCATTGTGCCTCCTTTCGTTGCAGCCTGGTTGCCAGTTGTTGTAGCGATGGCGCTGGGCTCGACGATTCTTTTAAATCAGGAGGATGGCTAGTGGCGGTAGTGAACCGCAAACGCATGACGCTGATCAACGCTACCCTGCTTGCAGGCGTGGCGCTGCAGACACTTGCCATGGGAATGAGTGCGCCTGCGATGGCGCAGCAGACTTCGGACCGCCTCGATTCGCTGCGGCCGAACATGCCAGAAGACGTCAAGCTGCTTCTGTCCGCCAATGAGCTCGTCTACAACAAGGACGCCGAGAAGGTGATCGTGCGCGGCAACGTGCAGATCGACTACGGCGGCTATAAGATGGTGGCCCGTCAGGTCGAATACGACCAGAAGAATGGCCGCATCTATGCATCCGGGGAAGTCCAGTTCGTCGAGCCGGGCGGCAATGTCGTCTACGCCGACAAGATGGACGTCACCGACGATTTCGGCGACGGTTTCCTTGAGCAGATGCGAATCGAAACCACCGATCTGACCCGTCTTGCCGCAACGAGCGGCGAGCGCCGGAACGGTGAAGAGTTCATCCTGAATGAGGCCGTCTACACGGCCTGCACGCCCTGCTCGACCAAGCCGGAGCATCGCTCGCTGTGGCATATCAAGGCGCAACGCGTCGTTCAGAACGGTCGCACGCGGACGATTCGCCTCGAGAATGCCCGCTTCGAACTCTTCGGCAAGCCGATCGCCTATATTCCGGTCATGGAGCTGCCCGACCATACGGTCAAGCGTAAGAGCGGCTTCCTGTTCCCGACGTTCCGCTCGGCCCAGAAGCTCGGCGTCGGCGTCGGCGTCCCCTACTATTGGGCGATCTCGCCCTATATGGATGCAACGGCAACCGTGACGGGCCTGACCCGGCAAGGCTTCCTGCTGGAGGGCGAGTTCCGTCAGCGGTTCCACAACGGCTTCCATACGCTGAACGTTGCCGGCATCAGCCAGCTCGACAAGAGCAAGTTCACGCCGGGCACGGTCGACGCGATGAAGACCAATCGCGGCATGATCGCGTCGAGGGCTGAATTCGAGATCAACCCGCGCTGGACGTTCGGCTGGAACGTCCTCGTCCAGTCGGATGCCAACTTCGCCAAGACCTACGAACTGTCGAACTTCGATAACACGACCTATGTCAACCAGGCCTATCTGACTGGCCTCGGCAAGCGAAACTTCTTCGATCTGCGCGCCTTCTACTTCGACATTCAGGACGCGGACCCGAATAGCATCAATGAAAACCAGCAACCCGTTACGCAGGTCCTTGACTACTCCTACAAGGCGCCAAAGCCCGTGCTGGGCGGCGAGCTTTCGGCAACCGTCAACTTCACGAACGTCAAACGAAACCGGCTGGACCTCGAAACCGTCCCCGGTGTCGTCAATCGTTTCCGAGGCCTTGAGGGCACGACCCACCGCCTGACCGGCGAGCTTGAATGGAAGCGCATGTTCATCGCTCCCGGCGGTCTCGTCGTCACGCCGCTCCTTGCGGCGCGCGGCGATGCCCTCGGCCTCAACATGGACGCGCCGGGACCGCTCTACACCGGCGACTACGACACCAGCGACGCGGCGACGCGGCACATGTTGACCGCCGGTCTCGAAGCCCGTTACCCGATCCTGTTCGTCGGCGAAAACAGCAGCCATGTGCTTGAGCCGATCGCTCAGCTCTACGCACGCCCTGACGAACAGGACGCCGGTGGCCTGCCGAACGAAGACGCCCAGAGCTTTGTGTTCGATGCGACCAACCTTTTCGACCGCGACAAGTTCTCTGGCTTCGACCGGGTCGAAGGTGGTACGCGCGCCAACGTCGGCTTCCGCTATACCGGTACCTTCGACAGTGGCTACGGCCTGCGCAGCATCGTCGGCCAATCCTTCCATCTCGGAGGCCTGAACTCCTTCGCAACCGACGACCTGGTGAAGGCCGGCGCGAATTCCGGTCTGGAAACCAAGCGCTCGGACTATGTCGCGATGTTCGGCATCGACGCACCGTCCGGCCTGATGGCGAGCCTCTCGGGCCGCCTCGACGAAAAGGATCTGGCACTGCGCCGTGCCGATGCGACCGTCGGGTATCTCGGCACGACGTGGCAGGCGGCGATGACCTATACACGCATCGAAGCGCAGCCGCTTTATGGCTCGCAGGTGAACCAGGACGAAATCCAGACGGCGGCCGCCTACAAGTTCCATGACTACTGGTCGGTCTTTGGTGCCATCACTTACGACATCAACCAGGACGTCATCACGCGCAACGGCTTCGGCATCACCTACGACGATCAGGACACCCTGTTCTCGCTTGTCTACAAGCAGGAACGCGATACCGGCAGCACGCTGGCGAACGATTGGTCGATCGGCGCCAGAATCAGCTTCCGTACGCTCGGTGACGTGAATGTCGGCGACACCAAGTTCGAAGAGCTGGATTACTATTAAGATCATTGAAACGAGGGGGCGGAACGCGAAGTTCGCCCCCTCGCGCAATTTTGGGCTGCTCAAACGGTCTTGTCATCGTTTGGCCGCATGTATTATGCATTTCCTCCGACAAGATAAGGCAACGGCGCAAAGCCGGTAGGCGGACAAGGCCCGACGGCGGTGATCGTCCGGCAAACAGGAAAAGGTAATGGGCGGGAAAATGTCGATCTTGAGGACGCTTTCGGTATTGGCTGTGGCCGGAGCCCTGAGCATCGCGGCATGTGCCGGTGCGCAGGCTGCAAGCCAGGTCAAGGTAACGGTCAACAACACCGTGATCACCTCGGGCGATATTGCCAAGCGGGTTGCATTCCTGCGTCTTCAGCGCCAGAAGGGCGGCCCCGAGGAAGCGAAGAAGCAACTGGTGGACGAGGTCCTGAAGCGCGCCGAAATCGTTCGCATCGGACAATCCGTCAGCACGCAGGACGTCGATGCCGCCTATGCCCGTTTTGCTGCGGGCAACAAGCTTTCGGCGGAACAGCTCGGCAAGATCCTCGACCAGGCCGGTGTCGGCGCCGATCACTTCAAGCAATTCATCGCCGTACAGATGAGCTGGCCCCGCGCGGTCAACTTCCGCTATGGCAATTCGAGCCGCCTCCAGGGCGCCGATCTCGTCAAACGGATGATGGAAGGCGGCGGCAACAAGCCGGTGACCACCGAATACTTCCTGCAGCAGGTGATCTTCGTCATTCCCGAGAAGAAGCGCGGCGCCATCACGGCAAAGCGGCAGGCCGAGGCGAACGCCTCCCGTTCACAGTTCCCGGGCTGCGAGACGTCGAAGACCTTTGCCGCCAACTATCGCGACGTTTCGATCCGCAGTCTCGGCCGGATGCTTGCCCAGCAGCTGCCGGACGAGTGGAAGCCGTTGGTCGAGAAGGCCGGGGAGAACGGCACGACCGGAACCCGCGTGACCGAAAAGGGCGTCGAGTACCTGGCAATCTGCAAGAAGCGTGAAGTCAACGACGACACGGCCGCAGAAATCGTCTTCCGTGCCGAGGACATCGGCAAGAAGAAGGCCGGCGGGGAAGATCCGAACAGCGAAAAATACCTCGAGGAACTGCGCAAGAAAGCGCAGATCGTCAACAAGTAAGCACAACGGCAACATGCGCGAACCAACCGGCGGACCACTCGCCCTGACCATGGGCGACCCGGCCGGTATCGGGCCGGACATCAGCCTTTCGGCTTGGCTTGGCCGCCGCGAACACGCGACGGCACCCTTCCTGTTCATCGGGGATCCTTCGGTGCTTGCCGCGCGTGCGGCGACGCTTGGCTATTTGGTTCCCCTTCGGGAGACGGATTGTGCGGGCGCCATGTCCGCGTTCGATGCGGCGCTGCCGGTGCTGCCGCTTGCCTGCCCTCACCCGGTCACTGCAGGCGATCCCGACACTGCCAATGCCAGCGCCGTCATCGGCGCGATCGACACGGCAGTACGGCTCGTGACCGCCGGCGAAGCCTCCGCGGTCGTGACCAACCCGATCGCCAAGGCAGTCCTTTACGATGCCGGCTTCCGCTTTCCGGGCCATACCGAGTACCTGGCGGATCTCGCCGAGAAAGCAACGGGGCAACCTGTTCTGCCTGTCATGATGCTTGCCGGGCCGAAGCTGCGCGCCGTCCCCGTCACGATCCACATCCCGCTGAAGGATGTGCCGCACCAGCTGACGCCGGATCTCATCTATCGCACCTGCGTGATAACGGCGGCGGATCTGCGCAACCGCTTCGGGCTTGAGCGCCCGCGCCTCGCGATCGCCGGACTGAATCCACACGCCGGCGAAAACGGCGCGCTCGGCCTTGAGGATGACGCGATCATCCGCCCCGTCATCGACCGGCTGCGCGCTGAAGGCATCGATGCCGTGGGGCCGCTGCCCGCGGATACCATGTTCCACGATCGGGCGCGCGCGACCTACGACGTTGCGATCTGCATGTACCACGATCAGGCGCTGATCCCGGCAAAGGCGCTCGGCTTCGACGACAGCGTCAACGTCACGCTCGGCCTTCCCTTCATCCGCACATCGCCCGACCACGGTACTGCCTTCAGTCTGGCCGGCAAGGGCGTTGCCCGCGACGACAGCTTGAGAGCTGCGCTCGACCTTGCCGCAACGCTCGCGGCCAATATGCCAGGAGATACCCGCTGATGGCCGCGCTCGACGGTCTCCCCCCCTTGCGCGACGTGATCCAGCGCCACGGCCTCGACGCCAAGAAGGCGCTCGGCCAGAATTTCCTGCTCGACCTCAACCTGACACAGAAGATCGCGCGGACTGCCGGTTCGCTCGAAGGCGTGACGGTCATCGAGGTCGGCCCTGGTCCCGGTGGCCTGACGCGCGCCATCCTGGCTCTCGGCGCCAAGAAGGTCATCGCGATCGAACGCGACTCCCGCTGCCTGCCGGCGCTTGCCGAAATCGGCGCGCATTATCCCGGCCGGTTGCAGGTGATCGAAGGCGACGCCCTGAAGACGCGGTTCGAGACGCTTGCCGACGGCGGGCCGGTCAAGATCATCGCCAACCTGCCTTACAATGTCGGCACGCAATTGCTGGTCAACTGGCTGCTGCCCGAACGCTGGCCGCCTTTCTGGCAATCGCTGACGCTGATGTTCCAGCGTGAAGTGGGCCTCAGGATCGTCGCCGAGGCGGATGACGATCACTACGGGCGCCTCGGTGTGCTCTGCGGCTGGCGTACAGAGGCACGGATGGCCTTCGACGTGCCGCCGCAAGCTTTCACGCCGCCACCCAAGGTGACGTCATCGGTGGTCCATCTGGAGCCCGTGGAAAATCCGATCCCCTGCTCCGTTTCATCTCTGGAGAAGGTAACGCACGCTGCCTTCGGCCAACGCCGCAAAATGTTGCGGCAAAGCCTGAAGCCGCTTGGCGGCGAGGCCCTGTTGGCAAAGGTCGATATCGACCCGCAGCGACGGGCCGAGACGCTTTCGGTGGAAGAGTTCTGCCGGTTGGCAAACTGCCTCTAAGCGAGAGACCAATCGCGACCGGTCAGCCGCCAGTCGGGCGAGATATGGCGCGATTCGAAAATGGCTCCCGAAGGAGCCATACTTTTGCAGTTGTCAGAACGGGTTCTCCGTCAGGAGCCCGTTGACGAAGTCAAACAGACCCGGGCGCCGGTCGCGGCGCAGACGCTCCGCCTCGACAATCGCCCGCACCGCAGAAAACGCGCGGTCGAGGTCGTCGTTGAGGACGATGTAGTCGTATTCCCGCCAGTGCTCGATCTCGGCGCGCGAATTGGCAAGCCGCGTGGCAATCACCTCTTCGCTGTCCTCCGCCCGGCGATGCAGGCGTGACTGCAGCTCGGCCATCGACGGCGGCAGAATGAAGATCGACACGACGTCGCCGGCCATCTTTTCCTGAAGCTGCTGAGCGCCCTGCCAATCGATGTCGAAGAGCATGTCGCGGCCGGCGGCCATCGCCGCTTCGACGGCGTCGCGCGGCGTTCCGTAGAAGTTGCCGTGCACCTCGGCCCATTCGAGCAGCGAGTCGGTTGCCCTGAGCGCCTCGAATTCACGGATCGTCTTGAAATGATAATGCCGTCCGTCGATTTCGCTCGGGCGGCGCTGGCGCGTCGTCACGCTGACGGAAATGCTCATCTCCGGATCAGCTTCCAGGAGGTTGCGCGCGATCGTCGATTTTCCAGCACCGGACGGCGAGGAAATGACGAGCATCAGCCCACGACGGGCAATCTTGATGGGCGAAGGGGTCGCCGGGGTCATGCTTTACTCCAGATTCTGGACCTGTTCGCGGAACTGGTCGATGACGACCTTGAGTTCGATGCCGGCGGCCGATACGGCGGCCGCATTCGACTTGGAACAGATCGTATTCGATTCTCGGTTAAATTCCTGTGCCAGGAAGTCGAGCTTGCGGCCAACGGGACCGCCCTTCGACAACAGATCGCGCGCCGCAACGATGTGCGAGCCGAGCCGGTCGATTTCTTCCCGAAGATCCGCCTTGGTGGCAAGCAGCGCCACTTCGGCGTAGAGGCGTTCCCGGTCGAGCGAGGAGCCATTGTCCATGACCAGGGCCACCTGCTGCGCGAGCCGATCGGCGATCGCCGCGGCGCTGCGCGATGGATCCGCCTCTACCGTCGCCGTGAGTGTCTCGATGCCTTCAACCTGCGCCAGCAGGATCTGACAGAGCGTGGCCCCCTCGTCTTCGCGCATGACACGGAGGTCGGAAAGCGCCAGCCTCAGTCCTTCGAGGATGTCCGTATCAAGCGCGGCGCGCTCCTCTTCGCTTTCTTCCGGTTCGCGAAAATCGACAATGCCGCGGATGGAAAGCAACGTGTCGAACTTCAGCGGCGCCGGGTCGACGAGATCGCCGAGCTGTTCGCGCAAGTTCAAGACCGCCGTCAGCGCACCCTGATTGACCACCGCCTCGACGGTCGCTTCCGCGCCGCTGACGGAAAGTCCGATCTGGAGATTGCCGCGCGAAAAATAATCGGCCGCGAGCCTGCGCACTTCGGGCTCGAAGCGCTCGAGCCCCTGCGGCAGGCGTAACCTGAGATCAAGACCCTTGCCGTTGACGGAGCGCAGTTCCCAGGCCCAACGGCGGCGGCCACTGCTGCCTTCCCTCCGGGCAAAGCCGGTCATCGATTGGAGCGGCATCGTCACCTCCGTTGTGTTTCAGCAGAAGCAATAAGTCGACGGCGCGGCATCCCGCAAGGGATATCCGCGCCGTGATCTATCCGTCCACAATGCAGGCGTTTATTGCGGCTGCGCTGCTGTCGCTGCCGGTGCGGCCGTTCCAGCGTCGGCGGCCGCCTTTGCGGCTTCCGCAGCCTTCTCGGCTTCCACCTTGCGCCAACGCCTTACATTCGCGTTGTGTTCGTCCAGGGTCTCGGCAAAGACATGGCCGCCCGTACCGTCGGCCACGAAGTAGAGCTCCGGCGTGCGCGAAGGATTGGCGACCGCCTCCAGCGCTGCACGGCCCGGATTGGCGATCGGCGTCGGCGGCAGCCCCTTGATGATATAGGTGTTGTAGGGCGTCTGCTTGTCGATGTCGGACTTCAGGATCGGTCGGTCCGCCGGCTTTCCGTCACCGCCGAAAATGCCATAGATGATCGTCGGGTCGGACTGCAGCCGCATGCCCTTGTCGAGCCGGTTGATGAAGACGGAGGCGACCCGTGGCCGTTCGTCGGCGCGGCCGGTTTCCTTCTCCACGATCGAAGCCAGCGTGACGAGTTCCTCGACCGTCGAGACCGGCAGGTTCGGATCACGCTTCTCCCAGATCTGATCGACCAGAACCTTCTGGGCGGCAACCATCTGCTGAACGATCTCGCCGCGCTTGGTACCGCGTGTGAACTTGTAGGTATCGGGCATCAGCGAACCTTCCGGCGGAAGCTCGGTCGGCAGATTGCCAACCAGGACCGGATCGTCGGAAAGCTTGTGGAACATTTGCTTGACGGTCAGGCCTTCGGGCAGAGAAACCGAATAGAGGATCGACTTGCCCGACTTCAGAAGCTGCATCACGTCCTGCATCGACGAGCCGGCTTTGATCTCGTATTCGCCGGCCTTCAGCGTCTCGTTGTCGAGATAGGCCTCCGAGACGAAACGGAAGACGCGCGCATCGGTGATGATGTTGCTGCGCTCGAGACCGCTGGCGATCTCGCTCATGCCGGCGCCGCCCCTGACGATGAAGTTCTGGTTTGCCTGCAGCGGACCCGGCTTCTCGTACTGATGCATGGCATAGTAGACCGTGCCGGCCGCAGCGAGTGCCGCAAAGACGATGATGGTCATCACGAAATTCAGGAAAATCACCACCTGGCTGCGCGCCTTGCGCGACCGCTTCGGGGGCTGTGGCACTTTTTCCGGGCGCAGTGCCTCGTTTGCCGATTTCGGAATGATCGGCCCGTTGCTCGCGTTTTCATTGCGGCCGAATTGCGCCGCGCCGTTATCGTTTGAGTCGCTCACGATTATCCCGAACCCGAAATTCGCAGCCTCATTCTCTATCCTGCCCCCGGTGCGAATTTCGGACTGGACCATGGCAGGCTTAAGTCAATTTCATAAACGGCGCCGACCTGGCGGGCGGCATTCCGCAGTCTTCAACACAATAGACCTGCGGCGCGGTGCATTGGCACCCAAGAACCACAGAAATGTGTCGGTTCACCGTCCATTCAAGAGAACGCGACGGGGACCTGACACTTTACAGAACCGCACGTCTTATAGGACGCGTTAAGGTCGCTGTAACACTCTAAATGGCTGCCTGCTTCATCCTTAAACCAGACAGGAGACATGCAGTCGTTCGGAACGCGCCGCCTTCGGTTATCCCTGGGGCGAACGACATGTTCCCGGCAATAGCTAAATGGCAAACTGACAGATATGCCTTGCGCGAACATAGCGGTCGGCAACGCCGCCGCGATGGCGGCGCATCCTCCCAAAACATGCTTGTAGCGAGCAATGCGGCAAAAGCAGGATCATCGGACCGACTTGTTGGATCGATCCGATGATTGCCAGGGCCCCGATCAGGCGCCCGTGTAACGGCGCAGGACCAGAGAGGCGTTCGTGCCGCCGAAGCCGAAGGAGTTCGACAGCGCCACGTTGATCTCGCGCTTGCGCGCGACGTGCGGCACGAGGTCGATCTTGGTTTCCACGGACGGATTGTCGAGGTTGAGCGTCGGCGGCGCAATGTTGTCGCGAATCGCGAGCACCGAAAAGATCGCTTCGACAGCACCGGCAGCGCCAAGCAGGTGACCGATCGCCGACTTGGTCGAGGACATGGAGATCTTCGACGCATGCTCGCCGACCAGGCGCTCGACCGCGCCGAGCTCGATCGTGTCCGCCATGGTCGAGGTGCCGTGGGCGTTGATGTAGTCGATATCGGCCGCCGTCAGGCCGGCACGCTTCAGCGCCATCTGCATGCAGCGATAGGCGCCGTCGCCATCTTCCGACGGCGCGGTGATGTGGAAGGCATCGCCGGAAAGGCCGTAACCGACCACTTCCGCATAGATCTTCGCGCCGCGCGCCTTGGCGTGCTCGAGCTCTTCGAGGATGACGACGCCGGCGCCCTCGCCCATGACGAAGCCGTCACGATCGACATCGTAGGGGCGCGATGCCTTCTGCGGGTCGTCATTGTGCTGGGTGGACAGCGCCTTACAGGCGGCAAAGCCCGCGAGCGAGATCCGGCAGATCGGCGATTCAGCACCGCCGGCGACCATGACGTCGGCATCGCCGAGCGCGATCAGACGGCTCGCGTCACCGATCGCGTGCGCGCCGGTCGAGCAGGCGGTCACGACCGAGTGGTTCGGGCCGCGCAGCTTGTGGCGGATCGACACCTGGCCCGAGGCGAGGTTGATCAGACGGCCGGGAATGAAGAACGGCGAAATGCGGCGGGGGCCCTTGTCGCGCAGCGTATAGCCGCCTTCGACGATGCCTTCGAGACCGCCAATGCCCGATCCGATCAGCACGCCGGTCGCGATCTGGTCCTCGTCGGTCTCCGGCTTCCAGCCGGCGTCGGCAAGCGCCATGTCGGCGGCCGCCATCGCGTAGACGATGAACGGATCGACCTTGCGCTGCTCCTTCGGCTCCATCCAGTCGTCGGCGTTGAAGGTTGCGTCGGTGCCGTCACCGAAGGGAATGCGGCAGGCGATCTTGGCAGGAAGGTCCTCGACCTCGAATTCGGTTACCTTGCGTGCAGCATTCTGCCCGGCAAGAAGGCGCGCCCACGTCGCCTCAGTTCCGCAACCCAAGGGAGATACCATGCCGGTACCGGTGATAACGACACGTCTCATAGTCCGCAACCCACCCTGACTTTTCAATTTCAGAGCCGGATCGGACCACGTGTAACGAACCCGATCCGGGCATCCATTTTAAGGTTCTCATTCACGATCAGAGGGAAAAGCGGAGAACGCTTGCTGATCGGCACCCGCGCTTGCGGGACAGCCCACTTCCCTGGGCTGAAACGGGCCGCTTTCGGCGGCCCGTCTGCGGCCGTAGCCGCTCAGATATTAGGCCTGAGCCTTTTCGATGAACTTGACGGCGTCGCCGACAGTCAGGATCGAGTCAGCAGCGTCGTCCGGGATTTCAACGCCGAATTCTTCTTCGAAAGCCATGACCAGTTCGACGGTGTCGAGCGAGTCCGCGCCGAGGTCATCGATGAAGCTTGCGCCTTCGCTGACCTTTTCGGCGTCGACGCCAAGATGATCAATAACAATTTTCTTTACGCGTTCTGCGATATCGCTCATGTCGGAGTTCCTCGACCTTCGTTTCTGTAGGCGCCTATTCCGGCACCGGTACTCTTATGTAAGCCTGATAGACCAAGACGGCCTACCCGGCAATCCATCCAACCGGAACTGCGGCAAACCCAGGGCAGCCAAGGCTGCCGGACACCTGGCGGGACCGGTCGACTGCTAACAGTCATGGCCCGATTAACACGGTTTAAGTCTGCCGCAAAGTCCGAAAATGCCTGACATTCGCTTGCTCAACATTGAATTTCAGGCATTTGGCAGGCGGTGTCCCGAGACGTTGAATATCACCCGTCGCACAATCTCGACGGGCGGCACATCCCGGAAACCGGATCAGATCATGGCCATGCCGCCATTGACGTGAATCGTCTGGCCGGTGACGTAGCCAGCCTCGTTCGACGCGAGATAGACGACGGCCGACGCAATCTCCGCGCCGGTGCCCATGCGCTTCATCGGGATCGCGCCCATGATCGCGTCCTTCTGCTTGTCGTTGAGCTTGCCGGTCATCGCACTTTCGATGAAGCCCGGAGCAACGCAATTGACGGTGACGTTGCGCGTCGCGATCTCCTGAGCCAGCGACTTGGAGAAGCCAATCATGCCGGCCTTGGAGGCACAGTAGTTGGCCTGACCGGGATTGCCGGTGACACCGACGATCGAGGTGATGTTGACGATGCGGCCGAAACGGCGGCGCATCATCGGGTGGGTCAGCTCGCGCGTCAGGCGGAAGACGGCGGTCAGGTTCACCTCGAGAACGGCATCCCAGTCCTCGTCGCTCATGCGCACGAAGAGGCCATCCTTGGTGATGCCGGCGTTGTTGACGAGAATATCGACGCCGCCAAGCTCGGCCTCAGCCTTTTCGCCGAGCGCCTTGACTTCGGCGCGGTCGGAAAGGTTCGCCGGGAAGAGCTGCACGCGATCACCGAGTTCATTGGCGAGCGCTTCCAGCTTTTCGACGCGCGTGCCGTGCAGGCCGACGATCGCGCCCTGCGCGTGCAGCATGCGGGCGATTTCTTCGCCGATACCACCGGATGCACCGGAGACGAGAGCCTTGCGGCCGGAAAGATCGAACATCTGATTGATTCCTTGTAACTGGTGCGCTTGTTCGACGGCTTACGCGAGCAGTGCTGCAAGAGCCGTGTCGATATCGGCAGGCGTATTGACGGCGATACCGTTGACAGTCTTGTCGATCCGGCGGGCAAGCCCGGTCAGGACCTTGCCGGAACCGAGTTCATAAAGCGTCGTGACATTGTTGGCGGCAAACCATTCGACCGTCTCGCGCCAGCGGACCTGGCCGGTGACCTGCTCGACGAGCAATCGGGCGATTTCGTCGGCATCGCTGACCGGTGCGGCGAGCACGTTGGCGACCACGGGTACGACGGGATTGTGCTTCTCGACCTTGGCGAGAGCCTCGCGCATGGCGTCGGCGGCCGGCGCCATCAGGCTCGAATGGAAGGGTGCGGAGACCGGCAGCATCAATGCGCGCTTCGCTCCCTTTTCGGATGCCAATGCGGCAGCCTTCTCGACGGCAGACTTCTCTCCGGAAATGACCAGCTGGCCGCCGCCATTGTCGTTGGCGATCTGGCAGGAGCCGAGTGCCGAAGCCTCGCGGCAGACGGCTTCGACATCGGCATGCTCCAACCCGATGATCGCGGCCATCGCACCCTTGCCGACCGGTACGGCCGCCTGCATCGCGTTGCCGCGAATGCGCAAGAGACGCGCCGTGTCGGCGATCGAGAAGGTGCCGGCAGCACAGAGCGCCGAATATTCGCCCAGCGAATGGCCGGCGACAAAGGAGACCTTCGACTTGATGTCGAGTCCCTTGGCTTCGAGCACCCGGATGACGGCCATCGATACGGCCATCAGCGCCGGCTGCGCGTTCGCGGTCAGCGTCAGCGTTTCCTCGGGGCCGTTCCACATGATCTCGGACAGCTTCTCTCCGAGCGCCTCGTCAACCTCGGCGAAGACGGCAGCGGCTTCCGGAAAAGCGTCCGCCAGATCCTTGCCCATGCCGACAGCCTGGCTGCCCTGGCCTGGAAACGTGAATGCAATGCTCATGGGATAGTCCCTTCCCTAGATCACTATGATTTTGGGTCGAATCGACACAAAATCATAGTGATCGGTTCTTATGAGTTAGAGCGGGACGCGGGCGGATAACCGCACACGCTTTTTCTTGCCCCGCTCTGGTTTCCTCTCCATTCACATTCCTGAACGGCGAGTCAAGCGCGCAAGGCCCGCCGAACCGAGCCGCAGCCGCCTTTTGCCCTTGATCTTCACCAATCAAGGCGTAAGTTTGCCGCCCGAAGTCGACCTGCCTTCAACACTCCCAAGGGCGAAGGCTATCACTCCATTTCCGGCGCGCGCACCCCTTCCCACGGGGCCGATGCACGTCTTTCACAAGGATCTCCATTCAATGCGTTACAACACGCTTGGCCGCACCGACATCAGGGTCTCGGAAATCTGCCTGGGCACCATGACTTGGGGCTCGCAGAATTCCGTCGCCGAAGCGCATGAACAACTGGACCACGCCTTCGACAAGGGCGTGAATTTCATCGATACGGCAGAACTCTACCCGACGACGCCGCTCTCGTCCGAGACCTACGGCGATACCGAGCGCTTCATCGGCGAGTGGCTGGCAAAGCGCGGCCGCCGCGACGACGTCGTGCTCGCGACCAAGGTCGCCGGCCCCGGCCGGCCCTATATTCGCAATGGCGGTCCTACCACGCCGGAAGGCATCGAACAGGCAATCGACGCCAGCCTTCGACGTTTGAAGACCGACTACGTCGATCTCTACCAGATCCATTGGCCGAACCGCGGTCACTACCATTTCCGCAATGCCTGGTCCTACGACCCGGCCAAGCAGGACAAGGCGCATGTCGCCGGCGATCTCAGGGCGATCCTCGACAAGCTCGGCGATCTCGTGAAGGCCGGCAAGGTCCGCGCCATCGGTCTCTCCAACGAAACGGCCTGGGGAACGATGAAGTTCATCGACATGGCCGAACGTCACGGCCTGCCGCGGGTCGCCTCGGTCCAGAACGAATACAATCTGCTTTACCGCGCCTATGATCTCGACCTCTCCGAGCTATCGCATCACGAGGACGTGGGGCTGCTTGCCTATTCGCCGCTCGCAGCCGGACTGCTCAGCGGTAAGTATTTGGACGGCGCCAAGCCGACGGGCTCCCGCCTCTCGATCAACGGCGACCTCGGCGGCCGGTTCACCCCGCACCAGGAGCCGGCGGTTGCCGGTTATGTGCAGCTTGCACGCGAGCACGGCCTCGATCCCGCTCAGATGGCAATCGCCTTCTGCCTGACGCGGCCGTTCATGGCGTCCGTCATCATCGGCGCGACATCGATGGAACAGCTGAAGACCAATCTTGGCGCCGTCGACCTCACCCTGTCGCAGGACGTCGTGAATGGCATTCGGCGGCTGCACCGTCTCTACCCCATGCCGATCTAAAGGCGAGAATCGATCGCCGATGGCCGTGCCTCAGACAAAAGCGGAGTTGCTCAAGGCGATCGACGTCCAGTTCGCCAAGCTGATGCGCGAACTGGAACAGGTCTCCGACGACCAATTTCGCGAGCCTTCGCTCGAAGGGCACGCCAAGGGCACCACGATGAGCGTCGGCGATCTCGTCGCCTACCTCATCGGCTGGGGCGAACTCGTCACCAAGTGGATCGACCGCGATCAGCGCGGCGAACCGGTCGACTTCCCCGAGACCGGATATAAATGGAACGAGCTCGGCAGGCTCGCACAGAAGTTCTATGCCGATTTCCGGGCTCTTTCGCCGACGGAGCTCATCGCCCGCCTGAGACGCAGCAAGGAAACGCTGGAAGCGCTGATCAAGGAGCGGGACGACCAGGCGCTCTACGGGAAACCGTGGTACGGCAAATGGACGCTTGGTCGCATGATTCAGTTCAACACATCCTCTCCCTACGCCAATGCCTCAGGGCGTTTGCGCAAGTGGAAGAAGGTCAAAGCGCTGGCCTAGATATCTAAAAGATGCGCCAAGCCTTGCCTTCCGTGGAAAAATGCGTATAAGCGCGCTGTTCGAAATGCCCGGTCTTCTGGCTGGTGGCTGAACGGAGGGCCGGCTTCCTCGAGGGGAGCCGTTAGGATTGCAAGTCTTTCCGGCCTCCCGTGTCTCCGCTCTCGACCGTCTCGATACAACACTTTCTTGCCGGCTGCCTGTCAGCCACTAAGAACAGTCGTTGAGGCTTAGCCGCCGAGGTCCGGGCTGATTAACGCAAGAAAGGCAAGCCACAATGGCTCTTTATGAACACGTATTCCTGGCCCGCCAGGACATCACGCCGCAGCAGGTCGACGGTCTCGTCGAGCAGTACAAGGGCGTGCTCGAAGCAAACGGCGGCAAGGTCGGTCGCGTCGAGAACTGGGGCCTGAAGTCCCTCACCTACCGCATCAAGAAGAACCGCAAGGCTCACTACGTTCTCATGGACATCGACGCTCCGGCAGCGGCTGTTCACGAAATCGAGCGTCAGATGCGCATCAACGAAGACGTTCTGCGCTACATGACGATCGCCGTTGAGAAGCACGAAGAAGGCCCGTCTGCCATGATGCAGAAGCGCGACCGCGACGATCGTCCGCGCCGCGATGGCGACCGTCCGGAGCGCAGCTTCGGCGACCGTGGTCCGCGTCCGGACCGTGGCGACCGCGAAGACCGCCCGCGTCGTCCGCGCGAAGACCGCGCGTAATCAAGAAGCTTTAGGAGATAAAGACAATGGCTGAAGTTTCTTCCGCTCCGGTTCGTCGCCCGTTCCACCGTCGCCGCAAGACCTGCCCCTTCTCGGGCGCAAACGCTCCGCGGATCGACTACAAGGACATCCGTCTGCTGCAGCGCTACATTTCCGAGCGCGGCAAGATCGTTCCTTCCCGCATCACGGCCGTTTCCCAGAAGAAGCAGCGCGAGCTCGCCCAGGCGATCAAGCGTGCACGCTTCCTCGGCCTGCTGCCCTACGTCGTTTCCTAAGAACGGCTGACTCTCCGTTGGTCATCTGACTCGACGGAAATTGACTCCAGGGAGAGGCGCTCCCCTTAGGTGAGCGCCTCTTTCTCTCCCTTCCGCGGTGGGCGCGGATCGGAACAGGTGCGACAGCACCAAAATCCCATGCTGGGGCCGGGCTTTGCCATCCCCTAACTGCACGAAGCAGGACAGCGAACGTGACGAATGTGAACAGGACATCGCTGCTGACCGGCGTTCTCGCCGGCTTTACCGCCGCCCTCTTGTCGATGGGCGCGAACACGCAGTCGTCTCTTGCGATCGTCCTCTATGCCGCCTCCGCACTCCCGATCCTGATTGCCGGCCTTGGCTGGGGCAATGCAGCGGCGATCACCGCGATCGTCAGCGCAGGCGCCACCGCTGCCGCGCTCATCTCGCCCTATTTCGCGCTGCTGATCCTCGTCGTCACGCTGATCCCGGCCGGTTGGCTCAGCCACCTCGCCAATCTTGCCCGTCCGGCCTCGGAACTCGGCGGTCCGGATGAAGCGCTCGCCTGGTATCCGCTCTCCGATATTCTCAGCCACCTCGCCGGCCTCGTGACCGTCGGCATGATCATCGTCGGCCTCATCGTCGGCTATGGCGCCGACATCTCCGACCGCATGGTCGATATCGTCATCCAGGCGGTGAAGGCGCAGGACCCGGGCTATAATCCGGACGTCACTGCCGTTGCCCAGATCAAGTCGCTCTTCACACTCGCTTTGCCGCTCGTCCAGGGTGCGATCTGGGTGCTGATGCTCTTTACCGCCTATTATGTCGCGACCCGCATCGTGCAGATGTCGGGCCGGTCGCTGCGCCCGCGCGAGGATATCCCCTCGACGCTGCGCATGCACCGCAACGCGATCTTCATCTTCCTCGGCGGCCTGGTCCTCACCTTCCTCGGCGGCGCGCCCGCAACGATCGGTGCGTTGATCTGCGGAACCTTCGGCGCAGGCTTTCTGCTCGCCGGCTTCGCCTCCTTCCATTTCCGCACGCGCGGCAAGTCCTGGCGGCTTCCCGTGCTGTGGATCGCATACCTGTCGGTGCTCGTGTTCACGATCCCGGCATTCTTCTTCCTCCTGTCCGGCCTGATCGATACGCGACGCACCATCGCGGTCACGCCGGTTGGAAAAAACTGACCAACGAATTGGAACACTGAAAGGAAAACCAACATGCAAGTCATTCTTCTCGAACGTATCGCCAAGCTCGGCCAGATGGGCGAAACCGTAAAGGTCCGCGACGGCTTTGCTCGCAACTACCTGCTGCCGCTCGGCAAGGCGCTGCGCGCCAACGCCGCCAACAAGGCCCGTTTCGAAGCTGAGCGTTCGACGCTCGAAGCCCGCAACCTCGAGCGCAAGTCGGAAGCCCAGTCGGTTGCCGAAAAGCTCGACGGCAAGACCTTCGTCATCGTCCGCTCCGCTGGCGAAACCGGCCAGCTCTACGGTTCGGTTGCTGCTCGCGACATCATCGAAGTGCTCGCTGCCGAAGGCTTCAACGTCGGCCGCAACCAGGTCGACCTCAACCACCCGATCAAGTCGATCGGCCTGCACAAGGTCACGCTGCACCTGCACTCGGAAGTCGAGATCTCGGTTGAAGTCAACGTTGCCCGTTCGGCTGAAGAAGCCGAGCGCCAGTCCAAGGGCGAAAGCCTGACCTCGGCCGACGCCATCTACGGCGTTGACGAAGACGCCCTGAAGCCGGAAGACTTCTTCAACCCGGAAGCCGAATTCGAAGGCGAAGAAGAATAAGCCTTAGCGGCCATCCCATATACGAAAGCCCGGATCATCGATCCGGGCTTTTTTATTGGCCCCAGGGGGTAGAACTAAAATCGCAAGACGCGAGGCGGCAGATTACCCATGCGCAGCGACGGGCACGGCGTCGCTGGTCACCTGATCCGCCGCAGTCCGCGCCGGCGCGTCCTTGTCGACGCGCACGACGACCGAGAGACCGGGCGAGAGCATCTCAGCCAGCGGCTGACCGGGATCGACCACGATCCGCACGCCGACGCGCTGAGCCACCTTGGTGAAGTTGCCGGTGGCGTTGTCCGCGCGGATCACGCTGAATTCCGAACCGGCTGCCGGCGAGAAGCGCTCGATGTGTCCCGTAAGTTCGCTCTTCTGCAGGGCGTCGACCGCAATGGCGACGGGCTGGCCAGCCTTCATGCCGTCGAGTTGCGTCTCCTTGAAATTGGCGACGACCCACACTTCGTTCGGCACCAGCGCGAGCAGTTGCGATCCCGCCGTCACATATTGACCGATCCGAGCGCCGATCTCGCCCAGCCTGCCGTCACGCGGCGCAACGATGCGGGTGTTTTCGAGATCGATACGCGCCAGTTCGACGGCCGCCTCGGCACCGGTCACGGCAGCTTCCAATCCGGCGCGCGCGCCAAGCGTGGTCGCCAATGCCTGCTTCGACACTTCCAGCCCGGCCTCGGCCTGGCTCACAGCCGCGTCCGCCTGTTCGAAGCCGGCACGCGCCTGATCGGCATCGCTGCGCGTCGACACGCCCTTTTCGGCAAGCGGGCGAATGCGATCCCAGGTGGCGCGGGCCCGATTGAAGGCCGCCTTGGCGCTATCGAGCTGCGCTTCGCTGGCGGCGATGCCAGCCTTGGCCGACAGTTCCTGCTGATGGGAGTTGGCGAGCGCCGCCTTCTGCCCGGCAAGCGTCGCTTCGGCCTGCGCCAACTTCTGCGCATAGATGCGATCGTCGATCTTCACCAGCAATTGTCCGGCCTTCACCGTCTCGTAGTCGTGCACCGGAACATCGGCGACATAGCCCGAAAGCTGCGGGCTCATGATCGTGACGTAGCCGCGCACATAGGCATTCTCCGTCATCTCCACGGAGCTGTGGAACGGTGGCAGCCGCCAAGCATAGAGCACGAGGGTTACGCCGGCGATGCCGGCGAGAAGCACAATGATGGTGGTCGGGGAACGTAGGAACTTCAGCATGGTCATCAACTCGATTAATCAGGCGGCCGGCGCCGGCGCGGGGTCCGTCAGCCGCTGCGTGAGCCAATTGTAGGACATGTGCAGGAGCAGGCCGGCGAGCGCGAAAAGCGCGATCACGGCGGCAAGCAGGAATGCGTCGTTGTAGGCAAGGATATAGGCTTCGCGGGTGACCTGCTGCGACAGGAGCACGGTGCCCTCGCCGCCCAGCAAGGTCTTGTCGCCCATCACTTTGCTATAGGCGGCGGAGAGCTGGTTGACGCGCTGGGCAACCAGCGGGTTCGACAAGACGATCTGTTCGGCGAGAATGTTGGAATGGAATTTTTCACGGATCGTTACGAAGGTGCCGAAGGCTGCGGAGCCGATCAGGCTGCCGATGCTCTGGGTGAAGAGGAAGATCACGATGAAGCTCAGGATGTAGCTCGGCCCCTTCGCAAGCGCAGCCTTGAAGCCGCGCGCCATGGCCGGCGGCAGGAAGAGCGCAGTTCCCGAGGCAATCATTGCCTGGCTCAGATACATCTGCTCGGGCCGTGTCAGGCTCGTCGCCTGGCTGTCCATGTAGGCGCCGGTCGCCAGCAGGCAGAGCGCCAGGACGTGCACACGCTCTGCATGCTGCGGGTTCATCAGCACGGCACAGAGCAGGCCGCCGGCTATCGCCGCGGCAAGGATGATCCAATAGAGCGTCGCGACCTGTTCGAATTGGAGGCCGAGCTGTTGATAAAAATTCGTCGCGATCGTGGACTGCTCGGAGGCAACCAGGCGGAAGATGAGCAGAACGGCAGCAAAGTGCACGATCTCCTTCGAGGTGATCCAGCGTATGTCGATCAACGGCACCTTGCGATGGAGCTCGATCAGCACCACGGTCGTCAGTGTTGCGATTGAAACGACCAGGAGGACGCCGAGCCAGGATGCCTCGAACCACCAGTAGAGACGCCCCATGGTCAACACGATGGCTAGGCAGCCGAAGGCAAGGGCGACGAACAGATAGCTCAGGATATCCATGCGCTGGATGACCTTGGCATGCGGCACCGGCGTCAGCGGCAGCAGATAGATGATCGGCAGCGCGATCAGTGCCAACGCCATTTCGAGCGTGTAGAGCGCATGCCACTGGCCGTATTCGATCAGGGTCGGCGAGATCAGCCGGGTGATCGGCGCGGAGATCGTCGTGCAGGTGAGCGCCAGTGCCAGACCGACTGTCAGCTTGCGCGCCGGCGGAAAGGCTTCGAGCATGTAGAGGAAGCCGAGCGTCGACATCGGTGCAGCAGCAATGCCGCTGATGAAGCGGACGACGATGGCGGAATGCAGGTCGGAAACGAAGACGTTCATCAGCGATACGATGACGAAGCCGACGATGCTGATTTCGGCAAAGCGGCGCAGCCCGTATTGAGCGCGAATCTTCACCAGCGCGATCGACAGGCTGACATTGGGCGCCATGTAGGCCGCAGACAGCCAGCCGGCCTCGACGGAGGTCGCCGAGAGCGAACCCTGGATCTGCGTCAGATTGGCAAGCGCCAGGTTCATGCCCAGGCCCTGCGTCAGGAACAGGAGAACCGACCCGACGACATAGACCGCCGATAGTGCCAGGCTTTTGTCGACCGGGGCGGGCGCCGGCACCGGGGCCGGGATCGGTGCAGCGGGAGAAACCGCCTCCTCGTCATAGCTAGCCACGCCCGTCTCCAGCGGAGCGGCGTTACGATTGTCGTTTGCAGCAGCAGTGGCGACTGCGCTCATCGCTGTCACTCCCGCGCCAGCGACTGGACGTTATCGGCGATCGCCCGCACCACCCGCTGCGTCACGGCAAGTTCGGCGGCATCGATACCTTGCAGCACTTCCGCCCGGATCTCGTCGGCAAGCCGCAGGATTTCGTCAGCGACGGAACGGCCGAACTCAGTCATATGGATCTGCTTGGCGCGCCGGTCGGAGGCCTCGACCCGCCGCTCGATGAAACCTTGCTTCTCCATGCCATCGAGCAGACGCACCAGTGTCGGCGTTTCAATATCGAGCTCATCGGCCAGCTCGCGCTGGTTCAAACCATCCTTCCGGGTCAAGCAGAAGAGCGCTCGGGCCCGCGACAGCGTGAGGCCCTTCTCCTTCACCCGAGCGTCGAACACGGCCCGCAGCTTGCGATTGACCAGCGACAGGGCATCGAACAATTCGCGGTTCACGGTGGGCTGATACATTGGTATCTTTTCCATATTACTAGCATGCTAATTATTTTGACTCTATCTAATCCAAATGCGGGGGATTTTCAAGATCAGGATTTTGAGGCGGGGGAGGACGGCGCTAGACTTCCCCCATGCCCCGGAAGGCTCGGGCGATTCGTCGCGTCAACGGCCAATTTTGTGGCAAGGCGAGATTCTACGCTTTTGTGAACCTGGCCTGTGGATCAGTCGAACAACGGGAAAAGCGCGAGGCTGCGATGAGACGCTTTGCGAGTGTGTCCCCCCTGCACTTGACCCGGCTCGCGGTAGATCGCAAACCGGTGCCACACCAGACAAAGGCAGAGATAAAACGACATGAATGACGCGGCGCGAAAGCTATCCCCTATCAGCAAGGATCAGGTGGACCAGCACTATCGCGAGGCGCCGAACAACCTTGAAGCCGAGCAGGCTTTGCTCGGCGCGATCCTCGTCAACAACGACGCCTTCTATCGCGTCTCGGACTTCCTGAAGCCCGTGCATCTGCATGAGCCGCTGCACCGCAAGATCTATGAGGTTGCTGGCGACATCATCCGTATGGGCAAGACCGCCAACCCGGTCACCATCAAGACCTTCCTCAAGGCTGACGAAAAGGTCGGCGACCTGACCGTCGCGCAGTATCTCGCGCGCCTCGCGGCCGAAGCGGTTTCGATCATCAACGCCGAAGACTATGGCCGTGCGATCTACGATCTGGCGCTGCGCCGCTCGCTGATCACGATCGGCGAGGACATGGTCAACATCGCCTACGACGCGCCGCTCGATATGCCGCCCCAGGGCCAGATCGAGGATGCCGAACGCCGCCTGTTCGAACTCGCCGAAACCGGCCGCTACGACGGTGGCTTCCAGTCGTTCAACGATGCCGTCGCGCTTGCGATCGACATGGCAGGTGCGGCCTTCGAGCGCGACGGCAGCCTCTCCGGCATTTCCACCGGCATCCTATCCCTCGACGCCCGCATGGGCGGCCTGCAGCGCTCGGACTTGATCGTGCTTGCAGGGCGTCCCGGCATGGGCAAGACCTCGCTTGCCACCAACATCGCCTACAACATCGCTGCCGCCTACGAGCCTGAAGTCCAGGCGGACGGTTCGTTCAAGGCCAGGAACGGCGGCGTCGTCGGCTTCTACTCGCTCGAAATGTCGTCCGAACAGCTCGCCACCCGTATCATCTCCGAACAGACCGAGGTCTCTTCGTCGAAGATCCGCCGCGGTGACATTTCCGAGGCCGACTTCGAAAAGCTCGTCGCCTGCTCGCAGATGATGCAGAAGGTGCCGCTCTACATCGACCAGACCGGTGGTATCTCGATCGCCCAGCTTTCCGCCCGCGCCCGGCGCCTGAAGCGCCAGCGTGGCCTCGATTGCCTGGTGGTGGACTATATCCAGCTCATGACCGGCTCGGGCAAATCGAGCGACAACCGCGTGCAGGAAATCACCCAGATCACGACCGGCCTCAAGGCGCTCGGCAAGGAACTGAACGTTCCGATCATCGCGTTGTCGCAGCTCTCCCGTCAGGTGGAGAGCCGCGAAGACAAGCGCCCGCAGCTCTCCGACCTTCGTGAATCGGGCTCGATCGAGCAGGACGCCGACGTCGTGCTCTTCGTGTTCCGCGAGGAATACTACGTGAAGAACCTGGAGCCGCGCGACGAGTTCGACCCGAAGTACGAAGAGTGGAAGATGAAGATGGAGCAGGTGAAGGGCACGGCTGACGTGATCATCGCCAAGCAGCGTCACGGACCGACCGGCACCGTGAAGCTCGCCTTCCAGTCGGAATTCACGCGCTTCACCGATCTCGCCGATCCCTCCTTCACCCAGTACGAAGAACACTAGAGTTCCGTGGGGGCGGCCGGAGCGGGCTGGGAAAAATGTTTGCGGTTTCCCAGCCCGCTCTACTTCACAACGAGCCGCCCAAGCGTGATGGGCTCAACCGGCACCGCCTTTTACCAGGCACCGCCTAGAACCTGACGCAACAACGCCACCGAAACCACGCCGACGGCAACGGATGCCAAGAGCGGCAGCCTGGTTGCAGCAACGGCCGTCGCCGCAGCGGCAATCGTTTCGGCCGGGCCGGTGACCAGTGCCGTCGGAGCGATGACCGCCATCAGAACCGCCGGCGGGATGGCCTCGAGGGCGCGCTTCTGGTTTTCTCCGATCGTGACATAGCGGATCAGCACGAGACCGCCGATGCGGGTCGCGACCGTCGCGACGGCCATGGCCAGGATCGCAAGCAAAGTGTTGAGATCGACGCTCATGCGTGGGCCTCCTTGTGTCCGCCTGAAAGCATAGCCACGACGACGCCGGCTGCAGCACCCGCCGCAATGTACCAGACGCCCGGCAGCAATTGATGCGTGACCACGGCCGCACAAGCGCTTGCGGCCAGAACGGCGCCCGTTTCGCGCCCCTTCCAGAAACCCATGACCAGGATGATGAAAACGGCAGGGAATGCGAAGTCGAGGCCGATGACCTTGGGATCGCCCAGCAGGGCGCCAACCATCGCGCCCGTCAGGCTCGTCAGGACCCAGGCGCAGTAGAAGGGCACGGCGAGGCCGGCATACCAGGCGGGCGTGAGTTTGCCATTGCTCGCGCGCATCTCGGCCATGGCCCAGATTTCATCGGCGAGAAGCAGCATCGAGGCATAGCGGGCCGGCCCGGAGAAACCGTCAAGCTTGCTGCCGATCGAAGCGCTCATCAGCACATGGCGGACGTTGACGAGCAGTGCCGAGAAGCCGAGTGCGGCCCAGTTCGCCGGATGTGTCCAGATATCCATGGCGACGAATTGCGACCCGCCGGCAAAGACCAGTGCGCTCATCAGCGTCACCTCGGCCGGCGTCAGCCCCTTGGCCGCCGCCACCGCACCGAACACCAGGCCGATCGGCATGACGGCGACGATCAGCGGCGTCATCGCGATCGCCGCGGCCCGAAATTCCTGCAACGCATTTCTTACCTGCAACGTCCCTGTCTCCATTCACACGAAACGCAGAACGTCTATAGGCGGAAGCAGGTCCCGTATTGAACGAAAGTGATCAGCCGGCACGGAAGGCGCCGGGTGTCACGCCGGTGCGCGCCTTGAAGTGGCGGCTGAAATGCGCCTGATCGGCGAAGCCGCACTGGTAGGCCGCATCCACCGCCGACCAGCCATGCCTGAGCAAGGTCTTGGCGGTGCGCACGCGCTTGTCGGTCAGAAAGGCATGTGGAGTGATATGGAATTCCTTGCGGAAGGCGCGGATCAGGTGCGCGCGGCTGAGCCCTGCGACCTTGGCGAGTTCCTCGAGCCCGACGTCTTCAGCATAATTCTCGATCAGATAGTCCCGCGCCCGATGCACGGGGGACTGCTCGCGCGTCTCGATCGGGGTGATGATCGTACTGCCGTGCCTCTCGAACATCGCCGCAAGCACGCCGAACATTCTTTCTTCGGCCTCGAGCGTGCCGCCTGCCACCTCAAGCGTTCGGTGCGCTTGATGAAAGGACAAGGCGAGGTCCGGATCCTGCAGCACCCGCCTCGAGAAGGACGGCGTTCCCTTGAAAGCGCGACCGGTCACGTCCTCGATGATGTTCACCAGCAGATCGGCGCTCGGATAGACCATGCGATAACGATAGCCGCTGCCGCCGGGGTGGCCGTCGTGGATTTCGTCGGGGTTGATCAGGTAGAAGAACCCAGGGCCGGCTTCAGAGCGCTCGCCCTTGATCTTGCTAATCTGCGAGCCCGCCTCGATCGCGCCGATGCTGAACGTCTCATGTGCGTGCGGCGCGAATTCATGGGTAATGAAGGTCGCCGTCAGACATTCCATGCCCATAAAACGAGGATCGCGCCAAAAGCGCGTGCGCTCACCGCCTTCAATCGGCATGACCTCTATGGCTTCTTCCTGCGAAATCGTCTGCATTGAGCAACCATAGTGACCCGAGGCGGTCCCGTCTTGCACAAAAGTGCTCATCCTTCCTTCGTGGCCCGCGTGACGGCGATGCGACAGGCGAGCATTTGCGACCATGGGCCGTTGGCTGTATTGCTCTTCGTATCGTCCACGAAGAGTGTCCGGCATGCTCCCCCCAGAATTTCTTTCCGCCTCCAACCGCCTCACGATCGATCTCGGTGCGCTTGCCGACAATTGGCGGACGATGAATGCCCGCTCCGGCAAGGCGCGGGCGGCAGCGGTCCTGAAAGCGGACGCCTATGGCCTGGGCATCGATGATGCAGCCCCTGCCCTCTATGCCGCCGGTGCGCGCGACTTCTTCGTCGCCAATGCCGAGGAAGGTGCGGAACTGCGCCCCCTCGTTCCGGAGGGCCGCATCTACATTCTCGCGGGCATGTGGCCGGGCAACGAAGAGCTCTTCTTCGACAATGACCTGGTGCCGATCATCAATTCCGACGAGCAGCTTGCGGTGTTCATGGCGGCTCTTTCCGAGCGCGGCGATCACCCCTGCGTGCTGCATATCGATACCGGCATGAACCGGTTGGGCCTCTCGGTCGAGGCCGCCGTGGCGCTTGCCAATGACCCGGCGCGACCCGCAAGCTTCTCGCCAGTCCTGATCATGAGCCACCTCGCCTGTGCCGACGAACCGCAGCACCCGTTGAACGCCTACCAGCTCGGGCGCTTCCGCGAAGCGACAGCTGCCTATGAGGGTGTCGATGCAAGCCTTGCCAATTCCGGCGGTGTCTTCCTGGGCGCCGACTATCATTTCGAGCTCACCCGGCCGGGCATCGCCGTCTATGGCGGCGAGGCGGTCAACGATGCCATCAACCCGATGACCCCAGTGGTAACCGCCGAAGCCAGGATCATCCAGATCCGCGAGGTCGCGGCCGGAGGCACGGCGAGCTACGGCGCGTCGGCCCGCTTCGACAGAGACAGTCGCATCGCCACCGTCGCGGTCGGCTACGCCGACGGCTACCATCGTTCGGTCTCCGGCGGCGGCGTGACTCTACGGCAGGCAACGCCGTCAGGGGCATTCGGCTTCCTGCACGGCAAGCGCGTGCCGCATGTGGGGCGCGTCACCATGGACCTCAGCCTGTTCGACGTCACCGACCTGCCGGCCGGTGCAGCGCGGCCGGGCGATTACATCGAGCTTTTCGGCCGAAACATCGCCATTGACGACGTGGCGCGCGCCGGCGGAACCATCGGCTATGAGCTGCTGACCAGCCTCGGGCATCGTTACATCAGGAACTATGTCGGTGCCGTCTGACGTGGCTTTCCTGCATTTTCCTTGCGGCCTTCGCTAAAATTCACCTTTTGTTCCGCGTTCCGCGGCATTATGTGACGACGAAGGTGATTCTTCTGTCGTCGGCGGCATCGCCTCGCATGTGTGCCGGCGGCTCCCAGATTTCGAAAGTCCGATCCTGATGGCGAAAGCCCGTACCCAATTCATCTGCCAGAACTGCGGCACCGTCCACACCCGCTGGGCGGGCAAATGCGAAGGCTGCGGCGAATGGAACACGATCATCGAAGACGATCCGACAGCGGGCATCGGCGGCGGTCCGACGCGCGCTCCGAAGAAGGGCCGCCCGGTGGCGCTCACCACGCTTTCCGGCGAGATCGAGGACGCGCCGCGTATCCAGACCGGCATTTCGGAATTGGATCGGGTGACTGGCGGCGGCTTCGTGCGCGGCTCCGCGCTGCTCGTCGGCGGCGATCCCGGCATCGGCAAATCGACGGTGCTGATGCAGGCGGCCGCCGCACTTTCGCGCCGCAAGCACCGCGTCATCTATGTCTCCGGTGAAGAGGCCGTGGCGCAGGTGCGTCTGCGTGCGCAGCGCCTGGGTGCTGCCGATAGCGACGTGCTGCTGGCCGCAGAGACCAATGTCGAGGACATCCTGGCAACGCTTTCGGAAGGCAAGCGCCCCGATCTGGTGATCATCGATTCGATCCAGACACTCTGGAGCGACATCGTCGATTCGGCGCCCGGCACGGTCACCCAGGTGCGCACCGGCGTGCAGGCGATGATCCGCTTTGCCAAACAGACGGGCACCGCCGTCGTGCTCGTCGGCCACGTCACCAAGGAGGGCCAGATCGCCGGCCCGCGCGTCGTCGAACACATGGTCGATGCGGTACTCTATTTCGAAGGCGACCGCGGCCACCACTACCGCATCCTGCGCACCGTCAAGAACCGCTTCGGCCCGACCGACGAGATCGGCGTTTTCGAAATGTCGGACAAGGGTCTGCGCGAAGTCGCCAACCCGTCGGAACTGTTCCTCGGAGAACGCAACGAAAAATCGCCGGGCGCCGCCGTCTTTGCCGGCATGGAAGGCACCCGCCCCATTCTTGTCGAAGTGCAGGCGCTCGTCGCGCCGACCTCACTCGGTACGCCGCGGCGCGCTATCGTCGGCTGGGACTCGGCCCGCCTATCGATGATCCTCGCTGTGCTCGAAGCCCATTGCGGCGTACGCCTCGGCCAGCACGACGTTTATCTCAATATCGCCGGCGGTTACCGCATTTCCGAGCCGGCCGCCGATCTAGCTGTGGCTTCCGCACTGGTTTCATCGCTTGCCGGGCTTGCCCTTCCGGCGGATTGCGTCTATTTCGGCGAAGTCAGCTTGTCGGGCGCCATCCGGCCGGTTGCGCATACCGCACAACGCCTTAAGGAAGCCGAGAAACTCGGGTTCTCGCAGGCGGTCCTGCCGTCCGCGTCCACCGAATTGCCGAAAAACGGCAATGGCCGATGGAGCGAAATGGAAAGCCTGCCGGATCTGGTGGCGCGCATCGCGGGATCGCGAAACGCGCTGAGACCGGTGGAGGACGAAGATTGAAGATGCGGGTGTCGCAGACCGTCCACTACTGCATAGTTCCTTAGATCGGGATCGATTTAAGGACAAAATTATGCAGCAGGTCTGAGCGCTACAGCGACCTTTGCGCGCCCGAAAGGACGCGCAGCGCTGTAGGGGCCGCGAAGAGGCTGAAAATGCCCTGAACGTCAAGCAGGGCCGATGGCGGATAGGCTTGAGGAGACCCGGACGAACCGGGTCCGGAGTAAGGACAAAATGCCCATTACAATTCTCGACGGTATCGTTCTCGGCGTCGCCCTGTTTTCCGCAATCCTGGCCATGGTTCGAGGCTTCTCGCGCGAGGTGCTCTCGGTCGCGAGCTGGGTCGGTGCGGCCGCGGCCGCCTATTTCCTCTACCCGCAGCTTCTGCCCTACGCCAAGCAGTACACCAACAGCGATACTGTCGCGCTGATCGGATCGGCGGCGGTGATCTTCCTGGTCGCGCTGATCATCATTTCCTTCATTACCATGCGGATTGCCGATTTCATCATCGACAGCCGCATCGGCGCGCTCGACCGCACCCTCGGCTTCCTGTTCGGTGCCGCCCGCGGCATCCTGCTGGTCGTCGTCGCCATGCTGTTCTTCAACTGGCTCGTCGCGCCGCAGCAGCAGCCGACCTGGGTAACCCAGGCGAAATCGAAGCCGCTGCTCGACAATCTCGGCAACAAGCTGATCGCGCTTCTGCCTGAAGAAGCCGACGCCACCATTCTCGACCGCCTGCGCGGCAAGGACACCACCGGCGAAGGTGAAGGCGAAGCACCGGCGGCGACCCCCGGCCAGACACCGTCGACGACGCCGGAGCAGGCGCCCGCCGACGACGCACCGGCCACCAACGGCTGAGACAGGAACGATTTGCCGACAAAGCCCGCCCCGCGGGCTTTGTCCTTTTGGGGAATAACGCTTGCAGCCGTTTTCAGCTAAGATCGCTTGAAGATGGCGGGCCTGATCACGATATGCGCACCGGTACGGAGCAAAGGCGACAGTGATGACCGATCTGAGATCCATGGAAATCCACGATGAACTCGAAGGCGATGAACTGCACGAAGAGTGCGGCGTCTTCGGCATATTGGGGCACTCGGACGCGGCGGCGCTGACGGCGCTCGGCCTGCATGCGCTCCAGCATCGCGGCCAGGAAGCCGCCGGCATCGTCACCTTCGACGGCAAGCAGTTCTGCACCGAAAAGCGCATGGGCCTCGTCGGCGACCACTACACCGACCCGGCGACGCTGGCAAAGCTCCCCGGCTTCATGTCCATCGGCCACACCCGCTACTCGACGACGGGCGAAGTGGCGCTGCGCAACGTCCAGCCGCTCTTTGCCGAACTTGAAGTCGGCGGCATCGCGATCGCTCACAACGGCAACTTCACCAACGGCCTCACCCTTCGCCGTCAGTTGATCGCCGATGGCGCCATCTGTCAGTCGACCTCCGACACCGAAGTCGTCCTGCACCTGATCGCCCGTTCCAAGCAGGCCTCCTCGTCCGACCGCTTCATCGACGCCATCCGACAGATGGAAGGCGGCTACTCGATGCTGGCGATGACGCGCACCAAGCTGATCGCCGCGCGTGACCCGATCGGCATCCGACCGCTCGTCATGGGCGAACTCGACGGCAAGCCGATCTTCTGCTCCGAGACCTGCGCGCTTGACATCATCGGCGCAACTTACGTCCGCGATGTCGAGAACGGCGAGGTGATCATCTGCGAGATCCAGCCCGACGGATCGATCTCGATCGATTCTCGCAAGCCGGAGGTATCGCAGCCGGAACGCCTCTGCCTGTTCGAATATGTCTATTTCGCCCGCCCGGATTCGGTCGTCGGCGGCCGCAGCATTTACGTGTCGCGCAAGAACATGGGCATCAATCTCGCCAAGGAGGCGCCCGTCGAAGCCGATGTGGTGGTTCCGGTACCGGACGGCGGAACGCCGGCCGCCCTTGGCTATGCCCAGCAGAGCGGCATTCCCTTCGAATACGGCATCATCCGCAACCACTATGTCGGCCGCACCTTCATCGAGCCGACGCAGCAGATCCGCGCCTTCGGCGTCAAGCTCAAGCACTCAGCCAACCGCGCGATGATCGAAGGCAAGCGCGTCATTCTGGTCGATGATTCGATCGTGCGTGGCACGACGTCGGTGAAGATCGTGCAGATGATGCGGGAGGCCGGTGCACGCGAAGTGCATGTGCGGGTCGCGAGCCCGATGATCTTCCACCCGGATTTCTACGGCATCGACACGCCGGATCGCGACAAGCTGCTCGCCAACCAGCATGTCGACCTCGCCTCCATGTGCCGCTACATCGGGGCAGACTCGCTCGAATTCCTGTCGATCGACGGCCTCTATGAGGCGGTCGGCGGCGAGAAGCGCGATCCGAAGGCGCCGCAGTTCACCGACCACTATTTCACCGGGGACTATCCGACCCGCCTTCTCGACCAGGAAGGCGCCAGCAATGTCCGCAAACTCTCGGTTCTCGCCAGCAACGGATAATCAGACAATAAAATGACGATCGATCTCAAAGGCCGGGTGGCCGTGGTCACCGGCGCATCGCGCGGTATCGGCTATTTCACCGCTCTCGAACTGGCCAAGGCCGGTGCCCATGTCGTCGCCTGCGCGCGCACCGTCGGCGGGCTTGAAGAACTCGACGACGCGATCAAGGCGGCGGGCGGTTCGGCGACGCTGGTGCCGTTCGATCTCGCCGACATGGCAGCGATCGACAAGCTCGGTGGCGCCATCAACGAGCGCTGGGGCAAGCTCGACATCATGGTCGCCAATGCCGGCGTGCTCGGCACGATCTCGCCGATCGGCCATGTCGAGGCGAAGGTGTTCGAAAAGGTAATGAACATCAACGTCAACGCCACCTGGCGGCTGATCCGCTCGCTGGAGCCGCTGCTGATCAAATCGGACGCCGGCCGTGCGCTGATCCTGTCGTCGAGCGCTGCGCACAAGTGCAAGCCCTTCTGGGGCCCCTACTCCGCATCGAAGGCCGCCGTCGAGGCGCTGGCTCGCACCTGGGCCGGCGAAACGCAGCGCCTGCCGCTGCGCATCCTCTCTGTCGATCCCGGCGCCACCCGCACGGCGATGCGCGCCCAGGCGATGCCCGGCGAGGATCCGGAGACCGTGCCGCATCCCTCCGAAGTTGCCGCCAAGCTTCTGCCGCTCGTCGGCCCTGACCAGACTGAGACCGGCAAGCTCTACATCGTCCGCGAAGACAAGATCGTCGATTACCGGATGCCGGAGTAAGCTTCGGCGCGCTTTCCAAACAAAAAGGCCACCGTGTCACCACGGTGGCCTTTTTGTACCTTAGCTGAAACTCAGTCAGTCCTTGTCACCCGGCAGGCCGTCGCCGCCTGTCGATGGATGGGCCGGCCAGTCGCCGCCGTATTTGCGCTGCCAGGAGCGCGCGCCGAAAGGCAGCGTGATCAGGTAGCCAAGGGCCGTCACCGCCATCGTCTCCCAGGTATAGGTCATCAGCGTCGCGACATAGAAGACGACGCCGAGAATGGCCGGCAGGACGAGATCGCGGCGCACACGGCTGTTTTCCGACTTGCCGGACCAGACCGGCAGACGGCTGACCAGCAGGAAGGCGATCAGCACGGTGTAGCCCGATGCAATCAGCGCGAAGGTGCGCTCGGGCGCCAATCCCAAGAGGCCGAGATAGACCGGAAGCAGGACCAGCATGGCGCCTGCCGGTGCCGGCACGCCAACGAAATATTCCGACTGCCACGGCGCCTTGGACTGGCGCTCGGCCATGACGTTGAAGCGCGCAAGCCGCAGGCCACAGGCGATCGCGTAGATCAGCGCCGCGATCCAGCCGATCGAGCGGGCCTGATCCAGGATGAAGACGTAAAGCACGAGCGCCGGCGCAACGCCGAAATTGATAATATCGGCGAGGGAGTCCATCTGGCCGCCAAAATTCGACGTCGCCTTCAGCAGGCGTGCAACGCGGCCGTCGATGCCGTCGAGGAAGGCCGCGAGCAAGACCATGGCAACGGCAAGCTCGATGCGGTTTTCGAAGGCGAGCCGAATGCCCGAGAGACCGGCACAGATCGCCAGCACCGTGATCAGGTTCGGGATCATCAGCCGCAGCGGTATCTCGCGCAGCCGAGGACCACGACCGGTGTCGTTTGAACCGCTCGCGTCGCCGGTAGCTTTCGGCGGTTCGGCTGGGTTTTCCTGTTCAGAGCCTTCCATGTACACTCCTTATGCGCGACGGCTGAGGACCGGGCCCTTGGCCGAGCCGAACTCGGCAAGCACGGTTTCGCCGGCAACGGCAGTCTGGCCGACGCTGACGCGCGGCTCGGCTCCTGCGGGCAGGAAGACGTCGAGCCGCGAACCGAAGCGGATCAGGCCGAAGCGCTCGCCTGCGTCCAGCGAGCCGTTCTCATATTTCCAGCAGAGAATGCGACGGGCAACGAGGCCGGCGATCTGGACGACGCCGATCGCACCGTGCTTGGTCTCGATCACCAGGCCGTTGCGCTCGTTCTCGTGGCTGGCCTTGTCGAGCTCGGCATTGACGAACTTGCCGGCGCGGTAGGCGACGCGGGTGATGGTGCCGGCCATCGGCGCACGGTTCACATGGCAGTTGAACACGTTCATGAAAACCGAGATGCGGAGCATCGGTTCCGAGCCGAGGTTCAGCTCTTCCGGCGGCAGCACCGTTGCGATCGACGAAACGCGGCCATCGGCTGGGCTGATCACCAGATCGTCGTCGATCGGCGTCATGCGTTCAGGGTCGCGGAAGAAATAGGCGCACCAGGCGGTCAGCACGAAGCCGATCCACATCAACGGCTCCCACAGGAAGCCAAGCACCAGCGACACGACAAAGAAGATCGCGACGAAGCGATAGCCTTCCTTGTGCACCGGTACGAGCGTGTTGCGGATCGTATTGACCAGGCTCATAAACTCTACTCCAGATTTTCCGTGGAACGTGAACTAGCGCGAAATCCCCTGGCNCCCGCCAGACAGCGACAAAACGCGTCGCGCTCAGCAAAGAAAGAAACGCCATCAGATCGCCGGCTCGCCGCGGGTAACGATGCCGAGATCGTCACTTTCGCGCACGCGCTTCAACTGCTCCTCGGCCTGCGTTGCTTCGCGCTGGCGGCTCCACATCGACGCATAGAGGCCGTCGCGGTCAATCAGCTCGCCATGGGTGCCGCGCTCGGCGATGACGCCATCCTTCAGCACGATGATCTCGTCGGCGTTGATTACGGTCGAAAGCCGGTGGGCGATCACGAGCGTCGTGCGGTTGCGCGAGACCACGTCGAGCGCTGACTGGATTTCCTGTTCCGTGCGCGTGTCGAGTGCCGATGTCGCCTCGTCGAGGATCAGGATCGGCGGCGCCTTGAGGATGGTGCGGGCGATTGCGACGCGCTGCTTCTCGCCGCCTGAGAGCTTCAGGCCACGCTCGCCGACCATGGCCTGGAAGCCTTCGGGCAGCGTGTGGATGAAGCCGGCGATCTGTGCCGCCTCAGCGGCCGCTTCGACCTCGGCCTCGCTGGCAGAGACCCGGCCGTAGCGGATGTTATAGGCAATGGTGTCGTTGAAGAGCACGGTATCCTGCGGCACCATGCCGATGACCGAGCGCAGGCTCTTTTGCGTCACGGTCCGCACGTCCTGGCCATCGACGGTGATGGCCCCTTCCTGCACGTCGTAGAAGCGATAGAGCAGCCGGGAGAGCGTCGACTTGCCGGCGCCCGACGGGCCGACGACCGCGACCGTCTTGCCGGCGGGCACTTCGAAGGTAATGCCCTTGAGGATCGGTCGCGCCGGATCATAGGCGAAATGCACGTCCTTGAAGGCGATGGCGCCCTTGCCGATGACGAGTTCGCTCGCATCCGGGCGATCCACCACTTCGGCGCGTACGTCGAGCAGATCGAACATGTGCTCGATATCGGTCAGGCCCTGGCGAATTTCGCGGTAGACGAAGCCGATGAAATTGAGCGGAATTGCAAGCTGGATCAGCATTGCGTTGATGAAGACGAAATCACCGAGCGTCTGTTCACCGCGCTGAACGGCGAGCGCCGACATGATCATCATGACAGCCGTGCCGGCGCCGAAGATCAGCGCCTGGCCGAAGTTGAGCCAACCGAGCGACGTCCAGACCTGGGTCGCCGCGGCCTCATAGCGCTCCATCGACTTGTCGAAGCGACGGGCTTCCATCTCTTCGTTGCCGAAATATTTGACCGTCTCGAAGTTCAGGAGCGAGTCGATCGCCTTGGTGTTGGCGTCGGTGTCGCTGTCGTTCATCGAGCGGCGAATGGCGATGCGCCAGTCGCTCGCCTTGACCGTGAACCAGATGTACAGCCAGACGGTGACGGCCGTCACAAACAGATAGCTGAAACCGTAGCCCCACCAGAAGATCACCGCCGTCAGCAGAAATTCGATCAGGGTCGGCACGCTGTTCAGGATCGTGAATCGGACGATCGTCTCGATGCCCTTGGTGCCGCGCTCGATGACGCGCGAAAGCCCACCGGTGCGCCGCTCCAGATGGAAGCGCAGCGAGAGCTGGTGCATGTGGACAAAGGTCTTGTAGGCAAGTTGGCGAACCGCGTGTTGGCCAACGCTTGCAAACAGCGCATCGCGAAGCTGGTTCAAGCCGGCCTGCAGCAAGCGCGCGAGATTGTAGGCGAGCACTAGCATCACCGCGCCGGTGAGGAACTGAGGCAGGAAACCCAAGGCATCCGGCTTGCCGTTCAGCGCATCGGTTGCCCACTTGAAGGAATAGGGAACGAGGATCAGAACGACCTTGGCGATGATCAGAATGACCGTTGCCCAGATGACCCGGAGCTTGAGATCGGCCCTGTCCGTCGGCCACATATAGGGCCAGAGATTGGCGATCGTCTGCAACGGATTGCTCGTATCGGCCGAAACAGTTTTCTTCTGGGGTGCCACGTTCTGATCCGCTCTTACGTTTCGCGCTGCTTGACGGCTTAGGGAGCCCCACGAGCCTTGCCGCACCGTGCTTTCCCTCTACAGCGCCGTCATCACCGTTCAATGAAAAGCGGCGCCTCGTTGAAGGCGCCGCCCTTGATCGAGAGATAGGCATCCATCGCCGCCGCCGCAATGTTGTTGGCGGGCGATCGACTGCCTATTGCTCGTGTTTCATGTGCTTTCTGTGAATCTCGCGCGATTCATCGTCCGGCAGCGCCTTATCCGGCACACCGAAAACCTGTCCCGGGCGAATGCGGTCCGGGTCTTCGATCTGGTCCTGGTTGGCCAGGTAGATCGTGGTGTAGCGCAAGCCGGCACCGTAGACGCGACGCGAAATCTGCCACAGCGTGTCGCCGCGACGGATGATCACGGAGGATTTGCTCTCCTTGAGCGGCTCCTGCTGGACCGTCTGAGGCTCTTCCTGCGTGGGGGCCGCGGCTGCGGTTTCAGTGCTTGGCGCCGGCGTCGTCGTGGCGTCGCTCGCCACTGCGCTGCCTGCACCCATCGCCTTTGCCAGTTCACCCTGCGCCGGGGCATTGCCCTTCGGCTGGGCCTGCGCGTCCGACGCCGGCGTCGCGCTGCCGCGCTCGGCCAGAACCGGACCGACGCTCGCGTCGACCTTGGCAAGCGCCGAAGCAACGCTCGGCGCATCCTGCGGCGCGGCCTTCAAGGCTGCCAGCGCATCGGCTGCCGCCTTCGACGCCCGTGCCGAGGCCGCGGCCAGCGCCTGATCGGAGCTGTCGGCGAGCCGGAAGTCGGCCAGCGACTTCAGAGCGATCTCTGTTGCGGAACGCGCTGCGGCGAGTTGCTCGCCTGTCGGGACCTTGCCATTGGCATAGAGCCCCTTCAACAGAGCCAGCGCCTTGCCTGCCTCGGCGCGTACGCCATCAAGACCGGCTGTCGCCGAGGGCGTGCCCGACGGCGCCACGGCGGCGACCTGCGAGCCTGCGGGGCGGTCGAAGGGAACCGAAGCGCGCATAGCGACCTTGGTGCCATCCTCGTTCAGCATATCGGCGCGGATGATGTGGCTGCCAACGGTCAACTCGATCTCGCCATCGACGACGAAATTGCCCTTGTCGTCGGCCTTCATTTCTCCGAGCAGCTTGTCATCCGCATAGACGCGCACCAGCGCACGCGGCCTGGCGCTGCCCGCGACGAACATCTTGCTTCCCTCGATCTCGACGGCACTCACCTGCAAGCCGGGAACACCGAGCGCCTTTGCCGGAGCCGAGGATGCGTCGCCGGTCGCGAGCGGCGTCTGCGTCGCAGTCGATGCGACCTCGGCCGGCTTGTTGTCGGTCCCTTGCTCGCTTTCGGCCTTGGCAGCTTCCGGCGTCGCGATCAGTCGGCTTGCCTCACCTGGCTTCGACACCATGGCGAGCAGTTGACCGGAGGGGTCCTTGGGAACCGAAACGGTCGCAACTTCCTCGGAACTCTTCACCGTGCCGTCTTCACCGGTGCTGCGCAGCGTCAACTGATAGTCGCCAGCCGGCAGAGGCTTGTCGAAGACGGCCGCAAAGTCACCCGTCGCGCCGACATCGGCGGTACCGACAACGGTGTCGCCGCTCAGAATCTCGAGCTTCGAACCGGGCTCGGCGTGCCCAGCGATCACGGTCGATCCATCGGGCTCCACGCGCAGCACATCGAAACCGGGCACGTCCGGATTTTCGGCGGGTGCGTTCGTCGGCGCAGCATTGGCTGTCTGTTCGGCCTCACCGGCCTTGGCGTCCAGCGGCTTCGCGGTTCCTTCGGTCGCCTGCGGGCCGCCGGTGCCAGCAGCAGTCTCGTTCGATTGGCTCGCGTTGCCTGCGGCCGGTTCGTCCGCCGGCTTCTTGCCGTCACCACGCAGGTTCGGTTGCACCACGAATACCATCAACGCTGTCGCTGCCACGAGGACAGTAATGGCCACCCAGCCGGCCTTATTTTTGATCATGCCACTCTCCACACGGAGCGGAGCAACGCTCCGCGCATGCCCTCTCATCGGCCTGCGGTGCGGGCTTGCGCCATTCATTATAGCGCAACAGCAAGCGAACCGTCCGATTTCTTCAATCAATCCCTGAAATTGCTAGCGATTCGCGATTCGGCACACAAGCAGTCAAGGGCGCCGCAACCGCCGGAAACCCAGCTTTCCCCTCATTTTTCTTGACCCATGCTGCGCTGCAATGTTTTTTGGGGGCATGAGCACTGAGAACAGCACGATTCGATCCATCTGCGTCTATTGCGGTTCACAGCCGGGACGCGACAACGCTTACATGGAAGCCGGCCGCGCACTTGGCCGCTCGATTGCCGATCACGGTCTTCGCCTGGTCTATGGCGGCGGCACGCGCGGCATCATGGGAGCCGTGGCCAGCGGCGTCCTTTCCAACGGCGGCGAAGTCACCGGGATCATCCCGGAATTCCTGATGGACAAGGAAGCCACCCGCCATTCGCTCGGCCAGCTGAACGAGCTGATCGTCACCGCCGACATGCACGAGCGCAAGCACACGATGTTCGAACGGGCCGACGCTTTCGTGGCGTTGCCGGGCGGCATCGGCACTCTGGAAGAGATCGTCGAGATCATGACCTGGGCGCAGCTTGGCCGTCACCGCAAGCCGATGGTCTTCGGTAACATCAACAACTTCTGGCGGCCGATGCTGGATCTGCTGCAGCACATGCGCGAGGAGGGTTTCGTACACACGGCGCACCTCGTGCAGCCGCTCGTCGTCAATGATGCGGTCGACATCGTTCCGACCATTCTTGCTGCTGCCAGTGGTGGCAACGGGCGCGAGGGCGAGGCTGAGATCATTTCCAGGCTTTGATCTTTTAATTCCCGGACAACAAAAAGGCGCGCTCACCGGCGCGCCTTTTTCGTTTTTGTCCCATTCGCTTGCGTTACTCGGCCGGACTCGCCTGCAATGCTGCGCGACGCGCACGGCTTTCGGCCAACATCGCGCCCGAATAGATCACCAGCGCCGCCCAGATCAGGCCGAAGGCGATCAGCTTCGCGGTGCCGAAGGGCTCGTGGAAGACGAAAACGGCGATGAGGAAGATCATCGTCGGAGCGATGTACTGCATGATGCCGATGGTCGACAGCCGCAGCAGCTTGGCGCCGTTGGCATAGATCATCAATGGAATGGCGGTGACGACGCCGCAGGACATCAGCCAGAGAACATCGGCCGTGCCGGTATCGCCGAAATGCCCCTGCCCGGTCGCCTCGAGCCAGATGATGTAGCCGATCGCCGGAATGCTGAGCAGCAGGACCTCCAGGAAGAAGCCCTGGTTCGGACCGACCGGCAGCGTCTTGCGGAAGAAAGCATAGAAGCCCCAGGACAGGCAAAGGCCGATCGACACCCACGGCAGGCCGCCGGCATCGAAGGCGAGCACGGCGACGGCCGATGCCGCAAGCGCGATCGCAACCATCTGCGCCGGGTTCGGCTTTTCCTTCAGCAGCACCGCGCCGAGGAAGATCGAAAACAGCGGGTTGATATAGTAGCCGAGCGCCGTCTCGATCGCGCGGCCGGCGCCGATCGCCCAGACATAGATGCCCCAGTTGATGGTGATCAGCACGGCGGTCAGCGCCGCCATGCGCAGCATGCGCGGAGAGCGCAGCGCGACCTTGATGTCATCGGTACGACCGAGCCAAAGCAGAACCAGACCCGCGAGCGGCACCGACCACACGATCCGGTGCGCCACCACTTCCGGCGCCGGAATGTGAGCGACGGCCTTCATGAAAAAGGGCAGAAAGCCCCACAGCAGATAGGCGGTCAGCGCGAAGGCAAAGCCTCTCGCGGAATCGGTATTTTCGGCGGGTGCTTTTGGCTCAGCCATAACATCTTTTCCTGGTGTGTTTGCCGGAGAACCATAGTGGCGAAGCGACGCTCTCCAGTCGTAAGGGAAGGCACGGCCTACCAGCCGGCGCAAACTCCCACAGGTGCGTCCTACTCTAACGCCCGGGAATGCACCAATTCATTTCCGTGAAGGGATGGTGAGTTTCGCTCATCATCCCACCGCGGCTGCGTCGGAATTACCTGGCCCTCACGGTCATCATTCAGCGGCAATCAGGCCGACATGGTCGCGGTTCTTCAGCAGCTTGAAGATGATGCTGTCCATCAGTGCCTGGAAGGATGCGTCGATGATGTTGTCGGAGACGCCCACCGTCCACCAGCGCGCGCCGGTTCCGTCGGTCGACTCGATCAGCACGCGCGTGATCGCCTCGGTGCCGCCATTGAGGATACGGACCTTATAGTCCGCCAGTTCGAGATCTTCGATTTCCGATTGGTACTTGCCGAGGTCCTTGCGCAGCGCCAGGTCGAGCGCATTGACCGGGCCATGGCCTTCGGCAACCGACATCATCGTCTCGCCGTCGACCACCACCTTCACCACCGCTTCCGATACGGTCTTCAGATGGCCGTTGGCGTCGAAGCGGCGCTCGACCATCACCCGGAAGCTTTCGACGTGGAAGAAATCCGGCACCGTGCCGAGGATGCGGCTTGCTAGCAGCGCGAAGCTCGCATCCGCCCCCTCATAGGCATAGCCGGTCGCTTCCCGTTCCTTGACGATGGCGATCAGCTTGTCGAGCTTCGGGTCGTCCTTGCTGACGACGATGCCGCGGCGCTTCAGCGCGTTGATGAAATTGGCCTTGCCGCCCTGATCGGAGACCATGACCTTGCGCAGGTTGCCGATGCTTTCCGGCGCGACGTGCTCATAGGTGCGCGGGTCCTTGAGCAGTGCCGAAGCATGGATGCCGGCTTTGGTGGCAAAGGCCGATGCGCCGACATAGGGCGCCTGCTGATCCGGCGAGCGGTTCAACAGCTCGTCGAAAGAATGGGCGAGCTTCGTCAATTCCTGCAGGCGATCGGCATCGATCGCCGTTTCGAAGCGATTGGAATAGGTCTCCTTGAGCGCGAGCGTCGGGATCAGCGTGACGAGATTGGCGTTGCCGCAACGCTCGCCGATGCCGTTCAGCGTTCCCTGGATCTGGCGCACGCCGGCCTCCACCGCCGCCAGCGAGTTGGCGACCGCCTGGCCGGTGTCGTTGTGGGCATGGATGCCGAGATTGGCGCCGGGCACGCCGGCAGCGATCGCAGCAGTGACGATCTCGCGCACCTCCGGCGGCTGCGTGCCGCCATTGGTGTCGCAGAGCACAACCCAGCGGGCGCCGGCTTCAAAAGCAGTCTTCGCGCAGGCGAGCGCGTAAGCCGGATTGGCCTTGTAGCCATCGAAGAAATGCTCGCAGTCGACCATCGCCTCACGACCGGAGGCGACCACCGCCTCGACAGAAGCGCGGATATTGTCGAGGTTTTCCTCGTTCGTGCAGCCGAGAGCGACCTCGACATGATAGTCCCAGCTCTTGGCGACCAGACAGATGGCGTCGCTCTTTGCGGCAAGCAGGGCCGCGAGGCCCGGATCATTCGACGCCGAAACCCCGGCGCGCTTGGTCATGCCAAAGGCGACGAAAGATGCCTTCTGCGTGCGCTTGCGCGTGAAAAACTCGGTGTCGGTCGGGTTCGCGCCGGGATAGCCGCCCTCGATGTAGTCCATGCCGAACGCGTCGAGCAGACCCGCAATCGCAATCTTGTCCTCGACCGAAAAGTCGATGCCGGGCGTCTGCTGCCCGTCCCGTAGCGTCGTGTCGAAGAGGTAGATGCGTTCCCTGGTCATGGCTAATCGTCCAAATGCTCGGTTCTTGCTGGTCTTACTCGGTCTTGCCTGCGTATTGGTCCGTCGCCCGGATCAGCCGGTCGAGAATGCCGGGCTCGGAATAGGCGTGCCCTGCCCCTTCGATCAGATGGAGCTCGGACCCCGGCCAGGCCTTGTGCAACTGCCAGGCATATTTCGCCGGGCACGGCATGTCGTAACGCCCGTGGATGACGACGCCGGGAATGCCGTGAAGCCGGTGAACATCCCGCAACAATTGGCCGTCGTCCATCCAGCCGGCATTGACGAAGAAGTGGTTTTCGATGCGCGCGAAGGCATCGGCATATTCGTCGTCGGCGAAAGGTGCGCTCGTCGACAGTTCCGGCAGCAGCGTAATCGTCTCGCCTTCCCAGATGCTCCAGGCCTTGGCGGCGGCAAGACGCGTCGCCTTGTCGTCGCTCATCAGGCGGCGGTGGTAGGCGTGCATCATCTCGTGCCGTTCGTCTTCCGGGATCGGCGCGATGAACCGCTCCCATTTGTCCGGGAACATCTCCGAGACGCCGAACTGATAGTACCAGTCGAGCTCGGCCTTCGTCAGCGTGTAGATGCCGCGCAGCACGAGTTCCGAAACCCGCTCCGGGTGCTTCTCGGCATAGGCGAGCGCCAGCGTCGATCCCCAGGAGCCGCCGAAGACCAACCACTTGGCGACCCCAGCCTGTGCGCGCAGCCGCTCGATATCGGCGACGAGATGCCATGTGGTGTTGGCCTCGATCTTCGCGTGCGGAGTCGACTTGCCGCAGCCGCGCTGGTCGAACAAAGTCACATCATAGAGCGCCGGATCGAACAGGCGACGATGGTTGGCAGAAATCGTGCCGCCCGGTCCGCCATGCAGGAAGACGGCAGGCTTGGCGCCTGGCGTGCCGACCTTTTCCCAATAGATCACGTGACCGTCGCCGACATCGAGGTGGCCCGATGCATAGGGTTCGATTTCCGGGTAGAGCGTACGCAGTACAGTCGTCATTTTCAGTCTTTCGTCAGCGGCCAGTGCACGGTGTCGTAGTCCGGGTGCTGGCGGTTCGTTTCGAGTATGATCAGATGGCGGGTGGCGGACACCTCGCTGCCGTCATCCGTCTCTTTTTCGGGCAGTCTGGCGAGCCGCGAAAACCACAGCACACGAGACTCGACGCCGGCCTGATAGACGGGCAACACGTCATCCGGATCGTCGAGCGAACCGAGCGTGATATTGATGAAATCCGCATCCGGCATGTCATAGAACAGCGGCGTGCCGCAGTCGCGGCAGAAGCCGCGTCGAACCAGATGCGACGAGCGGAACCAGGACGGCTGGCCGCGGGTAATATCGAAACTGTCGCGCGCGACATTCGCCAGCGGCATGAAATAGTTGCCGGCCGCCTTCTGGCACATGCGGCAATGACAGATATGCGGATCCGCGAGCGTGCCTTCGGCACGGTAGCGGACGGCGCCGCATTGGCATCCACCGGTATAGATGCGGGCGATGGTCACCGGAATGCCCCCGAAGGGTGCCATTGCTCGGTCTCGTGATCCGGGTGCTGGAAGGAGATGATGCTCTCCTGCCGCGCATAGAAGTCCTGATCCTCCAGCACCGGCTGTTCGAAGATGGTATCGACCCAGGGCAGCCGCGACGCGTGATTGACCTGGATTTTCGGCGCGAGATCGGTGCGATCGTCAAACGTGCCGATCGCGATCTCGAGGCCGCCGGGGTGCCGGTAGGTCATCGGCGTGCCGCATTTCGGGCAGAAGCCGCGATCGATGTTGACCGAGGACTGAAAGTAGCTCGGCTCGTCCCGTACCCATTCGACGCCATCCTTCGGCGCCGTCACCAGCGCCGAGAAGAACGAGCCGAACTGCTTCTGGCACATGCGGCAATGGCAGATCGACGGACGGCCAAGCTGCCCCCGGATACGGAAACGGACTGCGCCGCATTGGCATCCGCCTGTTCGAACGTTTTCGCTCATCGACTTTCCTCCGGGGGCCAAGTTTCGGTGTCGTGGTCGGGATGCTGGTAGGAAACGAGATTGGTCAGAAATTCGATCGCGTCCGGATCTTCCATCGTATGAACGCCCGGCAGATCGGCCACGTGATCGACATAGGGCAGCTTGCCCTCGATGCCCCACTGGATGGTGGGCACGATGCCCTGCGGCTCGTCGAAGGTGGCGATGGCGAGCGCCATGCCATCCGGTGCCTCGTAGGTCAGCGGCGTGCCGCAATCGGCGCAGAAGCCGCGTCGCGCGGCGTTTGACGACTGAAAGCGCTTCGGCTCGCCGCGCGTCCAGGTGACATGTGCGCCGCGAACGGAAACCAAGGGCATATAGAAGTTGCCGCTCGCCTTCTGGCACATGCGGCAATGACAGACGGATGCGTCACCAAGTTTGCCCTCGACGCGGAAGCGGACCGCGCCGCACTGACAGCCTCCGGTATAATAGGGCCTGTTGTCGAGACTCATCGCAACCCCTCCTCAAGCCGGCGCGTGGCAGACGGCTTCGATGTTGTTGCCGTCGGGATCGAGTACGAAGGCGCCGTAGTAATCGGGGTGATAGTGCGGCCGAAGCCCGGGCTTGCCGTTGTCGCGCCCGCCGGCCGCCATCGCCGCCTCGTAGAAGGCATCGACTTCGGCGCGGCTTCTTGCCGAAAACGCATAGTGCCGTCCCGGACCGGTCGTCGCCTCGTGCAACCAGAAGACCGGCCGTTCGCGGCCATAGCCGCCAACCTTGACGCCGCCGGTATGTTCCACCGGCACCATCATCAGCAGCGAGGCGCCGAGCGGAGCGAAGGCCTTGTCGTAGAACGACCGCGCCCGGTCGAAATCCGAGACGGGAATGCCCGTATGGTCGATCATCGCACGAACTCCTCTTTCATGCCTGCTCTCCGCGTTTCCGCCGTTCCTGGAGGCATTGTCCGATCCCGCTCAGAGGGATCGGACAAAACTCGCTGCCGGGCTCGCGATCACCGTTTGATGTCCCAGGTCGTCACACGCTCGCCGGTTGCCGCATCCTTGCCATCCTTGAGCTGGATGCCCTGGGCGAGAAGATCGTCGCGGATCTTGTCGGCCTCGGCGAAATTCTTCGCCTTCAGCAGTTCCAGGCGGGCGCGGACACGGCCGTCGATGTCGCGTACCACGCCCTCGTCGAGTTCGACCGCCTCAGGCACAACGCCGATCAGCGCAGCACTTGCCGCGAAGGCGCCGAGCAGCTTCGGATCGGCCGCCGCCTTTTGGGCGAGCGCATGGAGCGCCTGAACCGCCGCGACGGTGTTGAGGTCGTCGGCGAGCGCCGCCACGACGGCCGGATCGGCCTCACCCTTCGCCTCGCCCGGCACCGGCCATTTCGAAAGCAGGTGTTCGGCTTCCTCCAGCCGCTTCACCGAAAAATCGATCGGTTCGCGGTAATGCGTCATCAGCATGGCAAGCCTCAGCACGTCGCCCGGCCACTGGCGGCCGGCAAACTTCTCCGTGTGCAGCAATTCGTAGATCGTGACGAAGTTGCCCTCGGACTTCGACATCTTGCGGCCTTCGACCTGCAGGAAGCCGTTGTGCATCCAGACATTCGCCATCACTTGCGTGCCGTGGGCGCAACGGGACTGGGCGATCTCGTTTTCATGATGCGGGAAGATGAGGTCGAGCCCGCCGCCATGAATGTCGAAGACCTCTCCGAGATAACGGCTGCTCATCGCCGAGCACTCAATATGCCAGCCCGGACGGCCCCTGCCCCACGGACTGTCCCAGCCCGGCTCGTTGTCGGCCGAAAGCTTCCACAGCACGAAATCGCCGGGATTTTTCTTGTGCACTTCCACGGCAATGCGGGCGCCGGCCTGCTGTTCGTCGAGGTTGCGCTTTGAAAGCTGACCGTAGTCGGCCATCGACTTGGTATCGAACAGCACCTCGCCGCCCGCCTGATAGGCATGCGCCTTGGCAAGCAGCTTTTCGATGATTTCGATCATCTGCGCGATGTTGTCGGTCGCCCTCGGCTGCACGTCGGGATCGAGGCAGCCGAGCGATTTGGCGTCCGCCAGAAACTGCGTTTCGGTCTTCTCTGTCACCCGCCGGATCGCTTCATTGAGCGGCAGGGTCGGATAGTCGCGCAGCGCCCGCGCATTGATCTTGTCGTCGACGTCGGTGATGTTGCGGGCATAGGTCACGTGCTCCGCGCCATAGACGTGGCGCAGCAGCCGGAAAAGCACATCGAAGACAATCACCGGCCGGGCATTGCCGATATGGGCATAATCATAGACCGTCGGGCCGCAGACATACATGCGGACGTTGTCGGGATCGATCGGCCGGAACTCGACCTTCTCCCGCGTCAGCGTGTTGTACAGCTTTAGTGTCGGCGCTCCGCCCATTCCCAATCTCCATATGCATACGACCGTCGAAACACGGCGCCCGGGCGGCCCGCGCGTTTGTCATCTTGGATTTTAGGAGACGAAAACGGCCAGGCCAGCGGGACGCTAGCGAATAATCTTCCGGCAGATAATGCAGATAACCGTTTTCATAGGCTCACTTATCGCGCGTCGCCTGTGCTCGGTCAAGAGGTCAGCCGCATGCAAGCACAGTAAGCTATCGAAAGGGAAACGGCGGCCATGGATTTGTCATGATTGGGCTTATCTGAGAGCGCCACGCGGAAAACAGATTCGCGGTGTAGTTGGTTCTGCACCACGGTTCCTGTCTCCGGAGAACAGGGAGGAGCGTCGTTTTCGCGCTGAATGACGAGAACGGCATGTATCCGGTTCAGGTAAGCATCAAGGAGTGAGTGCAAGTGAAAGCCGCAAAGACCAAAGACGTCGCCAAATCCGCAAATCTCATCGAACAGTATCGCCCGCTCGGCCTGAAGGCCGTACTCGCCGCCGCGCTGCAGGCAAAGGTGAAGCCTGCGACCAAGCTGACCAAGCGGCCCGCCTGACCCTCAGAACAGGGACATCTGTGCGTTAGCCGGTTCGGCCGGTTTGCTCTCGGGTCGAGCGTCCGGCGCGACCTTGGGCGTCACCGCCTCCTGAATGTCAGGGCCGGCATTGGCAACCTTGTTGACTTTGTCGGAAACGGGGATCGCCTCGAAGTAATCCTCCGCCACGGGGCCGAAGAGATCGACAATCTCGCGCGGCTCCTGCGTCTTGCAGTCCAGCCAGCGGGCGAAATCCTCGGGCTTAATGACGACGGGCATACGGTCGTGGATCTGCCGGATCGAGGCATTGGCCGCCGTCGTCAGGATGGCGGCGGTGTCGACTTCCGAGCCATCGGCCGACGACCAGGTCTCCATCAGACCGGCGAAGGCAACGATCCCGCCCTTGCGCGGGCGCACCCAATAGGCTTGCGACGGCTCGCGGCTGCCTTTCGGCGGCCGGCGCCACTCGTAGAAGCCGGAGGCCGGCACCAGCACGCGCCGGTGTCGCATGGCCGCCCGGAACGATGCCTTTTCAATCGCCGATTCGGCGCGGGCATTGATCAGCAGCGGAAAGTCACGCGGGTCCTTGACCCACCCGGGCATGAACCCCCAGCGCACGAGGACCGCCTTGCGTTCCGGAAGATTGCTGCCGGGCTGAGCCCGTTCGCCGGAAACGACGACCATGATCGGCTGGGTGGGCGCTATGTTGAAGCGCGCCGGAAAGTCTTCGCTTTCCAGCAGCGCAAATAATTCCAACAATTCTTCCGGCGTCGCCGTCAACGCAAAACGTCCGCACATGACACGGATGTGGCACTTCACGTAGGATGGGTCAACGTTACTGAGGCAATTTGATTCCCGATGTCGACCAAGCCTGAACTCGCCTCCTCGGTCATTCTCGAACGCGACGGCCGCTACCTGCTCGTGAGGCGGGCCAACCCGCCGTCGGCCGACATGTACGCCTTTCCCGGTGGACGGGCGGAGCCCGGAGAGACGCCGGCTGAAACTGCGCTTCGCGAATTGTTGGAAGAGACCGGCATAGAGGCCCGCAATCCCGTGCTGTTCGAAACCTACGACCTGCCCGGCAAGGAATCGGAAGGACGGCATTTCCTGCTTTCTGTCTTCCGAGCCGACGCGGGTGGCGACGCGGTAGCCGTTGCCAGCGACGACGCCGCCGGTCTTGGCTGGTTCACGCCGGCCGAAATCTTTGCCTTGCCGATCCCGGACAGCGTGCGCGAATGCGTGGAAAGGCTCGCGGAGATCGACACGGAATCCGGCCGCGGCCTTGAAACCGCCGTCAATTCCGGCTTGGTGGAGCCATGATCACTGCCCCGATCCTTGCGCGGCTTGCCCTGGCCGGCCTCGCGCTGACAGCCGCCACCGGTGCGGCGGCGCAAAAAACGCCGACGAAAGAGACGGCAACCACCGAGGCTGCAGCCCCTGCCGTCGTGGAGGAGAAACCCACACCCTACGACCAGAGGTTGATCCGGCTTTCCGAAATCATCGGCTCCGTTCACTATCTCAGGAACCTTTGCGTCAAGGAGCCGGAGGATGTCTGGCGTCGTTCGATGCAGGAATTGATCGACAAGGAAACGGCCGACGAGATCAAACGACGCGAAAGGATGACCGCCGCCTTCAACCGTGGGTATCGCACCTTTGCCTCTGTTTATACGACCTGCACGGGACCGGCGATCGTCGCCGAGCAGCGATACCGTGCCGAAGGCGCAACACTTGCGTCAGAAATCGTCGCCCGCTTTGGAAATTAGCAATAAATTAACCTCTTTTCTCACGACCCCGTGTCGTTTCGGGAAAAGGCTGCTAAGTTCGTTAAGAGAGTGGTAAGAAGTGGCGAGTCCGTCACAGCCGTTCAGTTGGAGTTCAGCCGGACGGCCAAAGAATGAACCGCTTGCACAATGGAAGTCGCATGGAACGAATGATGGAACCAAGCCTGACCGACATCGATGACATGATCGTCCACGAGAAAATGCAGGCTGCGCTGGAACACCAGAGCGAGGCCTGGGCGGATGGCATGGCTGATGGTATCGAGCCGGAAATCATCGCCGATGCGGCCATCGCGCTCGCCATGCGGGAAACCGTTCGGCTTCATGGCGAAGACGGTGCAGAAGCGATGCTCAATTCGCTTCGCGAACGCGTCCTCGCCGGCGAATTTTCGCCCCAGCGCACGCTTCAGTAATATCAGGACTGCCCGATGATTCGGAATCTTGCAAACCGGACCCTTCCGGTTCGCCTCGCCACGCTGCTTTTGGCCGGTGTCGCCGTGAGCACCCCGGCAGCGTTTTCCCCCGCCTTTGCTCTCAGCGAATTGCAGGGCGCGCCGCAACCCGTTCCCACCGAACAGCCCGCTAACGGCGACCAGAAGGCGGCGCCGCCTGTGGCCGAACCTGTCGCGGAGGAGCCGGACGAAGAAGAGAAGCTTCCGCTCGAAATCCCGATGCCCGATCCGCTGATCAACAAGTCAGCGACGGCCACCAAGGACGAGGCCCCCGCGGCCGAAGAGCCTGAGACGGCCGGGCCTGTCGAGGTTCTGACAGACGTTTCCAAGATTCCGGCGCCGGTTGCCCGGATGCGTGAACTGATCGTCGAAGCGGCTGCTTCCGGCGATATCGAGCGCCTGCGCCCGTTGCTCGGCAAGGGCCCGACCCAAACCCAGGTCACCGGCGTCACCGGCGACGAGGACCCGGTCGCGATTCTGAAGGGACTTTCGGGCGATCAAGAGGGTGTCGAAATCCTGGCGATCCTGCTCGACGTGCTGTCGACCGGTTTCGTGCTGGTGGACAAGGGCACGCCGCAGGAGGCCTATGTCTGGCCCTACTTCGCGGAAAAGAAGCTCTCGACGCTCACGGCACCGGAAAAGGTCGATCTGTTCCGCCTGGTCACCGCAGGGGACTTTGCAGACATGGAAGAGTTCGGCAGCTACAACTTCTACCGCGTCGGCATCATGCCGGACGGAAAGTGGAAATTCTTCATCGCCGGCGACTGACCGCCGGCGACCGAGCTTGCCGATCCTCTCCGAACATCCTACCTCTTCGCCAAGAGATCACGATGGTACCAGGTCGAGTCGACCCGGATCGCGACGTGATCGGTGTTTGTTGTACGCATTTCCGGACGCAAAACCGCTACGTACTTTTGCTGGAAATGCTCTAGGTTAGAGCGGGTTCCCACCCGCCGAGCAGGATTCGAACGATGCCCAGAGTTCGCCTCGACGACCGCGCGATTGTCGCCGTCTCCGGCAAGGACGCCGAAGATCTCCTCCAGGGATTGATCACCACCGACCTCGATGCGCTGGCGCCCGATGAATCGCGTCCCGGCGCCTTGCTGACGCCGCAGGGCAAGATTCTGTTCGACTTCATGATCTCCCGTGATGGCGACTGCCTTAGGCTGGAGACCGCGCGCGACCAGGCGGAAGCACTGCTGAAGCGGCTGACGATGTACAAGCTTCGCTCGGCGGTCGACCTTTCGATCGATGCGTCCGCCGCCGTCACCGTGATATTTGACGAGGCCCCGCCTGAGGGGGCTTATCGGGATCACCGCTTCGAGAAAGCCGGCGTCGCACTCTTCCGCGCCTATGGCGAAGCAGCCGGCGACACGGCCGGCGTCGAAGAACTCGAGCGGATTCGCATCGCAGCGGGCGTCGCGAGTGCTGGCACTGATTATGCGGTGCAAGATGCTTTTCCGCATGATGTTCTCCTCGACAAGAACGGCGGCCTTTCCTTCAAGAAGGGATGCTACGTCGGCCAGGAAGTGGTGTCGCGGATGCAGCACCGCGGCATGCCGCGCCGCCGGGTCGTGATCGTCTCTGCGCAGACCGCGCTTCCCCCGACGGGAACGACGATTACTGCGAACGATAAGTCCATCGGCACGCTGGGTACGGTTCAAGGCAAGTCGGCACTCGCGATCGTGCGCATCGACAAGGCGGGAGAAGCCATGGCGAACGATGTTCAGTTGCTTGCCGGTGACGTACCGGTGACCATGGTCCTGCCCGAATGGACCGGGCTCACCTTCCCGACGAGCGCCGACGAGGCAAGCGCGTGACGTCGACCCGCGCCTGGCAACGCATGCTCTCCGGCCGCCGGCTGGACCTGCTCGATCCGTCGCCGCTCGACGTGGAGATCGGCGACATCGCCCATGGGCTCGCGCGCGTTGCCCGCTGGAACGGCCAGACGGCCGGCGACCACGCCTTCTCGGTGGCGCAGCACAGCCTGATGGTCGAGGACATCTTTCGCCGCAGCAACAAATGCAGCACCGACGACTGCCTGCTGGCACTGCTGCATGACGCGCCGGAATATGTGATCGGTGACATGATCTCGCCGTTCAAGGCGGTGGTCGGCGGCGGCTACAAGTCGGTGGAAAAGCGGCTGGAAAGCGCCATTCACCTTCGCTTCGGCCTGCCGGCGCAATGCTCCAAGGAATTGAAGGATCGGATCAAGAAGGCCGACCACGTCGCCGCCTATTTCGAAGCGACCGTGCTTGCCGGCTTCTCGGTCGAAGAGGCGCGCAAGTTCTTCGGCCAGCCACGCGGCATTACCCGCGAAACGCTGCTGATCGATCCCTTGCCGGCCGTCGAAGCGCAGCGGCTGTTCACGGAACGGTTCCAGGTTCTGGAAGCAGAGCGCCTGCCCGCACGCGCGGAAATCTGACATGCCGGAGATCGTCGTATCGCCGCTCGCCCGCATCGCCGAAATGGCCGTTCGCCATGGCTGCACCGAGATGATCAGCCTTGTCGCCAAGGGCCAGGACTTTCATCGCCCCGGGGTCATCGCCAAGGCGCGGCACCTGACGCTCGGCATGAACGACATCACCTTTGCCGGCACCGGTGACCTCATCGCGCCGCAGGAAGAGCATGTCCGGCAGATCGTCGCCTTTGCGCGCGAATGGGATCGCGCGCGGCCGCTGCTCGTCCATTGCTGGATGGGCGTTTCGCGTTCGCCGGCAGCGGCGCTTATCGCGGCTCTTGCCGCCGAGCCGGACCAGGACGACGCAGAATTGGTTCAGCGCCTGCGGCGCGCCTCGCCCTTCGCAACGCCAAACAGCCGGCTTATCGAGATCGGTGATACGGTGCTCCAGCGTAACGGGCGGCTCATGGCCGCCGTGCGCGGGATCGGCCGAGGTGCGGACACCGATGGTAACGCACCCTTTGTCCTGCCGCTCCTTGCCGAGGGGGCAGCCGTTGCCGACTGAAACGCAGCCGACGACGGTCGAAATCGGCCTCAATGCGGCGATCGTCGCCGTCGTCCAGCGCAGTCCTCGGATCCTTGCCGTCAGCGAAACCGACGGCGACGCGCGAGACAGCCTGCCCTTCGGCCCCTTTGATCCGGCGCTGCATCGGACCTTTGAGACGAGCCTGCGCGATCGCGTCGAAAAGCGCACGGCGCTGAAACTCGGCTATATCGAACAGCTCTACACCTTCGGTGATCGCGGCCGGCAGCGGCTTCCGGGCGAAGAAGGCAAACACATGGTCTCGGTCGGTTATCTGGCACTGACCAGGACCGATGCCGAAAACACCGAGCGGCTCGCCGAAGCCGGCGCGCACTGGCGCGACTGGTACGGCTATCTGCCTTGGGAAGACTGGCGGCAGGGCCGCCCACCGGTCCTCGATCAGGCGATCCTGCCGGGGCTTGCCCGCTGGGAGACTGGCGCCACCGGCGAAGAACAGGCCGCCCGGATCGCCCGCCGCCGGGCGCGCATTCGCCTGGCATTTGGTCTCGACGATTTTCCCTGGGACGAGGAGCGTGTGCTGGAGCGTTACGAGCTGCTCTACGAGGCCGGGCTCGTGCCCGAAGCTGTGCTCGACGGCCACGGCAACGGCCACGACGTTCTGACCGTCGGGCAGGCGATGCGCCATGACCATCGCCGCATCGTCGCGACAGCGATCGCGAGGTTGCGCGGCAAGCTCAAATATCGCCCTGTCGTCTTCGAACTGATGCCGCCGGAGTTCACGCTGACCGACCTGCAGGCGACCGTCGAAGCAATCTCCGGCCGCCACCTGCACAAGCAGAATTTCCGCCGCCTCGTCGAGGGCGCGGAGCTGGTGGAACCGACAGGCATGACACTGTCTTCGACCGGTGGGCGCCCGGCCGCCCTCTTCCGCTTCCGCCGCCAGATCCTCGATGAGCGCCCTGCCCCGGGCCTCAAGGTCGGCGGGCGATGATCGCAGTCAATAATCCCTGAAAAGCGGACCTGCGTCTAAAAACATCCCGAGACGCCACCTACATTGCTGGATCATGATATGATTGGTGCAGCGGGTGGAGACGGAACTCTCCTATGCCCGCCACCTGACGTTTAAGACCGAGGTAAGCCCATGCTGCTCGCACTGACCCTGCTGACGTCGCTGCTCGGAACCTCGCCCCAGTCGGGTATCGACGAGAAGCCGAAGATGCCCGACTACTTCAAGAACCAGCAGGGCGGCGGCATGCAGCCTCAGACCACGATCTGCAATCTCAACAGCCAGGATTCGAACGGGCAGTTCAAGACCTGCCGCTACGATTGCGGCACGCAGATCACCGTCGGCGAGCGCTTCGCCTGCCCGTTCATCATGCAGCGATAACGCTGGTTGAACTGCTCGTTACCGGTTGATCACCACATCGAGGCCAATGTCGAGCGTTGGAGCGGCCATGGTGATCTTTGAAGTCGAGATGTAGTCGATGCCGCTTTCGGCAATCGCGCGCACAGTATCGATCTTGACGTTGCCGGAGGCCTCGAGCCGGGTGCGGCGGGCGTCGAGCGCGTAGGCGTCGGTGGAGAGCTGCCAGAATGCCTGGTTGACGGCGACGGCTTCGCGCAGCAGCTCCGGCCCCATATTGTCGAGCAGGATGACGTCGGGCTGGGCGGTCAGCGCCTCGCGCATCTGATCGAGACCATCGACCTCGACCTCGATCTTGACGAGATGGCCGCAATAGGCCCGCGCCGCGTGGATGGCGCTGGCGACACCGCCGGAAACGGCAATGTGGTTATCCTTGATCAACACCGCGTCGTCGAGCCCGTAGCGGTGGTTGGAGCCACCGCCGAGACGCACGGCAAATTTCTCGAGTGCGCGCAGCCCCGGGATGGTCTTGCGGGTACAGCAAACCTTCGCACGCGTATGGGCGATCTCGTCGGCGAATTTCGCCGTATAGGTGGCAATACCCGAGAGATGCATAAGGAAATTCAGGCCCACCCGCTCGGCGGACAGCAACCCGCGGGCACGGCCGGAGATGCGGGCGATCGCCGTGCCCGGCGCCACCCGGTCCCCATCCGCCACCAACGCCTCGAAACCGATCGACGGGTCGACCAGACGGAAGGCGGCGCGGGCCAGATCAAGCCCGGCAACGACGCCCGCGTCGCGGACGTTCATGCCGGCCGTTGCCGTCAGCTCCGGTCCGATCGTCGACAGCGTGGTAATGTCGCCGGCGCGGCCGAGATCCTCAAGCAGTGCGGCGCGCACCTGGTCCTCGATCATCAGTGCGGGCAGTTCGGGGCGGAGGGCTGCGATCATTTGCTGGCGGTCCTTGAGCTTCAGTCACATGCGAGTGGCGGAGTGCCGGATCACGCCGGTTCCGTTTCAGCCAATTCCTTTGAAAGGCGATTGGCTTCGGCGAGCGTCAGGTAGGTGCGTCGGCGCCATTCCGGACGCTCCGCCGGGCAATCGGCGCGGAAGTGGCCGCCGCGGCTTTCCGTGCGGCGTAGCGCACCGACGGTTATCAGCTTGGCTGTCGTGATGATGTTGGTGAAGCGCATGCGCGAATTTTCGCGCTCGAGCCGCTCGATCTCTCGGATTGCCTTCAGCAGGCTCTCGCGGGTGCGGATCACACCGACGCAATCGCTCATCACCTGGCGCAGAACCTTGAGCTGCGGGCTGTCCTCGACGGTCACCGGATCGTCATTCTCGCCGGCATTGTCGCCCCACTCGGTGAGCTGCGGCGTCGGCAGCGTGCCCTTGATGTTTTCGGCAATGCGGGCCGCAAAGACGACCGCTTCGAGCAGCGAATTGGAGGCAAGGCGGTTGGCGCCATGCACGCCGGTCGATGTGACTTCGCCGGCGGCCCAGAGGCCATCGATCGACGTGCGGCCTTCCGCGTCCGTCAGCACGCCGCCCATATGGTAGTGGACTGCGGGCACGACAGGGATCGGCTGGGTCACCGGATCGATGCCGGCCGCGGTGCACGAGGCATAGACCGTCGGGAACATGTCGGGGAAGTGCTTGCCCACCGCCTTGGTGCAATCGAGGAAGGCACCGCGCCCCGCCTGGACTTCGGCAAACACCCCGCGCGAAACGATGTCGCGCGGCGCAAGCTCGCCGTCCGGATGAATGTCGAGCATGAAGCGATGGCCGGCCGCATTCAGGAGATGGGCACCGTCGCCGCGCAGCGCCTCGGTCGCCAGCGGCGCCGGATCCTTGCCGATATTGATCGCGGTCGGATGGAACTGCACGAACTCCGGATCGGCGATGATCGCGCCGGCGCGCGCTGCCATGCCGACTCCCTGCCCGCAGGCTTCCCAAGGGTTGGTGGTGACCGCATAGAGATGACCGACGCCGCCGGAGCAGAGTACGACGGCACGCGCCGGAAACGAGACGCGCTTCTTCGATTGGCCGGCATCCGGCCGCGCGATGACGCCGGAGATGAACCGGCCCTCGCGAACCAGTTCCTCCACGACGTAACCCTCGATCACGCGGATCGACGGCGTCTTGCGCACCGCGGCAATCAACGCTTCCATGATCGCCTTGCCGGCCATGTCACCCTTGACCCGGACAATGCGCCGCTCGGAATGCGCCGCCTCGCGCGACAACAGCAGCTTGCCTTCGAGGTCGCGATCGAAGGGCACGCCATATTCCAGAAGATCGTGAATGCGCGCCGGGCCTTCGGCGACCATCATGCGCGTCATCTTCTCGTCGACGATGCCGGCGCCGGCGGCGAGCGTGTCGGCAACGTGTTTCTCGAAGGTATCGCCCGGGCTCATGGCCGCGGCGATGCCCCCTTGAGCCCAGGCCGACGAGGCGCCGTGGCCGATGGGCGCGGCAGCCAGGATCGTCACCGGCCTCGGGCTCAGCTTCAGCGCGCAGAAAAGGCCGGCCAGGCCGCCGCCGACGATGACGATGTCGTCAATCCCGTTGAAGGATTGCGGGCGGAAGTGGTCGGTCAGCATGTTTCATTCTCCTCCAATGCGCATGCAGAGTTTCTATATTCTACAGCGACCTTTGCGCGCCTGATAAGGCGCGCGGCGCTGTAGGCCGGGCGAACCGCCAGGCGGAATTGCTACTGCTTGAGGTTCACCATGCGTTCGACCGCAAGGCGGGCGCGGGCGGCGATCGCCGGATCGACGAGAACCTCCTCCGTCATGTTGAGCAGGCTGTCGAGGATCTTCGGCAGCGTGATGCGCTTCATGTGCGGACAGAGGTTGCAGGGCTTGACGAACTCGACGCCCTCGATCTCGGCCTGGATGTTCGATGCCATCGAGCATTCGGTGACGAGCAGCACCTTCGACGGGCGGTTGTCCTTGACATAGTTGATCATGCCCGACGTCGAACCGGCGAAATCGCAAACGGCGATCACATCCGGGTGGCATTCCGGATGGCCGATGATCTCGATGCCCGGATTGGCTTCCTTGTAAGCGAGCAGCTCGGCAGCGGTGAAGCGCTCATGCACTTCGCAGTGGCCCTTCCAGGTCACGATCTTCTTGTTGGTCTGGCGCGCGACATTCATCGCCAGATATTCGTCGGGGATGCAGAGCACCGTGTCGGATTCCAGGCTCTCGACGACGTCAAGCACGTTGGACGAGGTGCAGCAGATATCGGTCTCGGCCTTCACGTCGGCGGAGGTGTTGACGTAGGTGACGACAGGAACGCCGGGGTAACGCTGCTTCAGAAGGCGCACATCGGCGCCGGTGATCGATTCCGACAAGGAGCAGCCGGCTTTACCGTCCGGGATCAGAACCGTCTTTTCCGGGCTCAACAGCTTCGACGTTTCGGCCATGAAGTGCACGCCGCACTGGATGATGATCTCGGCATCGACTTTGCTGGCGTCACGGGCAAGCTGCAGCGAGTCGCCGACGATATCGGCGACGCAGTGGAAGATGTCGGGCGTCTGATAGTTATGCGCGAGGATGACGGCATTGCGCTCCTTCTTCAGCCGGTTGATGGCGTGCACATAGGGCGCATAGACCGGCCACTCGATCGCCGGGATAAAGTCCTTCACCTTCTCGTAGAGATGTTCCGTCTCGCGTGCGACCGCTGGCGTGAAGGCAAGTTCGGGTCTTTCGATGACACCAAAGCGCTGGGCAGCGCTGACAAGAACCGGGTTCGCCACCGCCTCTTTGCGGGAAACAACGCGCGTCATCGAGATCTCCTCTCCGCCCTCTTCCCGGGCAGCTTTTTCAATTATGCTCAATCTGAGCATAATTGAACCAAAACAAAAGCGGCAAAGCCGCATGGGTTGATTTAGAAAGTTTTGTGACAGAATTCAAGAATGGAGCGCTGTTTTTCGCAGCGCCCCAGTTTGCACATGCGGTCAGGCCATCGCCGGCCGCACCACGCTCTTCTCCTCGATCGGCCAATGGACGATCGCCGCGAAGATACCGAGCACCACTCCGAGCCACCACACCGGATCGTAGGAACCGAAGTGGTCGTAGAGGTAACCGCCCATCCATACACCCAGGAACGAACCCACCTGGTGCGAGAGGAAAACGATGCCGCCGAGCAGACCCAGATGCCGCGTGCCGAACATGATCGCGACCAGCGCGTTGGTCGGCGGCACGGTCGAAAGCCAGAGCAGGCCCATGACGATCGCGAAGATGACGACGGAGACCGGCGTCTGCGGCAGCAGCAGGAAGGCGGTCACCGCCACCGAGCGGGCGATATAGATCAGCGCCAGAAAGTAGGGCTTCGAGTAGTGCTGGGCGATGAAACCCGCAGACAGCGAGCCGATGATGTTGAAGAAGCCGATCAGCGCCAGCGCGATCACCGCATAGCGCGCGTCGATGCCGATATCGCCGATATAGGCCGGAAAATGCGCAGTGATGAAGGCGACCTGATAGCCACAGACGAAGAAACCGGAGACGAGAAGCAAGTAGCTCTTGTGGCCAAGCGCCTCCTTCAGCGCCTCGCCGATCGACTGCTTGTATTGCGCCTCGCTCTGGCGACCGGAGGAGGCATTGCCACGCAGTGGAATCGCGAAGAACGGCACCAGCAGCATGAGGACGCCGAGATAGACGAGGCTGTCCGACCAGCCATAGGCGGAGATCAGCCCCTGGCTCAACGGCGCGAACAGGAACATACCGGCAGAGCCCGCCGCCGTGCAGATGCCGAAGGCGAGCGACCGCTGATGCGGCGTGACGTTGCGGGCAAAGGCCGACAGGAGAATGCCGAAGGAGCCGGAGCCGACCGCCATGCCGACGAGCACGCCGCCACCGATATGCAGCCAGATCGGCGCATTGGCAAAGGCCATGATGATGAGGCCCGCAGCATAGAGAAGGCCAGACATGGCAAGCACCCGCCAAGTGCCGAACCGGTCGGCGATCGCGCCGAAGAACGGCTGGCTCAAGCCCCAGCAGAGGTTTTGCAAGGCCATGGCGAGGCCGAAAGTCGTCCGATCCCAGCCGGTATCGGCGAGCATCGGCAACTGGAAGAAGCCCATCGCCGAGCGTGGGCCGAAGGTGAGCATCGCAACGATCGAGCCGGCCGCAATGATCAGCCAGGGCATCTCCTGACGAGCATGGGACGGTGCGGATGCTCCGGACACAGCGGACATGAAATATCTCCGATTGATGGAGCGGCATCCTAGGCGGCGGCTAAAACAGATAAAAGCCAATTATATTGACGCCGCGATCACCGAAATTGATGCCGCCAAGACTCCTCTTTCAAGCGGCGCTGCGGAACCGGTTGCGAAACTCCCTGGGCGTCATGGCCTTCGCCGCCTTGAACTGCCGATTGAAGTTGGCGATCGAGCGATAGCCCACTGCTTCGGCGATATGGGCGATCGATCGTCCAGAGCCGCTGAGCAGCGCGCAGGCTTCGCCAATCCTCAACCGCATCAGATACTCCGAGACCGGCATGTTGAGGTGGCGCAGGAACAGGCGATGCAAACCGGAAAGGCTGAGGGCGGCAAGGTCAGCGAGTTCCTCCATCGATGGGTTCTCGGCGTAGTGCAGATGGATATGGTCGAGCACACGGTCGAGGCGTCCACGATCGACCGATCGGCCCGATGGCGTGACGACACGGCTCGACAGCGGTGCCACCTGTTGCTCGCGCGCCAGGATCGTCAGCAGCGACAGGACATCCGGCAGCCGTTCCTCCGGCGCCAGCCGGCGCAACCCTTCGAATAGCGGACGCACGCGGGCGGCAACTTCCGGAGTGAACTGCAAGCCTGGGGCGGATCGCTCGAACATCGCCTTGACGCCGGTGAGCTCGACGAAGCCCTCTTCCAGACGCTCCACCCATTCCGGATGAAACCAGAGCACCAGCGCCACGTGCGGTTCGGCATCGTCAATCTTGCCGGAGGAATGCCAGGTGTGCGGCAGGTTGGAACCGACGAGCACGAGATCGCCGTCGTCATAGGCGCCGATATGGTCGCCGATGAAGCGCTGGCCGCGCGAGTTGAGCGTCAGCGTCAGTTCGAACTCCGGATGATGGTGCCATTGGAACGGAATGGCGACGTCGAGGCGGCGGTCGAGCAGGATCGACGAAGCATTGGTCGCCCGCGGTATTTTCTGCAAAACAGCCTTCATGTTGCATGCCTTCGGCTCACGATGCCAGAATAGTATCAATCTTGGCATGCTTCGTGCAACATGGCCTCGACCGGAAGGCTAGGCTTTCTCCATCGACCAATCGAACATTCAAGGCGAGGAGACATTCATGCAGGCGCTCAGAGACAGCCACCCCACGGCTGCCAACCTCGAGGTACAACTGAAGGACATCAAGAAGCGGCTGCCGCTGCGCGTGCTTTCGGAAACGGACTGGCAGCATTGGGTCAGCAAGGGCTACGTCATCGTGAGACAGGCGGTGCCGCCGGCCAATGTCGAGCGCCTCGTCGATCTGCTCTGGCGCTTCGACGAGAAGGATCCGAGCGATCCTTCGACCTGGTATGCGCCGCAGCGGCGCGAGCACAAGATGAAGGAACTCAACAACACCGGCATGCTGGAGATCTACAATCACCAGTATCTCTGGGACAACCGGCAGGAGCCGCGCATCTACGGCGCCTTCGTCGACATCTGGGATCGAGAGGATCTGTGGGTGACGATCGACCGCGCCAACCTCAATCCGCCGAAGAAGGTGAAGGGCAATCCTGACGGATTCATCCATTGGGATGTCGACACCTCGGTCCGGCCGCTGCCGATCGGCGTTCAGGGCGTGCTGAGCCTGAAGAAGCAGGATGGCGACGTCGGCGGCTTCCAATGCGTGCCGGCACTCTTCGAAAATTTCGAAAGCTGGGAGAGGACCCAGCCGGCCGACCGCGACCCGATGCACCCCGACATGACAGGCCTCTCGACCGTCAACATCGAGATGGCGGCGGGTGACCTGATGATTTTCAACAGCCTGCTCGCCCATGGTGTGCGCCCCAACCACTCCGACGACCGTGTGCGGATGGCGCAATATATCTCGATGCATCCGGCCGAATGGGACAATGTCGCCGAGCGCGAGGAGCGGGTGCGGCTGTGGCGGGAACTCGACCACCCCAAGCGTGACGCCTTTCCCGGCGACCCGCGCCAATGGGAAAAGCACAATGCCTCCCCCGCCAGCCTCTCGGATCTCGGCGCCAAGCTTCTCGGCATCACGCCCTGGACGTGATACCGCCCGGAGCAATTCCGAGAAGAATGTGAAACGACTTTCCGTCCGGAGTTGCGTCCGACTTAAGCCGAAGCACGCACCTTCATCGGCCAGCGTTCACCGCGCCGGCTGGTGACCTTGACCTCATCGCCAAGCTTCAGGGTGCCTTCGCTGCGCGGCACCGCGTTCCAGCCGAAGAGCACGCCGGGCACGCGCCGATCAGACGACATACGTTTCTCGGCCAGCCCCTGGATCGGATTGCCGCCGATGCGCTCGCCGGTGATCTGATCCTGCGTCGTCATGATGCAGCGGGCGCAGGGCTTGACGAGATCGAACCGGATGCCGCCGATTTCGACGCTTTCCCAGAAGTCCTCATCCCAGGCGTCGTCGCAATCGACGAGGATGTTGGTGCGGAAGCGGTCCATGCCGACGGGTTCCTGGCCCTTTTCGGCGAGGCTCCGGTTGAGATCGGCGAGCGAGCCGGTCGTCGTGATCAGGATCGGGAACCCATCGGCAAAGCCGACAGGCGCTGCGGTGCCGGCCCAATCGGCACCGACCAAGCGCTCGGCCGAGGCGTCCATGTGGGCAAGCTTGACCGGGCGGCCGAACCATGCCGACAGCGTCTCATCCGCCGCATCGTCGGAAACGGCGGCATCGACTTCGCTGCCCCAGACCTGGACGTTCAGTCGGCGATCCGGATCAAAGCGTACCGAAGTTTCCCTGTCGCCCATCCTAAGATGCACGCCGCCATCGATGTGGCTGGCTTCGACCTTCGCCAGCGCCTGCAATTCGCGCTGGGTGATGAAGCGTCCGTCGGGCTCGATCAGCATGAAGCGCCGGTCGCCCTCGACGCCATCGAGATTGATGGTGACCGTCTCACGGGCGATGGCGCGGCCGCTTTTCAGCGGATGAATGTTGAGGCCGGTCACCTTCATGGACAATTCCTTCATGTTCAAAAATAGATTCAAGCGCCTGACGATCCGATTCACGGGATAGCGGCAATATCTTGAAAGAATTAGATTTCATCGAGCATCATGGCAAGCACGTCGCGCAGGCGCTCCTCGCGCTCCGCCGCCAATCGGCGGCCAGCTTCGGTCTTGAAGCCATCGGCCAACCGGAACAGCTTGGTCTCGAAATGATCGATGGCGAACGCCTTGTCATCGAGTTCCCTTGCCTCCGCCAGCGGATCGAGCGGGTCATAGAGACCGCTGCCCATGCGCCCGGCGATATAGAAGCAGCGGGCGGCGCCGACCATACCGATCGCATCCAGCCGGTCGGCATCCTGAAGAATCCTCGCCTCCAGCGTCTCCGGTGCAATGTTGGCGGAGAAGCTGTGGGTCAGGATGGCGTGCGCCACGGCGCCGGTCTCTCCCGTACCCCAGCCGAGTTCCTGCAGAATGCCGGTCGCCTTCTCCGCCGCCAGACGTGATGCCTGGGTGCGCAAGGGCGAGTTCTTCTCGACCGAGACGCAATCATGGAGCAGGACGGCGGCGGCGAGCGAACGCGTATCGCCGCCCTCCTCCGCGTGGATGCGCGCAGCATTCTTCCAGACGCGGATCAGATGCGCGGCATCATGCGAGCCGTCATCGGCGGCAAAGGCATGCGGCAGCAGCACCGCGGCGAGATCCTCATGCGGCGCGAAGGCTGCCGCCAGTTTCGAAATATGTGTCATGACGTCCTATTGCTGTTCGGCAGGATCTGTCGGCGCCGTCGATGCGACGCCGACACCGGACAGGATCTTCTGATAGAAGAGCCCTATCCCGATCAATACCCCGCCAAGGCCGATGAAGGACAGGGCCCGCAGGAAACCTTCGAGGTTGGACATGTCGATCAGGAACACCTTCAGGACAGCGACGAAGACGAGAACGGCCGAAGCGATGCGAATGCTCTTGGCATGGAAACGCGAACCGAGCACGAGCAGCAACACGCCCAGCAGCAGCCAGACAACCGAATAGGTGTAGGTCTCCCCCTGCAGGAAACCCTTCCAATCCGCGATGTTTTCCCCCTGCCATGCACGGCGGACCGTGAGGCTCGCCCAGGCGAAGGCCAGCACAGCGCCGCTGACCGCAAGCGCCATGACATAGGGCAACGGCCGCTTGTCACGCGCATACCAGGCCAGCCCCGCATAGCCGAGCCCCGGTAGCAGATAGCCGATCAGCAGGAGATCGAAGAACGGGATATGACCGAGAAGCTCGCCGCTGAAGTAAGGGTTGAGGCCGAGGAGATGCGCCGAAAGCACCGACAACATCGAAAGTACGCCGAGGCCCATGCCGCCATAGCGGAAGACCGGGCTCGGCGACTTCATGTCGAGGCTCATGAAGATCGCCGAGGCGCCGATCGCCAGCAGCGTGTAGATCGACTGCTCGCCGAGCGTCGGCACAGCGCTGTCGAGCACGCCGCCGTTCATCGCGTGACGCACGAGGATCGCGAGCGTCAAGAGCACGAAGAGACTGGCGAGCGCCTGCAGGAGGTTGCGTACCCGTGTGTTCGACCAGGATCTCAGGAAATAGGCGGAGCCGGCGAGGAGCGCGGCGGGAATGCCGTAGCCCGGCAGGAGCGCGTTGAAGACAGGCGTGGTGCCGAGATTGCCAGCACCGACGATCGTCGGCTCCCAGGCGATGCGCCCGAGAACGACCACAGCCGCAGCACCGGTCATCCAGGGCAGGATCGGCCAGGTGCGGATGCGTGTCGCGAGCGCATAGGCTGTTCCGAGCACGGCAATCGCAAGTGTGGTGACGAGCCCATCGGTCCAGGCATGAAGGGCAAGGACAAAGAACGCGAACGAACCGGCGACCAGTAATCCAGCCGTGATATCGCGCGCCTCCGCCTCGCCGCCGCGGCGGTAAAGCCAGTCCACTAACGCGAGCAGCGCGGCTCCGGCGAAGAGCGAGAACAGGCCGTGCGGCAGATCGAAGGCATAGTTGCCGGTCATCAGGAACGACATCGCCGTCAGGGCGATCGGGACAACCGCGGCGATGCCGGCCCAAAGGGTCGAATAATGCGGATGGGTGACGAGGCGGCGCGATAGCACGAAGCCGCCGAGCAACACGAACAGCGCCGCAAGCAGCATTGCCGTGATCATGGCGGTGCGGCCAGGCAGCACGATCGTCGGCAGAGCGTCGGCAAGCGAGGGATCGAGATAGGCGAGCACGCCACTCAGCGCCGTCAGGCTCCAGACGCCGGCGACTGCGCCGACGGCGGAAAGTACGGCGGGATAGACCGCCGTCGCTCGCCAGGCTCCCAAGGCAGCGAGGACAGCAATGACAACGGCAAACTCCGTCACCGGATACGTCGCCGCGGAAACCGCCGGGCTGATCAGAAGGAGCGCAAGCACCGTGGCGGCGATGGCCGCGGAAATGGAGATTGCCGCATGCGGCGGGATAAACAGCCTTTCCCATGGTCCGGCAATGGCACCGCGTCGCTGCGCACCCTCAGGGACTTCGGGCGCGGGTGCAGCTTCCGTAGCACCTGGCCAGACGAGGCCGATGCCGACGATCATCACCAACAGCGCAAAGGCGACCGGCAGCGGTTCGAATGGCGAGGCCGCAGTGATATAGGCAAGCCCCCAAAGCCCGATGCCGACGTTGGCAAGGGTCGGCACTACCGTCCAAGTCCGCAGCCGCGACGCGAGCAAAGTCGCAAGCCAGACTACCGAGAGGAAACCGAAGAGGACCCAGGGGCGCGGTTCGTCGCTCGAGACGAGTGCCGGGGTTGCGAGCGAGGCAAGCAGGCCGAGGCCGGCGAGCGCCTGCCCATGCAGCAGCGACAGACCAACGGTCGCCAGCGAGATCGCGGCCAGCAGAACGAATGCCGCGCCCGTGCCGATATAGCCGTAGATGCCATAGGCGGCATAGGCGACACCGAACAGGGTGACGGCGCCGGCCGCCGTCAGGATGCCGGGGATCATCGCATTTTGGAACTCATTGGCGATGACAGGCACCGCGCGCCTGCGAATGACCTCCCCTGCTGCCATCAGCAAGAGACCGAACAGGGCGGCAAGCGTCAGGCGAACCGCCGGGCTCAGGAGGCCGGCATCAATCGAATACTTGACCATGAAGACGCCGCCGAGCGCGAGCGCAATGCCACCGACCCAGACCGCCCAACGCGCGCCGAGGCGGCTTTCCAGGCTTTCGGTCTGACGGGCCGCAGCCGGAACCGGCTGTGGCGTTTCGGTGCTGGCGGCAATGGTCTCGCCACCCTCGATGTCTTCCGCCGCGTTCTCCGCGTCGCCGAAGATCCGGGCACCCTCGCGCGCGCCGGCGGTCAAGCCGATCGCAGCCTCCTCGACCGTGTCCGGTTCCACCGGCAATTCGGGCGCGGCGGCGAGGTCTTCGGTCGTCGCTTCGGCCTGAACGCCTTCGCCCGACGAGGTCTTCAGCCTCGCGACCTCCGCCTTCAGCGCGGCGATTTCGGCCCCCAGCCGCTCGGCCGTCTTGCGACCGCCGGCAAAGGCGGAAAGAGCGAGGATAAAGGCAAGAAAAGCAAAGAGTTCGAACATGTATTCCCCTGACGGTCGCACCGGCGTGCTCGGCGCAACCATACAAACTTTTGTACGCTCGCCAAATCTCTACAGCGCCGCGCGTCTTATCAGACGCACAAAGGTCGCTGTAGCACTCAGCATTGCGGCATGTTTCCTTAAATCGGTGACGATTCAAGGAAACATGCAATAGACGGCCGAGCACTGTAATCTCTTCACGGAATTGTCGCAGAACTGTCACCGAGCAACTGATACAGGCGGATGAACACCGCTGTCTCGGCGCGGTGGTTTCCATCGTTCAACCAGGAGACCCGATCATGGACAAGCATCTCGGCCAGACGGAAGAGACCGAATTCAAGACGCTGACGGAACGCAGGGAAGAGCTGGAAGACATTGGCCACAACTGTTCCACCAACCCGACGATGGGCGACATCATCCATCGCCGTTTCTCGCGCCGCTCGTTCATCGGCGGCTCGCTCGCCGTTGCCGCGATTTCGACGACGGTCAGCCCACTGGCTCTCCTGACTGCAGAAGAAGCACGCGCCGAGGAAGGTTCGCGCTTCGACTTCACCGAGATCGAAGCCGGCGTCGACGAGAAGCACCATGTCGCCGAAGGTTATGATGCCGACATCCTGCTGCGCTGGGGCGACAAGATCTTCGCGGATAGCCCGGAGTTCGACCCGAAGAACCAGACGGCCGCCGCCCAGGAAAAGCTGTTCGGCTACAACAACGACTATGTCGGCTTCATTCCGCTTGAGGGCAGCGCCGACCATGGCCTCCTGGTCGTCAACCACGAATATACCAATGCCGAGCTGATGTTCCCGGCCTTCGCCAGCGTCGTGAAGGAAAAGGTGACGAAGGACGGCAAGGAAGTCGAGGAAGAGAAGGTCGTTCTCGGTGAGTACACCAAGAAACTGGTCGACATCGAAATGGCCGCCCATGGCGGCACGATCATCGAGATCCGCAAGGTCGACGGCAAGTGGCAGCCGGTTCTCGACGGCAAGAACAATCGCCGCATCACGGTCAACACCGAGATGCAGATCACCGGGCCGGCCGCCGGTCATGACCGCCTGAAGACGCCGTCCGACCCGACGGGAAAGAAGGTGTTCGGCACGATCAACAATTGCGCCGGCGGGGTCACCGCCTGGGGCACCTACATGATGGCCGAAGAAAACTTCAACGGCTATTTCGGCGGCGAGCTCGCCGAAGACCACCCGGAGTACAAGCAGCTCAAGCGCCTGGGCGCACCGGGCGGCCAGTACGAATGGGCCTCCTTCTACGACCGTTTCGACGTCTCCAAGGAACCGAACGAAGCCAATCGCTTCGGCTGGATCGTCGAGGTCGACGCGCTGGATCCGACCTCGGTACCGAAGAAGCGCACCGCACTCGGCCGCTACAAGCACGAAGGCTGTGAATCGATTGTCAACAAGGACGGGCGCGTCGTGCTCTATTCCGGCGACGACGAACGTTACGACTACGTCTACAAGTTCGTGACCAAGGGCACCTTCAACCCTGATGATCGCGCCGCCAACATGGACCTCTTCGACGAAGGCACGCTCTATGTCGCCAAGTTCGACGAGGACGGCACCGTCACCTGGATGCCGCTTACCCACGGCGAAGGCCCGCTGACCGAAGCCAACGGCTTCGCCTCGCAGGCGGACGTGCTGATCAACACCCGCTTCGCCGCCGACGCGCTCGGTGCCACCAAGATGGATCGCCCGGAGGACGTTCAGCCGAACCCTAGGACGGGCAAGGTCTACGTGATGCTGACCAACAACACCAAGCGCAAGGCAGAAGAAGTCGACGCCGCCAACCCGCGCGCCAAGAACGCTTTTGGCCACATCGTCGAGATCACCGAAACCGACGGCGACTTCGCGTCGCTCAAGAGCCGCTGGGACGTGCTGCTGAAGTGCGGCGATCCTGCTGTTGCCGAGGTCGGCGCTTCGTTCTCGACGGCGACCACCAAGAACGGCTGGTTTGGCATGCCCGACAACTGCGCCATCGACACCGACGGCCGCCTCTGGGTTTCGACCGACGGCAACAACCAGAAGGAAACCGGCCGGACCGACGGCATCTGGGCGATCGACACGGACGGCAGTGCCCGCGGCACGTCGAAGCTCTTCTTCCGCGTGCCGGTTGGCGCGGAAATGTGCGGCCCGTGCTTCAACCCGACGTCGGACACCTTCTTCCTGGCCGTCCAGCATCCGGGCGACGCCGGTCTTGCCACCTACGAGACGCCGGCGACCCGCTGGCCTGATTTCAAGGACGATATGCCGGTGCGCCCGGCCGTCGTTGCGGTGACCAAGCAGGGCGGCGGCCGTATCGGCTGACAAGAGCTGCGATCGCAAAGAAGAACGCCGCGCACTGTCGCGCGGCGTTTGTTTCTGGAGTTGTTTTCACGCCGCAATTCCGGACGGAAACCGCTTCGCACTTTTCCTGGAATTGTATTTGAAGCGACGCAATTCCGGACGGAAAACCGCTTCGCACTTTTCCTGAAATTGCTTTTAACGCCGCAGATTGTCGATCGGGAAGATCGCGCAGGTTTCGGTGCCGTGGGCCAGCAGCTTGCCGTTTCCATCGCGAAGCCAGGCTTCCGAAGTCGCAATCGTTCGGCCGCGATGCACGATGCGCCCCTCGCAGAAAACCTCGCCCATGCCCGGCAGCAACGGCCGGACGAGGTTGACCTTGAATTCGACAGTCGTATAGGCCTCGCCGGGTTTCACCGTGGTGAAAACCGCGCAGCCGAGCGCCGAGTCCATGATCGTCGCCGTCCATCCGCCATGCACCGTGCCGAGCGGATTGAGATGTTCCTCGGTCGGAAATCCCTTGAAGACCACCCGGCCGTCTTCGACTTCGCTCAGTCCGAACTTCAGTGTCTTCGACATCGGCGGCGCCGGCAGCTCGCCGCTCAGCAAGTCCTGCATCGCCTTGAGACCGCCGTCGCGGGCGACGCGGTCGAGCGACAGCACGCCGATACCGGATACGGACATGCCGGGATAAAGTTCTTGATACATTGATAACTCCTGGGGATCAGGCGACTGAGGATTGCGCTTTCAGCGCTTTGAGTGCCGCATGGACGAAGCCGTCGCGCGCGGAAGAAACGTCGAGGCCGCGCGGCTCATAGACATGGCGGTGGAGGAAGAAGGCGGTCAGGCGGAAAGCGGCGGCAAGGCTGTCGTGATCGGCAGCTCGGCGCGCTTCGGCGGAAAGGAAATCCGGCAGCGCCAGCATGCGGTCCGCATAACGCTCCCCGGCCGAGCGGCAAACCGCCCTGCCCGATTTCGGCGACACATAGACAAGCTCGGTGCGGGCGCCGGTTGCCACACATTCCGTCAGATCGAGCCCGAAGCCGAGATCGTTGAGAACCGCGAGCTCGAAGCGCACGAACAATTCTCCGGCATCGGCCGGATCGGCGAGATGATCGACGATGACGGTGAGCGCCTCGTAGAGATGCGGATGCGGGTCACGCTCAGGCAGCAGCCGCAGGAGTGCTCCGAGCGCCTGAATGCCATAGACCGAGGTTGCCGTTTCCATCAGCCGCGCGGCCCGCAGCTCCACCGGCTCGATGCGGAATTCGCCCATATGCTCGTCAAGCCGCGCGCGCCAGGTGACTTCCACCGAATTGCCCGGCTGCAACACCGGCTGCATGATGCGCGAGCGGCCCGAGCGCACCATGCCGAGATGCCGGCCGTGGGTGGCGCTCATGACCTCCACGATGGCAGAGCTTTCGCCGTGCCGTCGTATGCCGAGAATAATGGCCTGATCGCTCCATTGCATGGATATGGCATACACCCGCGGTCGAAAGCGGATCAAGCGAAGTTGCGATAGCCAGCGTGACACGGCCGATTGTCGCCTTTCGGCCACACTCACTGGTTGCCTCATTTGCGACATGCTGTCGCCGCCCCGACGCCGTCTTTGACATTAGAACGGAAGAGCGGCAAAAGCCGTGCCTCCCGCCCAAAATGACAATCAGCAGGATAATAAATTTCATTATGTGTGTGTCCCGGAACAGCGCCGGTCGCCTGGCGCAGCTCTTCGCCCTTCTTCTCGCCACCTCGACGCTCGCCAGTTGCGTCACCACGTCGGGGCCGGCCAAACCGAAGGGACCGGATCCATACTATGTGGCGATGTACGGGCCGCTGCCCAACGAAAAGTTCCCGCTGGATGCGATCGACATCAGCAAGGTCGACAAGCGTTATCTCCGCCAGCAGGTCGCCTACCAGACGCACGAGCCGCCGGGCACGATCGTGATCGATACCCAGAACCGCTTCCTCTACCTCGTCCAGGATGGCGGCATGGCGATGCGCTACGGCATCGGCGTCGGCAAGGCCGGCCTGGAATTCGAGGGTGAGGCCCGCATTGCGCGCAAAGCCGAATGGCCGCGCTGGACGCCGACACAAAGCATGGTCGAACGTGAGCCGGAGCGCTACGGCCCGCTTGCCGGCGGCATGGAGCCGGGCGTGCGCAACCCGCTCGGGCCGCGCGCGCTCTATCTCTTCCAGGGCAGCCGCGACACGCTGTTCCGCATCCACGGCACGACCGAGGCCTGGTCGGTCGGCAAAGCCGTCTCGAGCGGCTGCATCCGTCTCTTCAACCCAGATATCATCGATCTCTACAGCCGTGTGCCGCTCGATTCGCGCGTCGTCGTGCTGCAGGCGGAACCGCCGATGACCGAGCCGGCTGCGGGCGTGCCAATGGCATCGGTCGCCAATGGCGGCCTTCCCCCGGCCTATTGACGTTACCCGGGCTGCCGGCCGCCTACCAGGCGTCCGGTGTCCGCACCATGTGCACGATATTGGCCGGGTTCATGATCCAGCCGCCGCGAAATCCTTCCCCGAGATCTTCCACCGCATCACAGCGCACAACGCCCCTGGCAGCGAGATGATCAAGCGCGCCCACATGGTCATCGGTAAAGAGTTCGAGCCAGACCTCGGCCTGGCTGTAGTTCGGCGCCTCGTCGATCCAGAGTTGGTTGGGCCCAAGCTTGAAGCCGATGGCCGGCAGCTTTTCTTCGATGGGTTCGAGGCCGACCGTGTCGCGATAGAAGGCGACGACTGCCTCGTATTGATGCGAGGGAACCTTCACCGCGATATTGATGCCGCCTGTAATTTTCGTCATGACGCAATCTCCTATTGCCGCCCGGCGCCTGCCGACGCGGCTCATTGTTTGTGTTTCGATTGCCGATAATTTCGCGCCCGCATTCGGAGCGGGATGCCGGGCGCCGGCTGGCTCAGGCTTGCGGCTCGAGTGCCGGCTTGCCTGAGAGTTCGCTGAGGTAATAGCCCTGGCGCAGGTTGATGCCGTATTCGAGCCAGGCCTTCATGCAGGCAAGCATCTGCGACCAGCCTTCGCAGTTGACATAAGACCCCTTCTGCCCCTGCTCGTTCTCGCGCCATCCCTTTTCGGCGATCGTCACCATAGTGGCGCCGTCATCCAGCGACTGGAAACGCATCTCCACGCGGGTCTGGTAGGGCTCCTCGCCCTTGGCGACCATGGCGTCCCAGCGAAAAACGATCCTCTCGTTCTGCTCAACCGCCTCGACCTGGACCGGCACTTCCCCCCACCATTTGACCGTAGCGCCGGTGACCAACGGCCCGCTGATGCCGCCAAGGGTGACGAAATAGCGACTGAGCTGATCCGGATTGACGACGGCATCGAAGACCTGGGCGACCGGGCGATCGATCCGTCCATTCACACGGAATTCGAAGGGCATCTGATGTTCCTCCTATTGAGCTCAAACAGAATATGTTATAAAAACATAACATGTCAACCGTATCGAAAGACGACATCGTTTTCAAAGCTTTGGCCAACGGCCTGCGCCGCCAGATGCTCGACGCCATGAAACACGCGCCGCAGACGACGGGCATGCTCTGCGAACAATTCGACAATCTCGATCGCTGCACCGTCATGCAGCATCTGAAGGTGCTGGAAGAGGCCGAACTCGTGCTCGTTCGCCGCGAGGGCCGCGAGCGCTGGAACCACCTGAACGCTTTGCCGATCCAAGCCATTCACGACCGCTGGATCAGCCAATATGCGGGGCACGCGATGTCGGTCCTCTCCGCCCTGCAGCAGGGGCTGGACCAACCGTCGGAGTGATGGTTTCGACTTTCCATTGCCCGGCTTTCTTCGTAAGAACGCCCTGACAACACAATCTGGGGACATGGTCGTGCGCTACCTCATCACCGGCACCGCGGGCTTCATCGGCTTTCATCTCGCCAAGCGATTGATCGACGAAGGACATTTCGTGGTCGGCTTCGACGGCCTGACGCCCTATTACGACGTGACGCTGAAGCAGCGCCGGCATGAGATCCTGGCGCGTTCGAACGGCTTCAAGGCTGTCGTCGGCATGCTTGAGGATCGGGCGGCGCTCAACCATGCGGCGGAAATTGCCGAGCCCGAGGTCATCATCCACCTCGCGGCCCAGGCCGGCGTCCGATACAGCCTTGAAAATCCCAAGGCCTATGTCGATTCCAACCTCATCGGCTCGTGGAACATCCTGGAGCTGGCGCGGGAACTCGGCCCCAAGCATCTGATGCTCGCTTCGACGTCCTCGATCTACGGCGCCAACGAGAAGATCCCGTTTGCGGAGACCGATCGCGCCGATGAGCCGATGACGCTCTATGCCGCCACCAAGAAATCGATGGAACTGATGGCGCATAGCTATGCCCATCTCTACAAGGTTCCAACCACCGCCTTCCGCTTCTTCACGGTCTATGGCCCCTGGGGGCGGCCCGATATGGCGCTGTTCAAGTTCGTCGACGCCATCCACAAGGGACAGCCGATCGACATCTATGGCGAAGGCCGCATGAGCCGCGACTTCACCTATATCGACGACCTCGTCGAAGGCATCCTCAGGCTCTCGCACGTGGCACCGGCAGAAGAGAACCGCGTGCCATCCGAGAAGGCCGAGGACACGCTTTCGCGCCAAGGACCGTTCCGTGTCGTCAACGTCGGCGGCGGCCAGCCGGTCGAACTGATGACGTTCGTCGAAACGGTCGAGAAGGCCGTCGGCAAGCCGGCACTGCGCAACATGCTGCCGATGCAGCAGGGCGACGTGCCGCGCACCTATGCCTCCCCTGATCTTCTGGAGGCATTGACAGATTTCAGACCCTCAATCCCGGTGGAAGAAGGCGTGGCGCGCTTTGCCGCCTGGTATGAGGAATACTACAATGTTGGCGGGAAAGCCGGATCCTCGGCCTCGCAGGCATAGATACGTGCAAACCAGCATGGTTTCCGCGTTCGCGGACAAGAGCTCGCCAGACAACAAAGGAAAGAGCCTATGAAAATCACAATGATCGGCGCCGGTTATGTAGGCCTCGTTTCCGGTGTGTGTTTTGCGGATTTCGGTCACGACGTCGTCTGTCTCGACAAGGATGAGAGCAAGATCGACGCGCTGATGCAGGGCCGTATTCCGATCTTCGAACCCGGCCTCGACCATCTGGTGGCCAGCAACGTCGCCTCGGGTCGACTGTCGTTCACGACCGATCTCGTTTCCGCCGTCGCCGACAGCGACGTCATTTTCATCGCGGTCGGCACCCCTTCCCGCCGCGGCGATGGTCATGCCGACCTCTCCTACGTGTATGCAGCGGCCCGCGAGATCGCCGAGAACCTCAGGGGGTTCACCGTCATCGTTACCAAATCCACCGTTCCGGTCGGCACGGGCGATGAGGTCGAGCGCATCATTCGCGAAACCAATCCTGACGCCGATTTCGCCGTCGTCTCCAATCCGGAATTCCTGCGCGAGGGTGCGGCGATCGAGGACTTCAAGCGGCCGGACCGGATCGTCATCGGTGTTGTCGACGATGATGCGCGGGCGCGTGACGTCATGACCGAGGTTTACCGGCCGCTCTATCTCAACCAATCGCCGCTCGTGTTCACGTCACGCCGCACCTCCGAACTGATCAAGTATGCCGGCAATGCCTTCCTGGCGATGAAGATCACCTTCATCAACGAGATGGCCGACCTCTGCGAAAAGGTCGGCGCCAATGTCCAGGACGTCGCCCGCGGCATCGGCCTCGATGGCCGCATCGGCTCGAAGTTCCTGCATGCGGGCCCCGGCTATGGCGGCTCGTGCTTCCCGAAGGACACGCTGGCACTGGTCAAGACCGCGCAGGACCATGACGCGCCCGTCCGGCTCGTCGAGACCACGGTTGCGATCAACGACAACCGCAAGCGGGCAATGGGCCGCAAGGTGATTGCGGCTGCCGGCGGCGACGTGCGCGGGCACAAGATCGCGATCCTCGGCCTCACCTTCAAGCCGAACACCGACGACATGCGCGACAGTCCGGCGATCGCCATCGTGCAGACGCTGCGGGATGCCGGCGCCCACATTATCGGCTACGACCCGGAAGGCATGGAGAACGCCAAGAAGATCATCGACGGCATCGACTATGCCAGCGATCCCTATGAGGCGGCCAACGAAGCGGATGCGCTAGTGATCGTAACGGAATGGAACGAGTTCCGCGCGCTTGACTTCCGCCGCCTGAAATCCGCGATGAAGACGCCTATTCTCGTCGACCTCAGGAACATCTACCGCCAGGACGAGGTTGCCAAGCACGGCTTTGCCTATTCCAGCATCGGCCGGCCCCTCTGAGGGCTTCGGCTGGCGGGAGGGCCGACTATGCTTTTGGAACTGGCAGCGGCGGCAGAGCTTCCCAACTCTTGCCGGCAAGGATGACGCAGCTACGGCCGTTGACGTCCGTGACGATCAATGTCCAGCTGCCGTTGTCGGCCGCATAGACTTCCAGGATCGCCTGAGGATTGATGAGCGCCGTCGCGGCTGGCTTTTCCCGATACTGCCGCGCCAGAAACTCGATCACCTCGGATCGGTTCGCGCAATTTATCGGGGCCTGCGAAACTGCGGGGACCGGGCGCGCCGTCACCCCGGCTGCCAGAAGGGCGGCCAGCGCCAAGCCGCGGATCGCCTTGCGTACCATCACGCAACTCCTTTCACCGGATGCCCGGCGGAGGAGGAGTTTCCGCTAACCTTTTCCGCCGTAGATCCGGCTGCTCCATTGGCACACTGCTTACACAACAGCACAGGTGCCACGATGAAGAGAGTATGGCGGAAAGCCGCGATTATTACAATTATCTAATTTATAGACCATCCACCGGAGGCGNGACGCTGCAGAGCCGATGCCGAAGCGGCTATTTGCGCTTCATCGCCTCCATCAGGGCCGCACCAAAGGCGCCCTGCGACGGCGCTTGCGGCTTCTGCTGGCGCGTGGGCGCGCCGCGGTTGCCGCCGTTCGGTGCGCTGCCACGGGCCTCGCGACCTGACTCAGCGCCACCATCCTTCCGCATCGTCAGGCCGATGCGCTTGCGGGCGACATCCACCTCGGTGACGCGAACGGTCACGACATCCCCGGCCTTCACCACTTCATGCGGGTCCTTGATGAAACGGTCCGCGAGTTGGGACAGGTGGACGAGGCCATCCTGGTGGACGCCGACGTCGACGAAGGCACCAAAAGCCGCGACGTTGGTGACGGTGCCCTCCAGCTGCATGCCGACCTTCAGGTCCTTGATGTCGTCGATGCCCTCGGCAAAGGTCGCGGTCTTGAAGCTCGGGCGCGGGTCACGGCCCGGCTTTTCGAGTTCGGCGAGAATGTCCTTGACGGTTGGCAAGCCAAACCGTTCGTCCACGAAGGTCCGTGGGTCGAGTTGCTTCAGGGCGGCACTATCGCCCATCAGAGCGCGCACGTCGCGGCCGCAGGCGGCGACGATCTTCTTGGCGACGCCATAGGCTTCCGGATGGACGGAGGAGGCATCGAGCGGCTCCTTGCCGTTCGGGATGCGCAGGAAGCCTGCGCACTGTTCGAACGTGCGCGCGCCGAGGCGCGGCACTTTCAACAGTTCCTTGCGGCTTCCAAACGGCCCGGTCGCGTCACGATGCGCGACGATCGCCTCGGCCGAGGATTTGCCGAGGCCGGACACCCGGGCAAGCAGCGGTGCCGACGCCGTGTTGACGTCGACGCCGACGGCGTTCACCGCGTCTTCCACCACCGCATCGAGCGAGCGGCTGAGCTTCGACTGATCGACGTCGTGCTGGTACTGGCCAACGCCGATCGACTTCGGCTCGATCTTCACAAGCTCGGCCAGCGGGTCCTGCAAGCGGCGGGCGATCGAGACCGCACCGCGCAGCGAAACGTCGAGGCCGGGGAACTCCAGGGCGGCCGTTTCAGATGCCGAGTAAACCGAGGCGCCGGCTTCGGAAACGATGACCTTGGTCGGCTTCGGCGCCGGCAGTTGCTGGAGCATGTCGGCAACGAGCTTTTCGGTCTCACGGCTGCCGGTTCCGTTGCCGATCGCGATCAGTTCCACCTTGTGCTTGCGGACGAGCGAAGCGAGTTCGGCCTGCGTGCCGCGGATGTCGTTCTTCGGCGGGAACGGATAGACGGTCGTGGTTTCGAGCAGCTTGCCCGTGCCGTCGACCACTGCCACCTTGACGCCGGTGCGGATGCCCGGATCGAGCCCCATCGTAGCGCGCGATCCCGCGGGTGCTGCAAGCAGCAGGTCCTTGAGGTTGCGGGCAAAGACGTGGATCGCCTCCTCTTCCGCGCGCTCGCGCAGTTCGCGCATCAGGTCGAGCGACAGCGACATGGAGAGTTTCACGCGCCAGGTCCAGCCGATCATCTCGGCCAGCCATTTGTCACCCGGCAGATGGGCGCCGACATTGTAGGCGGCGGCGATCATGCGCTCGACCGGCTTTACCGGTGAGGTATCGTCCTGGTCGACGACGATATCGACGGAGAGCACCTCTTCGTTCCAGCCGCGCAGCATCGCCAGCGCCCGGTGACCCGGCGTCGTCGCCCAACGCTCGGAATGGTCGAAATAGTCGGAGAACTTGGCGCCCGCCTCCTGCTTGCCGTCGACGACCTTGGCACGCAAGAACGCGGCACCTTTCATGTGGTTGCGAAGGCGGCCAAGCAGATCGGCGTTTTCGGTCATGCCTTCGGCGATGATGTCGCGCGCGCCGTCAAGCGCCGCCTTCACATCAATCACTTCGGCGGTCAGGAAGGCCGTTGCGCGATCGGCCGGCGCGATGGAGCGATCGGCAAGGATCGCTTCGGCCAGCGGCCCGAGGCCACGCTCGCGGGCGATCTCAGCCTTGGTGCGGCGCTTCGGCTTGTAGGGCAGATAGATGTCTTCGAGTTCCGCCTTGGTTTCGACGGCGGCGATCTTGGCTTCCAGTTCGTCGGTCAGCTTGTCCTGCCCGCGGATCGACTCGAGGATCGATGCCCGACGCGCCTCGAGTTCGCGCAAGTAAGTCAGCCGCTCCGACAGCATACGCAATTGCGTATCGTCTAGGCCGCCGGTCACTTCCTTGCGGTAGCGCGCGATGAACGGCACCGTTGCCCCCTCGTCCAACAGCTCGACAGCGGCTTTAACCTGCGAAGGTGCTGCCTTGATTTCGCTGGCAATAATGGCGGCGATGGATTTAGCGGGGTTGGCCATGGGAATTCCGTCTTTCCTGCAGCGCTTGGAAGCACTGCACGTTTTGTCCTTGGATCGGAGATGATCCGCGGAAACAGGCAGTCGTTTGGTCGGCGACCATAAAGGCGCAGGGCTTCGAGGCCAAGTGAAGGCCTTCGGAGGAAATTCCGAACTCCACAGAAGATGGGGGATGGCCATCCCGTGTCGACCTATAGCGACAGGGATGGCCCTTGCATCAGACCGCCATTGCAGCCGGTTCGATGTGTTCTTCCGCCGGCGCCTCGTCCCAATTGTTGACCGGTTCGAGCGGCGGCCGACGCTTCTCGAACTCGATCAATTGCCGCTCCCGCTCCTCGATGTAGCCGCGCGAGACCGGCACGGCATCGAGAGAAGGCGAGAGCTGAAGCTGGAAGATGAAGTGTTTGTCGTAGAGGAAGGCCGTTTCGGAAGCCGCCAGGTAGAACTCCCACATGCGGAAGAAGCGTTCGTCGTAGAGCCTTACCGCCTCTTCGCGGCGCGCGACGAAACGCTCCCGCCAGGCCCGCAAGGTCCAGGCATAGTGCATCGGCAGGATCTCGACATCCTTCACCAGCAGCCGCATACGCTCGACCGACGGCAGAACCTCGGAGAGAGCGGGAATATAACCGCCGGGGAAGATGTACTTTTCGATCCACGGGTTGGTCGCCCAGGGCTTGTAGACCTGGCCGATCGAATGCAGCAGCATGACGCCTTCCGGCGGCAGCAACTCCTTCATCTTGTTGAAGAAATTTCCGTAATTGCCGATGCCGACATGCTCGAACATGCCGACGGAGACGATGCGGTCGAACTGCCGGCCCTCAAGGGTGCGGTAGTCCTGCAGTTCGAAGCGGACACGATCGGAAAGCCCGCGCCTGGCGGCACGATCACGGGAAACCTTCAGCTGCTCCTCGCTGAGCGTGATGCCCGTGACTTCGACTCCGGAGGATTCGGCCAGATACATAGCCATCCCGCCCCAGCCGGAACCGACCTCCAGCACCTTCTGCCCCGGCTCCAGCAGAAGCTTCGCGGCGATGTGCCGCTTCTTGGCGAGCTGTGCTGCGTCGAGCGATATTCCCCGCGGCTGGAAATAGGCGCAGGAATATTGCCAGTCCTCGTCGAGGAACAGGTTGAAGAGATTGCGATCGAGATCGTAGTGATGGGCGACGTTGTTCCGGTTGCGATTGACCGGCATGCGGCTCACCAACTGCTGGCGCAGCACATGCCACAGGCCTGTGATCGTGTTGGTGGCATTTGCCGCATTCTCGATGCCGTTCGCCTTCACGATCGAAAGCACGTCGAAAATGTCACCTCTTTCGATGACGACCCGCCCATCCATGTACATTTCACCAAAGCGAAGGCCCGGGTCCCGGACGATCGCATTCTCCGCCTCCGCGTCGACGATGCGGATTGATGCCGGTTTTCCGGTGCCGTCACCCAGAACGACCTGTTCGCCGGAAGAAAAAGTCACCGTCAGATTGCCGTTGCGCACCAGACGGCGAAGTAAAGTCAACAATGCTGCATTCATATCTCACCCCTACCAGACCTACCCACGGTGTCCTGGTGCATGAGAGATGCGAAGGGTCGGCTCGTTCGGGGCTTCCGGAGGGTTTGCGCGAGCGCGCCTTGGGAGCAAACGCGAGCGAGTCCGGAAGCGGCGAGAACCGGCTCGGGCGTGGCGTCACGGGCATCCAGCGGGCGCGTCAGGCTCCTTGTGCTTGCCCCGCCGGAAATTCGTCAGGCCAGCCGCCATCGGGCTCCTATCCATCAGAACTTCCATTAATTTAGGAAGCTTCCATCGATTGGCAATGGGTTCTCTATGGCCCCTCATAGATTTGTTTCCTTAGCAAATGAGGAACGCGGCTATGCGCCAACGACTCCGCGCCCTCGCAAGCGAGCACGATCATGCGGGCGATCGAAATCCAGCATCGGGCCGGCAGGAACGATGCGGGTCGGATTGATGTGGGCAATGCCGTAGTAGCCGCGTTTGATATGATCGATGCGCACGCTCTCGCGGATACCCGGCCATTGATAGATTTCGCGCAGATAGTTCGACAACGCCGGGTAGTCCTCGATCCGGCGGATGTTGCATTTGAAGGCGCCGTGATAGGCCGCATCGAAGCGAATCAGGGTGACGAACAAGCGGATGTCCGCCTCGGTCATGTACTCGCCTGCGAGGTAGCGGTTGACCGTGAGGTGTGCCTCGACTTCGTCGAGCATGCCGAACAGGCTCGACACCGCCTCATCATAGGCTTCCTGCGTCTTTGCAAAGCCGGATCGATAGACGCCGTTGTTGACCCGCTCGTAGATCGGGCCATTCCAGCGATCGATGTCTCCCCGCAGTGTCTCCGGATAGAAATCGAGCCGGTTGCCGGTCAAGTGATCAAAGGCCGAATTCAGGATGCGGATGATGTCGGCGGACTCGTTGTTGACGATCCGCCCTTCGCGCATGTCCCAGAGAACCGGTACCGAGACCTTGCCGGTATAGGTCGGGTCGCTCGCCACATAGAGTTCATGATGGAAGCGGATCTTGCCGACGCGCCCGCCGGCATCGACCGGCTCGTCATAGGTCCAGCCATCCTCACCGAGCTCCGAGTTGGCCACCGTAAGCCCGATGATCTCCTGCAATCCCTTGAGGTTGCGGAAGGCGATCGTGCGTGAGGCCCAGGGGCAGAGATAGGAAACGAACAGGCGATAACGCCCGGCCTCGGCCGGCAGAGCCGGCTGGCCGTCCGGGCCTGGGCTCCCGTCCGGCGTGATCCAGCGGTGAAAGCGCGTCGGCTCCCGGTGGAATGCACCGCCTTTCATCTCGCTGGCCGCAACGTCGCCCTTGACCCATTTTCCCTCGACAAGCTGCGGCATCTCTTTTCTCCGGATCGCAAAATCAGCGATAGCTACGTCTCATGAGGCGCGGCTGCGGGTCAATCGCGCGCGCGGGTGACACATCGTTCGCAATCCGCGACACGCACGTGAGGCGTGTATCAACATCCTGGCGCCACAATGTCGAGCAATCCGGATTCGAAGAGGAGAATCAGGATGAAGAAGTTCGTTGCTGCCATTGTTCTGTTTGCCGCCGTCGTCTGGCTGATGAACACGTCGCTGTTTGTCACGCCACCGGCAGGCTCGGCGAAACTGCTCGCGCACCGAGGCGTCCACCAGACCTATCCGAAGGCCAATGTCGGCAACGACACTTGCACTGCAACGATCATCGATCCGCCACAGCATCCCTATCTCGAAAATACGATCGCCTCGATGGGGGCTGCCTTTGATGCGGGCGCCGATGTCGTCGAACTCGACGTGCATCTCACGCCAGACAAACAGTTCGCCGTCTTTCACGACTGGACGCTCGACTGCCGGACCGAAGGCAAGGGCGTTACCGAAGAAACGCCGATGGCGACGCTGAAGTCTCTCGACATCGGCTATGGCTACACCGCCGATGGCGGCAAGACCTTCCCCTTCCGCGGAAAGGGCGTCGGCCAGATGCCGACGCTGGATGAGGTGCTGGCTGCCCTGCCCGACCGCAGGTTTCTCGTCAACTTCAAGAGCCGGCGCGCCGAGGAGGGCGCGGCACTCGCAACGCTGATCGAAGCGCGGCCGCAATGGCGGCAGGCTATGTTCGGGGTCTATGGCGGCGAGGAACCGACTCGCGAGACTCTGAAGCGCGTGGAAGGGATGCGCGGCTATGACCGGACGTCGACGATGGCGTGCCTAACGCGCTATCTCGGCTATGGCTGGACCGGTCTGATGCCGGAGGCTTGCCGGAACACTCTCGTCATCGTGCCCGGCAATTACGCGCATTTTCTCTGGGGTTGGCCCGACCGTTTCTCCGCCCGCATGAAAGCGGCCGGAAGCGATATCATCCTGCTCGGCCCTTATCACGGCGGCGACTTCACCACCGGGATCGATACGATGCAGGATCTGGAATTGGTCCCGCCGGGGTTTTCCGGCTACATCTGGACCAACCGTATCGAGATGATCGGCCCGGCCCTGGGAAAGCGGCAGATCGCTGAGGCCAGGGCAAACTGAGGCGGCATCCACCGCACGGCTTGCCCCTTGCCGGCATCCTATGTGCCCAAGCCTATCGCGGGAATTCGAGGCCCATTTCGCGGAAGCGCTCGGGGTCGTCGCCCCAATTTTCGCGCACCTTGACGAACAGGAAGAGATGCACCGGCTGCTCGAGGATCTCGGAGATCTCCTTGCGCGACGCCGTCGAAATCGCCTTGATCGCGTCGCCGTTCTTGCCGAGCGCGATCTTCTTCTGGCTTTCGCGCTCGACGTAGATCACCTGTTCGATGCGGACCGATCCGTCCTTGCGCTCTTCCCACTTCTCGGTTTCGACATGCGAGGCATAGGGAAGCTCTTGATGCAGGCGCAGAAACAACTTCTCGCGGGTGATTTCGGCCGCGAGCTGGCGCATCGGCAAATCGGAAATCTGATCCTCCGGATAGTACCAGGGACCTTCCGGCAACGTCTCGGCAAGATAGTCCATGAGGTCCTTGCAGCCCGAACCGTTCAGCGCCGAGATCATGAAGGTGCGTTCGAATTTGATCGTCTCGTTGGCCGCGGCCGCGAGCTTCAAAAGATCCTCCGGACGCACCTGGTCGATCTTGTTCAACACGAGGATCTTCGGCTGGTGCACTTCCTTCAGCCCCTCGAGGATCGCTTCCGCATCGCCCTTCAGGCCACGCTCGCTATCGATCAGGAGCATGATCACGTCCGCATCCTTAGCGCCGCCCCAGGCGGTCGTGACCATGGCACGGTCGAGCCGCCGCCGCGGCTTGAAGATGCCGGGCGTATCCATGAAGACGATCTGCGCGTTGTCGTGGATGGCGATGCCACGCACGATCGCGCGCGTCGTCTGCACCTTGTGGCTGACGATCGAAACCTTGGCGCCGACGAGGCGGTTGACCAAAGTCGACTTGCCTGCGTTTGTCGCGCCGATCAGCGCCACGAAACCCGAGTGGGTCGGCGCGCCTTCAGCGGCCGTATCTTTTTCCATGTCCGTCATTTTTTCCGTCAATTTCCGGCGGAGTTTTTCCGCCACACGCCTTCGCGTTCCAGCAATTTCATCGCGGCGACCTGCTCGGCGCCACGCTTGGACCTGTCGATCCCGGTCTCCGGCGCGACCCCCGCGATCTCCACGGTTACCGTGAAGCGGGGATCATGATCCGGGCCGGAACGATCGTCCGTTCTGTAAGTCGGCGCGATGCCAAACTTGGCATGCGCCCATTCCTGCAATTCGGTCTTCGCATCGCGGCGGGCACCGTCGGCGCGGACCGCCCGATCCTTCCAATGGCGCAGCACGAAGCCGCGGGCGGCCTCAAGGCCCCCATCGAGATAGATGGCGGCGATGAGCGACTCTACCACATCGGCGCGCACATTCATCATCGCCTTGCCGGTAATCTTCTTGACGTCGGAACCGGTGCGGATGAACTGGTGCAGTTCCAGATCGTCGGCGACCATGGCGCAGCTTTCGGCGCTGACGAGCTGGTTCAGCCGCACCGACAGCTCGCCTTCATTTGCATCGCGAAACGTCTGGAACAGAAGTTCGGCAACGCAGAGCCCCAGCACCCGGTCGCCCAGGAACTCCAGGCGCTGATAATTGGAGCCTTTGGCGCTACGGGCGCTGGAATGGGTGAGCGCCCGATCCAGGCGCTCCTTCTCAGCAAACTGATAGCCAATCACGGTCTCGAGTTTTGCCCGATCCTCCGCGCTCAGCGACCGCGACTTCATTATTCGACCGCCTTGAACAGACGATCGTAACGCAGGTTCGCCGGCCACTTCCAGACTTCGCGGAACGAGGTGTCGTTGCCGAGCGAGAAGAAGATCATGCTGGCGCGGCCAACCAGGTTCTCGGCCGGGACGAAGCCGACGTCGAAGCGGCTGTCGGCCGAGTTGTCGCGGTTGTCGCCCATCATGAAATAGTGGCCTTCGGGCACGATGAATTCGCGGGTGTTGTCGCCGCGCGAATCCGGGAACTGGTCGAGCGTGTCGTAGGACACGCCATTGTCCATCGTCTCACGATAGACCGGGACGTCTCCGCCGGTGTCGTACTGATCGTCGGCGCGGAACGCACCGTCCGGCACGCGGTCGACCGGCTTGTCGTTGATGTAGAGGATGCTGTTGCGCACCTGGACGCGATCCCCCGGCAGGCCGACGAGGCGCTTGATATAGTCGATATCGGGGTTCGGCGGGAAGCGGAAGACGACGATATCGCCACGTTTCGGCTCGCTGGCGAAAATGCGGCCGGAGAACAGATCGGGAGAAAGCGGCAGCGAATACTTGGAAAAACCGTAGGCGAACTTGTTGACGAAGATGTAGTCGCCGACGAGCAGCGTCGGCATCATCGAGCCCGAGGGAATGGTGAAGGGCTGAAAGAGAACGGTACGGATGACTACGGCCAGGAGGAGCGCCTGGATAACGACCTTCACGTTTTCCCAGAGACCGCTCTGCTTCGCTTCTGTCTTTTCTGCCACGCTAGTGTCTTCCTTTATCATGGCAACGCCCTCACCGGGGCTTGCTCTTAACTTTCTTCCGCAGTTCTGATCCCACCTTCAAACTGCGTACAATCCGGTCTCATATGCTGCAGACTGCCTGCCCTTCAATCGCCTCGGACCGGGTTTTCCAGCGGAATGCTCTAAACCGTTCCCTCAACCGGGGCAACGGGCAGCGCTTCGATAATCACGAAGGCCTGCGCCAGAGGAAAATCGTCGGTGATCGTTAGGTGAATAGCCGCCCGGTGATGGGGCGGCAGCATCTGCGCCAGACGCTCCGCCGCACCGCCGGTGAGGTTCATTGTCGGTTTGCCGCCGGGCAAATTGATAACGCCCATGTCCTTCCAGAAGACGCCCTGCGCAAGACCCGTCCCCAGCGCCTTCGAACAGGCTTCCTTGGCGGCGAAGCGCTTGGCGTAGGACGCAGCCCTATTCTTCCGGCCTTCGGACTTGGCGATCTCGATTTCCGTGAAACAGCGCTGCACGAAGCGCTCGCCGAAGCGAGAAAGCGAGTTTTCGATCCGCCTGATATCGATCAGGTCGCTGCCTATGCCAATGATCATGAGGAAGATCCGAAGTCTTTGGTGCGCGCCCGGCGTCGCTTTTGAAAGATGCGAGCAGCGTGGTAGGCCGCAAGATAGGAAATCAGCGCGCCGGCGGCGGCCAGCGGCAGGGAACCGATGAGCATCGGCTTGAAGACCGGTCCCCAAAGGGCAGAGAGGTCAAGGTGCTCGACCATGCGCATCACGTCGGCGCTGCTGGCGGCGTGCGCGCTTTCCACACCCAAGATGGCGATGCCCAACTCATAGGACGCGGTCAGGATCATCGGGATCGTCACCGGATTGGCAAGCGCGGTGGTGATCGCGGCGGCAACCAGATTGCCGGAGAACACGAAGGCCAGGGCGACGGCTATGACGATGTGCAAGCCGAAGAACGGCGTAAACGACGACGCTACGCCCGCAGCCACCCCGACAGCAATCGAGTGCGGCGTCGAGGAGAGGCGCAGGATCCGCAAGGTAATGTAGCGCGGACCACGCCGAAAGCCCTTGCGCGGCCAAAGGAGTGCGCGGAGCCTTTCGGAAATCGTGACCGGGTTTCTGCGTCTAAATAACATTCTGCCGTCATGACCGCATCTTGGAGCCGTCGACCGGCACAAGACGGCGCGTCCGCCTGTTTGCTGGCCGCAAGATAGGCGTCATGGCTGCGGCTTGCAACCCGCCGGCGCGCCGCGCATATGTCGCAGGCAAGCCATTCACGGAACGCATGGCTTCAGCATCCCGCCACCAGACGGGACGCGATCGACTTAGTAGTTGCGGAACAGGCCGCGATCGATCTGGCGCTGACGGTACTCGAGATCGATGCGATCGACCGAACTATTGAGATAGGCGAGCTCGCGCTCTTCCTGAGTGGGGACGCGCAGTGCGCGGGTGATCTTCTTCAACTGATTGAACATGGCAAACCTCTTTGTTTACCTCCCGATACTGAAGATAGTTTAGAAGTCCCTTTTCCACCAGTTCCAGGAAAAGGCGGCAGCCATGCAGTCACAGCATGCCTTGCCGCTTTGCCATGCACCTCGTGCCTGTTTTTGAGGCAGCGACATGTAGAACCAACGGCCACGGCGGCCCTGCAGGCGCCGCGCCGGTTGGCTCATTCAAAGAGGCGCTTCACCGTGGACACGCTCGGAAGCTCCTTGAGCTGCGTGATCAGATGGTTGAGCTGGCGCAGATCCCAGACTTCAAGATCGAACTGCAGCTCGCTGAAGTCCGCCGCCACGCGGCCCATCGAGAGTGAGCGGATATTGACGTCGCTGGTCGCGATCGCCTGAGCCACTTCGGCCAGCGTTCCCGGCTCATTCAGGGCGCTGATTGCAATCCGAGCCATGAAGCGGCTGCTGTTGGCTTCGTCCAGATCCCAGCGCACATCGATCCAGCGCTCCGGTTCGTCGTCGAATTTCTGCAGGATGGGCGACTGGATCGGATAGATGGTGATGCCCTTGTCCTTTTCCATGATGCCGACGATACGATCGCCGGGAATGGCACCGGCGGGGCTGAAATGCACCTCGGCATTGCCGGAGAGACCGCGGATTGGAAGCGCTTCCGGCCCTTCGACCTGTACTGCGCCGTTCGCATCCTTACCAAGCCCCGGCAGTTTGAACACCATGCCGGCGGCGCTGCGCATGTTGAACCAGCCATCGTCGGCGCTCGGCTTCACCGTCACGCGCTCATCCTGGTGATCCGGGAAGACCGCGCGCAGGACATCGAGCGAAGAGAGCTCGCCGCGACCGACCGCAGCGATCGCGTCTTCGACTTCCTTCTGACCGAGACGATGCAGCGCCGGCTTCAGCGCCTCGCGCGAAAACGTCTTGCTGGCGCGCTCGAAGGTGCGCTCCAGAATGCGATAGCCGAGGCCGGCATATTGCTTGCGAACCGCGGCGCGCGTCGCGCGGCGGATCGCCGAGCGCGCCTTGCCGGTGACGACGATCTCTTCCCAGGCCGGCGGCGGCACCTGAATGCCCGAGCGAATGATCTCCACCTCGTCACCATTGTTGAGGCGTGTGACCAGCGGCATGATGCGGCCGTTGATCTTGGCGCCGACGCAGGTGTCGCCGATGTTGGTGTGTACGGCGTAGGCGAAGTCGATCGGCGTCGCGCCACGCGGCAGCGCGATGAGCTGCCCCTTGGGCGTGAAGCAGAACACCTGATCCTGGAACAGCTCGAGCTTGGTGTGCTCGAGGAATTCTTCGGGGTTGTCGCCCTCCGCGAGGGATTCGATCGTGCGCCTGAGCCAGGAATAGGCGTTCGACGTCGGCGAAAGGGCCTGATCCGCCGAGTTCCCCTCCCCGTCCTTGTAGAGCGAGTGGGCCGCGATACCGTATTCGGCGATATCGTTCATGCGCCGCGTGCGGATCTGCAGCTCGATGCGCTGGCGCGAAGGGCCGACGATCGTGGTGTGGATCGACTGATAGTCGTTCTGCTTCGGCGTCGAGATGTAGTCCTTGAAGCGACCTGGAACAACGCGCCAGCGGGTGTGCACGATGCCGAGCGCCCGGTAGCAGGACGGGATGTCATCGACGATGATGCGGAAACCCCAGACGTCGGAAAGCTGTTCGAAGGACAGCGACTTCGACTGCATCTTGCGGAAGACCGAATAGGGCTTCTTCTGGCGGCCCTTGACCTGCGCAGCCTTCAGGCCTTCGGCCTGAAGCAGTTCGCGCAACTCGTCCTCGATCTTCTTGATCAGACCTTCGTTGCGCTGGGAAAGCTCTTCCAGTCGCCTAGTGACCGTCTCGAAAGCTTCCGGGTTGATGTGGCGGAACGAGAGATTTTCGAGCTCTTCGCGCATATCCTGCATACCCATGCGGCCGGCGAGCGGCGCATAGATATCCATCGTTTCTTCGGAGATGCGGGCCCGCTTTTCCGCCGACATGTGGTCGAGCGTGCGCATGTTGTGCAGCCGGTCGGCAAGCTTGACCAAAAGCACACGCACGTCGTCCGAGATCGCCAGCAGCAGTTTGCGCAGGTTCTCAGCCTGCTTGGCCTTCTTGGTGACGAGATCGAGCTTCTTGATCTTCGTCAGCCCCTCGACGAGCGCTCCGATGTCTTCGCCGAAGAGATCATCAATCTCCTGGCGGGTCGCGGTCGTGTCTTCGATCGTGTCGTGCAGCAGCGCGACCGCAATGGTCGACTCGTCGAGCCGCATTTCCGTCAGGATCGCAGCCACTTCCAGGGGATGAGAGATATAGGGATCGCCGCTTGCCCGCTTCTGCTGGCCATGCTTCTGCATCGCATAGACGTAGGCCTTGTTCAGCAAGGCTTCATTGACGTCGGGCTTGTATTTTTGCACGCGCTCAACGAGCTCGTATTGGCGCATCATTCGCTAGCGGTCCTCTGGATCAGGGTGATTTTAGGTCGAAACGACCTAAATCATAAACGTAATCGTTTCTCATAAGGTAGAGCGGGATGCGGGCGGACAACCGCATCCACTTTTCCTCATCCCGCTCCAGAAGAAATCAATAAAAAAGTGCGCCAATCATACGAGTGGCGCACTGCTTTGAAAACACGCAGGAACGGTCGTTCCGCGAAGGATCTCAGTAGTCGTCGCTCTTTTCCGGCGGCACAAGACCTTCGATGCCGGCCAACAGTTCTTCTTCCGACATGCGGTCGAACGTGATCGCTTCCGGCTGATCTTCGTCTTCGGCAACTTCGGTGAAGGTGGTTTCCGCTTCCGATTGAAGCAGCGAAGCCGGATCGGGCTCGGGCTCGTCCACTTCAACATGCTTCTGCAGCGAATGGATCAGATCTTCCTTGAGGTCGCCGGGAGAAAGCGTCTCATCGGCGATCTCGCGCAGCGCAACGACCGGGTTCTTGTCGTTGTCGCGGTCGATGGTGATGGCGGCACCCTGGGAAATCAGGCGCGCGCGGTGGCTGGCAAGCAGAACGAGTTCGAAACGGTTATCGACCTTGTCGATGCAATCTTCGACGGTGACGCGGGCCATTGCCTGTCCTTTTGGGCTCGAAGCGCGGCGGCATCGCCGCTGCACGGATTGACGACACGAAACCGGAACGGCCGTCTAGCGACGGCCTCGTCGGCTCCGATTTCTGGAATTAGCCGCCCGGATACAATCAAAACAAGACAAGTTCAAGTTTTTCCTGCAAGTGCCGCTCACGTAACGTCACACTTCGTGATAAAATGCGATCATAATGGGCTGGAAAACCTTAGCCGCAAACATCTGGTTGCATCATTGGCCTCGACGCCAAAACGCCTGGTAGAAAAGGCACTCCAGGGATGTGGACTATCTATAGCAACTGCTAAAACTAGCTATATTCGCGAGCGCCCTGCTGGAATAATGCAATGCCTAGCCTACATTATTTGCAATATCAGCAATTATTAATGTAACCGACTTATTTTTGCGTATCGGCCGGCAGCGGGCATTTGATGCGCCGGCATTGAAAAGGAAAGACGATGTTTGATCCCCGCGAAAAGATCGCACTTTTTATCGACGGCGCCAATCTCTACGCGGCATCGAAGAGCCTCGGCTTTGACATTGACTATCGCAAACTCCTGAAAGCCTTTCAAAAACGCGGTTACCTGCTGCGCGCCTACTACTACACCGCCCTCATTGAAGATCAGGAATATTCTTCGATCCGCCCGCTGATCGACTGGCTAGACTACAATGGTTACAAGGTCGTGACGAAGCCGGCCAAAGAATTCACCGACTCACTTGGCCGCCGCAAGATCAAGGGCAACATGGACATCGAACTGGCGATCGATGCGATGGAACAGTCCGAGACCGTCGATCACCTCGTCATCTTCTCCGGTGACGGCGACTTCACCACACTCGTCGAAGCGCTGCAGCGCAAGGGCCGCAAGGTCTCGGTCGTGTCGACAATGTCCACCCAGCCACCGATGATTGCCGACGACCTTCGTCGCCAGGCCGATCACTTCATCGACCTCGCAACGCTGCGGGCCGAAATCGGCCGCGAGCCTTCCGAACGCACGCCGCGGCATACGGCCGAACCGGTGGCGGACCCCGTCGAAATCTAAAGCGGCGATCTAGCGGACCAAGGATCGCTTAGATCATTTCATTGTCTCATCGAAACACTGAAGTGATCTAAGTCTTTGAAATTACGCAATTCCGGACGGAAAACCGTTTCGCACTTTTCCTGGAATTGCTCTAGCCACGATCCTTCAGCAGGCGGTTTTTCTGCCGGTTCCAATCGCGCTCTTTCGAGGTCTCGCGCTTGTCGTGGAGCTTCTTGCCTTTGCCGAGCGCCAGTTCGAGCTTGGCCCGACCGCGCTCGTTGAAGTAGATGCGCAGCGGGATCAGCGACATGCCTTCGCGATTGACCGCGCCCTGCAGACGATTGACCTCGCGCTTCGACAGAAGCAGTTTCCGCCGCCGCCGCGTTTCATGGTTGAAGCGGTTCGCCTGCAGATACTCCGGCAGATAGGAGTTGATCAGCCAGATCTCTCCACCTTCGTCCGTCGCATAGGATTCAGCAATGTTGGCCTTGCCTTCGCGCAACGACTTGACCTCGGTGCCGGTCAGAACCAGACCGGCCTCGTAGGTGTCGACGATCTCGTAGTTGAAGCGGGCCTTTCGGTTTTCCGCCACAACCTTGTTGACCGTGCGCTGGCTTCCTTTGGGTGCCATCAGTTCATCAATCCTGCATGCCTCAGCGCCGCGTCGATCGCCGCTTCGGTTGCCGGCTCCAGCGTCGACAGCAGCGGCGAACGCACGGTGCGGCTCATCCGGCCGAGGCGGTTCAGCGCATATTTCGCGCCGCAAAGGCCGGGCTCCATAAAGATCGCCTTGTGCAGCGGCATCAGCTTGTCCTGATAGGCAAGCGCCTTGGCGAATTCACCGGCAAGCGTCGCCTCCTGGAACTCGGCGCAGAGGCGCGGAGCCACGTTGGCCGTGACGGAAATGCAGCCGACGCCCCCATGGGCATTGAAGCCGAGTGCCGTCGCGTCCTCGCCGGAGAGCTGAACGAAATCCGGACCGCAGGCCATGCGCTGTTCGGAAACGCGCTCGATCTTGCCGGTCGCATCCTTGACGCCGATGATGTTCGCATAGGCCTTGCTAAGCGCCGCCATGGTCTCGACACTCATATCCACGACCGACCGGCCGGGGATGTTGTAGATGACGATCGGCAGCTTCACGCTTTCGGCGATCGCGGCATAATGCGCGAAGAGGCCCTTCTGCGTCGGCTTGTTGTAATAGGGCGTGACAACGAGGATCGCATCGGCACCAGCCTTTTCGGCATGCTGCGCGAGCTCGACTGCTTCCGTCGTGTTGTTGGAGCCGGCGCCGGCGATCACCGGCACCCGCTTGGCCGCCGCCTCGATGCAGAGCTCGACGACTTTCTTGTGCTCGTCATGGGAAAGGGTCGGAGACTCGCCGGTGGTGCCGACCGGCACGAGACCATGGCTGCCTTCTTTTATCTGCCATTCCACATGCGCGACGAAACCATCCGCATCCACCGCGCCGGTGGCGGTGAACGGTGTTACGAGAGCGGGAATGGAACCCTTGAACATGCACAACTCCTGACGGCGCAAAGACGCAAAATGCACTCATGCTTTGGCCGTAATCGACGGTTAAAAAACTGCCGCACCATAATCATGTGAGGGGGCTGCGGCAAGCGTCGTGACACGGCATTTCACGCCGGTTTTCATGCAAAAGCTTGACGTTCGGCCCGCATAATGGTCCCGCTCCGCCATAGGCCTGGGGCGGCATGGTGCGATTGCCATGATCAATATTGGCCGCTAGTCTTGCCTCAGACAATCCGGCGGCAGCTGAATGTGAGACACGGGGAACACGGCCTCTTGATGCGCGGATCAAATTTTCTGCCTGTCGCCGCCATCGTCGGCGCTGCGTTGCTCACATCGCCGGCCTTCAGTTCCGAAACGCCGGAACGGATACCGGTTCCGGCGCATAAACCCGACATATCGAACAAGGCCGCGCAGGTTGCCGTCGACGAAACCACCAATGCCATTCCGGCGATCGTCACCCCGGTCAACAGCGATCTGAAGACGGGCCTCGACGCCCTCTCCAACCGGCAGCCGGCGACCGCGATTTCCGTGCGCAATGCCATGAGCCGCGATGCACTCGACCGTCACATCCTGACCTGGGCGATTGCCGTTTCCGGCCAGCGCGGCATTCCTTCCTTTGAGATCGCCGATGCCCAGCGCGAACTTCAGGGATGGCCCGGCCTGAAATCCCTGCGCGCCAATTCGGAGCGGGCGCTCTATCGCGAAAACCCGCCGGCGCCGGACGTCCTTGACGCCTTTGGCAACACGCAGCCCGAGACAACCGAGGGAACCCTCATCCTGGCTCGTGCCCTTGTCGCCCAGGGACAAACGGAAGCAGCGGCGAAACGGTTGCTCGGAATTTGGCAACGGGACGCGCTCGACAAGGATATCGAGACCCGGATTCTCGCGGAGTTCTCCAGTCTACTAACACCCGCCGATCATCAGCGGCGCATGGCCATGCTCCTCTACCGCAATCGCGTCGAACAGGCCGAACGCTTTGGCGATCTCGGCAAGGCGCAGTCGCTCTATCGTGCCTGGGCAGCAGTCAGCCGCGGCAACGACAAGGCAGATGCGCTGATCGCGGCGGTCGATCCTTCCTGGCGCAAGGATCCCGCCTATCTCTTCATTCAGATCGAGTCCTTGCGCAAACAGAAGAAGTACGAGGAAGCGGCCAAGCTGCTTGCCCGTATGCCAAGGGACAGAGGGGTGCTCGTCAATCCTGGCGAATGGTGGATCGAGCAACGCGTTGTCAGCCGAGGCCTGCTCGACGCCGGCGACTTCAAGGGCGCCTACCGGATCGCGGCCGGTCATATGGCCACGGAGGCGACCGATATCGTCGATGCCGAATTCCACGCCGGCTGGTATGCACTACGCGGCATGGAAGATCCGGCGATCGCAGCTCGCCATTTCCGCCGCATCCTCGATGCGTCAAACCGCCCGCTTTCCGCCTCCCGCGCCTGGTACTGGCTGGGCCGGTCGGCCGAGGCCGGCGGACCGGGCAATGCCAGCGAGTATTTCGCCAATGCGGCGCGCTACCCCGGCACCTTCTATGGTCAACTCGCAGCCGCCCGGCTTGGCCGCAAGGCGCTGAACTTCGCCTACCCTGCCCCGTCGGCGGGCGATCGGACACAATTCGAAAATCGCGAGGCGGTGCGGGCGATCTCCCGCCTTGAAAGCGCCGGCCATGCCTGGCGCGCCGACAGTATCTACCGTGCGCTTGCCGAAGAACTGAACAGTCCCGGCGAACTCGCCCTGCTTTCGGCGCGCGCCGAGAAGGCCGGAAACCACCAGCTTTCGCTCCAGATCGGCAAGATTGCATTCGGACGCGGCATCGATGTCGCGGCGCTCGCCTTTCCCGTCGGCGTGATCCCTTCAAGCGCCAATATCGACGGTTCCGGCAAGGCGCTCGCCTATGCGATCGCGCGGCAGGAGAGTGCCTTCAATCCCGCAGCCATCTCCACCGCCAATGCCCGCGGCCTGCTGCAACTGATGCCGGGTACCGCCAAGGGCGTCGCCAGCCGCTATGGCCTTGCCTATTCGCAGGACCGGCTGACCAGCGATGCCGGCTACAACGCCACGCTTGGCGCGCACTATCTCGGCGAACAGATCAGTAGTTTTGGCGGGTCCTATATCCTGACCTTCATCGCCTACAACGCCGGACCGCGCCGTGTTCCGGAATGGCTTGGCCGCTATGGCGATCCGCGCGGCAAACCGATCGACGAAGTCGTCGACTGGATCGAGCGCATTCCATTCCAGGAGACCCGCAATTATGTGCAGCGGGTCATGGAAAACTATCAGGTTTACAAGTCGAGGCTCGGGCAGAACGCCGACATCGTCGAAGATCTGAGGGTGGGGCGGCAATAGCCGAACGCGCCACCCGCCGTTCAAGCAATCGTGATGATCGCCGGCGGCACAAAAGGCGGCTTAAGCCATTTCCCTTCTGAAGGTTCGATCTTTCCTGAAGGAAATGGTGAACACAATGAAGACCTTATCCATTATCGCCCTGTCTCTGGCGACGGCAATGAGCAGTGTTCCGCCTGCCAATGCATTCCCGATCGCTCCGCAGGTATCTCGAACGACTGACATTCAAAAGGCTCAGTTCCCATACGAGCGCGGCGAAGCCCGAAAGAACCGCCCCAGTTGTGTCGTTCCTTATTGCGAGCGCGGCGGCCGGCGCGGCTATTACCGGGATGGCGATAGACGCGGATACTATCGGGACGGCTATTACCGGGATGGCTACTATCGCGACCGTTATCGCCGCCACTACCACAACGACAATGATGTCGGCGCTTTCATTGGTGGGCTTGCGGCAGGCGCAATCGTCGGCGGTTTGCTGAGTCAGCCGCGATACTACAATGGGTCGCGTGCAGTCAGCGGCAATGCCCATACGCGCTGGTGCTACGCCCGCTATCGGTCCTATCGCGCCTGGGACAACTCGTATCAGCCCTATGGCGGTCCACGGCGACAATGCTCGCCCTACTGACAAGGCAGATGACCACGTTCGCAAGTAGCGCGCTGTTAGCGAGCCATTCGCAGCGAATGCGCGCTATGCACGCGCCTTGCCCTTTCACCTCGAGCCGCTACGATCCTGCCGTTAGCGGTTGGAGGCAGGCAGACGATGAATCAAGGCGGGTTTCGGGAGCATCGGTTCCTCGCGGCTGATGATTTGCAACTCTACGTGCGGAGCTACGGCCTTGTGCGTCCCACACCTGCAGTTCCGATCATCTGCCTGCCGGGCCTCACCCGCAACAGCCGCGATTTTCACGAACTCGCAATCTTTTTGTCGTCACCGTGCGGTGGCGGACACACCGTCTTCTCACTCGATTATCGCGGCCGAGGCAATTCGCAGCGTGACGACGACAAGAGCCACTACTCAATCGCAATCGAAACAACCGACGTCATTGCGGCCTGCACGCATCTGGGGATTGATCGTGCAGTTTTTATCGGCACTTCCCGCGGGGGGCTGATCCTGCACCACCTCATCGGGGTTGCACCCGGCCTCATTGCAGGCGCGGTGCTCAATGACATTGGGCCCGTCATCGAAATCGAGGGCCTGCTGGCCATCCGGGACTATCTCAACAAGGAGCCAGGCGAGCCGACAAGCTGGTCCATGGCGCCTGGCTATCTGAAAGAACTCCACGGAGCCGATTTCCCGATCCTTGGCGAACGCGATTGGCTACAGATGGCAAAGGCGATCTACCGCGACGAGGACGGCGTTCCGGTGCCCGATTTTGATGTAGCCATTGCGCGGCAGTTGCTTGGCCTGACCGCCGAGACAGCGTTGCCAGATCTCTGGCAGCAGTATGATGCCCTTTCCCGGATGCCGCTTTTGGTTATCAGAGGCGAGCACTCCCGGCTGCTCTCGGAAGGGACGGCAAGAGAGATGTGCAAGCGGCATTCCGGAGCGGTAGCATTCACCGCACGAGGTCAAGGCCATGCACCGTTACTGCACCTTGACGGCCCTCGCCAGGCAGTGAGCGCCTTTGTCACCGCCATCACAACCGCGGCGCCAAGTTAGCACCGATCGGCTGCACTCAGAGGGCCATCTCGACCATTGACCTCGACGGGCGCATGCACCCGGCTTAACCGGGTCGCGTCGCCGGCGCGTGGCTGAGCGTTGCACAATTCAGAAACGAAAAAACCCGGCTCGAAAGCCGGGTTTCTCTCTTCTGACCGAAGTCAGACGATATTAGAAGTCGCGCTGCAGACGGACGAAGCCGAATACCTGGTCGTCGCTGTTGTCAGCATCTTCATACTGAACCGAAACGCGGGTCGCGAGGCCTTCGGTGATCTTGTAGTCAACCGTTACACCAGCGCGCCATGCATCGTCGCCGCCGAAGTCAAGAAGCGATTCCTGCAGGCTGCCGAAGTACTGAACGCCGGGGGTGATGGCGAGCTTGTCGGTAGCGTTCCAGCGGTACGAAGCTGCAACGGACCACTCGGAAGCGTTCCAGTAGGTGTTCGGGTTCGAAGCCCAGATACCAGCAAGCTGGAAGACGCCCGGACCGAGGTCAGCCGAGAGCAAGCCGCGGATCGCGCCTTCTTCCCATTCGGTGTCGTAGCCGCCGAGCAAGTCGAAGGAAACGCCGCCGACCGAAGCCGAAACGATACCGGAGATGCCGATGCCGTTAGCCTTGGTGGACCAGCCTTCGAGCTCGTCAACCGAGATACCAGCCTGGAACGAACCACCGTCGTAGAGGTAGGCGATCGAGTTGAACTCGGTGACGTTGCCGAGCGTGTCGGTTTCGCCGTTGATACCCTTATCCCACCAGTTGTAGAAGAAACCAGCCTTGAGGCCACCGAGCTGGATGTAGGCTTCATCAACGTCGATGAAGTCGCTGTCGCCAGAGTCGGTGTCGTTGTCGGCGTTGAACTCAGCAGCGAAGAAGCCGGTGAGCGTGCCATACTCGGTGTCGCTCTTGGCGTCGAACGAGATGTAAGCGCGCGAGAAGGCATCCCAGTCAGACGTGGACTGATCGAGTACATCGTTGCCGTCGAAGTCGTGGTCACGCTGGTCATAACGGCTGGTCGAAGCGTCGTCACCAAACGAAGTCTGGAAACGGATGAAGCCGCCGATCTTGAGGCAGGTTTCGGTGCCCGGGATGTAGAAGTAGCCAGTGCCGAAAGCGTCGCAAACGCGAACGTATTCCATGGGCTCCGGCTCGGCTGCGACGATTGCGTCGGCTGCCTGTGCGCCGGATACTGCTGCGAGAGCAGCAGCGGAGCCGAGAAGAAGGCTCTTGATGTTCATTTCTGACCTCCAGTCAAAAGTTTCAAACGGGTCTGGGTATTTTGCTGAAGGACAGCTTTCCCTGCCCCATCCCCAACGTTCAAGAAGTCGGACGATCAACCGCCCTTGCTTCCGGAGTTGAAAATACAAGACCGGATCATCGGCGCAACGTCCAACTAGCGAGATCACGTGCTTTGCATCGCCCTTCGCCGAACCCTGTTGCTGAAACGACACAAAATCGCCGCAGACCCCGGAAGAAAATTAACAAAGCATTAAGAAAAGCCTTTGGTGGCAGGGGTTTAGCGTAAGGGAAACACACGCAGCCTGTTTCAGAAAGAGGCAGAAAGCTGCCCAAAATAGGGGAAAGGATGGCCACAAACACCGACTCCACCTCCGCAGGGAGCGGCTAAAACAGCATTCGCTCCAGGAAATGAGAACAGGACGGACCGTTCGCAATCCAAAGATTCATCAGAATCAATGCCGAGATTCGCAAACGAAACGCATCCTTGATTCTGGTTCTGCGAGAATCGTGGCCCTGCACCCGCAGGAAGAGAATATCAATCGACGGACACCGCCCGCAGAGATCTCGGACGACGGATGATGCCGGCCAAGCAGAGAGAGAGAGAGAGAGAGAGAGAGAGAGAGAGAGATGCTGAAGCTGAAGCTGAAAACAGAGGGTGAGACAGCAGCCGAGATAGTGAACGCGGTAGGAATAGGCCGTGCGAGCGTCCTTAGGATACTGAAAGAGGCTGCGTAGGGTGAAGATGCAGAACGAAACTGGAGGGCTCGCGGCGAGCCTCCATCGGTGAGATGTTGGGATAAGCCGCCGCTGGAGCAGTCAGTTCATCTCTGACTTCCTTCAAGGTCTTTAGGCCGAAGATCAGTCCATCGGGTTCCTCTGCACCAATCGGGCAATCGTCGTAGGGCCTATCGGAGGACCTTCCTGCCCCCGTAACTAATCGCCATTCACTCTCATACACCCACTCGGCCCGGTATTGATCTAAACCGGAGCAAGACTTCGAAAGGGCAAACGTGCCTGGGTGCGGATTGGTCAGGCTGGAGGAGTACAGCGAGGACCCACGTCAAAAGGTCGCCTCCCTAACCCGGAAGGGCAGACATCTGGCCGACAGCCTTTATCGTCTTCTGGAATCTTAGCCCAAGGTGTCCCAAAACATTTCTGGGTCACACGACTGGGTCACAGCAGCAACAAGCCCCATCATTAGGGCTGTCCGCAAATCACTGAAAACTTAGAAGAAATTGGGGCCGCCTGTGACCCAAAAGAACAGTGGCGGAGAAGAAGGGATTCGAACCCTCGATACCGTTTCCGGTATACTCCCTTAGCAGGGGAGCGCCTTCGACCACTCGGCCACCTCTCCGTTAGCGCCTGACTAGTGACACTCAGCGGCCAATGCAAGATTTTTTTGTCGGTTTCCGGCAATTCCCCCCATTTTCCGTGTGGGCCTGGCCGGCAGGAAGCAAACGTGTGGGCGTAGCGACAGGCCACTCGTGCAGCCAAGTAGGAGTAGCTGGAAAGTTTCGGCGCTTGCCGTCCCCCGATTCTCACAAGCAATAGAAATGGAAACCCGAGATCCGCGAGTCTTGCCTCTCATGCCCTACGATTTGCGTGCGAGACGCTCGATCGCCTGCTGAGTGGCGGCACCGAAGTCGCCGTCAATCGGTCCACCATAGTAGCCGCGGTCCTTAAGCAGCGCCTGCATTTCCTTGCGGAACGCCGGCGTGAAGTTGTTGGGCTGCGTTCGCAATTCTTCCAGCTTGGCCGGGTCGCCGCCCTCGATGCTGGCTGCGGCCCAGCGAACCGCCTCCTTTGCGTCTGCCTTGGTACCGAGGCCGTAATCATAGAGACGGCTCAGATTGCCCATGGCGTAGGCGCTGCCGGCATTCGCGGCCATCTCGTACCAGGTGCGCGCCTGCACATAGTCCTGCGAGACACCGTTGCCGATATCGTAGAACCAGCCGAGCAATGCCATGGAATAAGAATCGCCCATATTGGCCGCCTTCTCATACCAGACCTTGGCTTCGCCATAATTCTGCTCGGTCCCCAATCCGTTCTGATAGGCCCATCCGAGTGACGACATGGCATTGGTGTCGCCGCTTTCGGCTGCTTTCTTGTACCAGGACAGCGATTGCGCCAGGTCCTTGGGCAGGCCGAGCCCCTCCCGATAGAACCAACCCATCGTTGCCATGGCGTTGGCATAGCCCTGATTGGCCGCCTGCTCGTACCACCTGGCAGCCTCGGCATAGTCCTGCGCGATGCCGCCGTAACCCTCACGATAGAGCCAGCCGAGCGACGCCTGGCCGTAGGCGTTGCCGCCTCTCGCCGCCTCCTCGAACATGCGCTTGCCCTGGTCTACGTCCACCGGACCATCGGTCCCATAGACTGAGAACCAAGCCAGATTCGTCAGCGCATACATGTTGCCGCCGTCGGCCGCTTTCCGGTAGTTGCGTCGCGCGTCGACATAATTGCGGCCGGCATCTTGCGCCCGACCCAGCATGTTGACGAGCATCATATCGTCCGGGTTTTCGTTGACGGCCTGGGCGCAGGCGGTCAAAGCCCGCTCGGAATCGAGCTTCAGGAAATTGACCCCGAGGAAGCCCGGCATCGATTGCGGCTCGCCTGCCAGCAGATAGCAATCGCGCGAGGCCTGGGTGTCCTTGCCGGTCGGCGAGACGTTGAGACCCTTTTGCGGCTCGAGCGCCGCGATCTGCTGCTCGGCTTCGGCTTTATACTTGCTGTCAGGATAGCGCTCAATGAAGCGCGTCAGCGCCGCCGCATCGGTCGACTGTTTCAAGGCTTCCCAGGCAATCTCGTCAGGCGTCACGCTCGACGTCTGCTCGGCTTCGGTCAAAAGCTTCAGCTTCTTTTCGGCAAGCATCTTATAGACCGGGTCCGATCCATGCTTGGCCAGGAAGGCGGTTAGCAGATCCTTGTCGGCGAGATCGCGGATGTTCTGCCAGTCGGCAGCCGCCTCGGATTGGCTGTTCGGCGACAGTTGGCCGCCATTGTTGGTGATACTGATGTTCACCTCTTTGATATTGAGGAAGATCTGCGCACCACCGAGCGACCCGTAAACGAACGGCTCCTGGCCGCGATTGGTCACCGACACCACCTCATCGCGTACCTTACCGAGCGCAATGCGGACATCGACGCCGGGTTCGGTCAGGTATTTGGCGAGTGCGGTGGCGAAGGGGCTGTTCTTGCCCTCCCCATCGAGCGCGACCGTGCCGGCCTTGGAGGCAAATGCGACGAGCAGGTCGGCTGATTCCGGTTCGACACGCGCCAGCCCACGCGAAACCGCCCTGGTCGAGATCGAGCGTGTCATGCTCTGTTCAAAGGGATTGTTGCGGCAGGCGTCGAGAATAACGAGCTTGAGTTTGGTGGCGCCTTCGAGCGAACGCTGAACCCGGTCGAGCCCGATCGCCTCGTCCTCCACGTCCTTGTCGGTTTTCAATTGCACGTCGACGGGAAGCAGGAAATTCTCGCCGTTCATCTCCATTCCGTGGCCGGAATAATAGACGATCGCGACTTCGGCGCCGGTTGCGAGATCTTCGAACTCGCGCAACGCCTTCACCATGCCCTGGCGACTAACGTCGTGCACCGTCGTGACGGTATCGAAACCGGCCTCCTCGAAGGAGGCCTTCATCAGTTCCACGTCATTGGCAGGGTTGTTGAGCGGTGACGTCGCTTCATATTTCTCGTTGCCGATCAACAGTGCGACGCGCTTGGCAGCCCACGCATCGGACGCCGACACAAACAACGCCATACAAAGAATAGAGAGCGGCAGCCAATGCCGCAAATGCCCCATGAACATGCCCTTCCCTCCGGCACCGACCATCGTTCTTCGCCTTGCCCGGCTTAAACGACGAACGATGCCCTCACCCATCTGTCCCGCGGAATCACCACATCGGGCGTCCCGGTCATGCCTGACCAAAGTATTACGTATGAGGTGGGGGCTTTCAATGTACGCACGCATCATAATTTATTCCGTGACACGCGCGTTGGCCGGCGCAAGGTCGAAGCAAGTCGATGCACTTAGCTGAAACACGATAGCGGCACGGCCGTCGATTCCATCGACGACGACGTTGCCGAAGGTTGCGAAAGGCTATCGGTCTCGGAGCTTGCCATGTCCATGAAGATGCATGTCGCGGAAGGAAAGCCCGGCCAGCTTGCGACGACCCATCAGCACTACTTCATCGAACGGCCCTGCCGCATCCTCGTCATCGGCCAGCATCTGAAAGCGAAGACCAAATATCAATGCCTGCTGCGCCATATCTCGATCGCCGGCGCAATGCTCGACTTCAACGCGGCAATCTTGATACCCAAACATTTTTTCCTGGAAATCGAGGGATTCAAAGAGGAAATCGGCTGTTCGCAGGTCCATCGCGAAGGCGCAGAGCTTGGCGTGCGCTTCAATATGCTGCTTTCGCCGGACTTCCTGCGCCGGCTGATCCGCATGCAATTTTCAACTGGCGGGATCTGACCCTTCAAAGCAGGCCGTGCGACATTAGATTTTTAGTGATCGATTTCAGGGGATTGCAAGTTTCTTCTGCAAAAGTGATTCTAGCATCGGTGGAAATCGCCCACCGATACAATGTGGGACAAATGAATTGTCCGGGGTCAAGGAATGCGATCAGAAACTGATCGCACCGTCCGACCCGGCACTGGCGGAGAATGACGCATGCAGAACCAGACGATGTACTCCTGCGTCCCGTCGCCTTTCTACGAGCGGCGCTATGAGCGATTCTCCATCGGGCACGCTGGCACGCTGACCGCTGTGCAGCCGGGGCTCGGCAGCGTCTCCGTGCGATCCTGCCGGATGATCGACATTTCGCGTGGCGGCGCGAGCTTTGCCGTCGACACCAACATCGGCCTGCCCCAACACTATTATCTGCATATCGTCGGCACGCCGCTCAGGATCGGTTGCGCCGAGGTCTATCGCAACGGCGAGCGCATCGGTGTCCAGTTCATCAAGCCGATCGAGCAGACCCTACTGCGCGAGATCATCCGGCAAGAGTTCTTCACCGGGCAGGTCAAGAACGCAAAGCCGCGGCTGTAGTCCGACAATCGGCGCGAAACGAAGAGCACCGGAATTCCTGCAGCTTTTCTCGCGGGAATGATTCCGAATTGTCAAAGCATGCGATAAGTTCCCCGTGACGTTATTCGAACGGGGCCCATTATTCAGCATGTCCGCATTTTCTCGCTTCACGCCGCTCATCCAATCCCTGCCGTCAACAATTCCGTTTGTCGGGCCGGAGGCCATCGAACGCCAGAGGGGTCGCCCGATCGCCGCGCGAATCGGAGCCAACGAAAGCGGCTTCGGCCCCGCCGAAAGCGTGCTCTCGGCGATCCGGGAAGCAGCCGGCGGAACCTGGAAATACGCCGACCCGGAAAACCACGACCTGAAGCAGGCACTTGCGGCCCACCTCGGCACCACGCCGGCCAATATCGCGATCGGTGAAGGCATCGACGGGTTGCTCGGCCAGATCGTCCGCAGTGTGATCGAGCCGGGTATACCGGTCGTCACATCGCTTGGCGCCTACCCCACGTTCAACTACCACGTTGTCGGCCATGGCGGCCGGCTGGTCACGGTGCCGTATGCCGGCGACCGAGAGGACCTCGACGGCTTGCTTGCGGCCGTGAAGCGGGAAAATGCGCCGCTCGTCTATTTCGCCAATCCCGACAATCCGATGGGGAGCTGGTGGCCGGCAGACCGCATCGTCGAGTTTGCCAGGGCCCTTCCGGAAACAACGCTCTTTATTCTGGACGAAGCCTACTGCGAAACAGCGCCGGCCGAATCCCTGCCGGCCATCGATGCCTTGATCGATCGCCCGAACGTCGTGCGCACGCGCACTTTCTCGAAAGCCTACGGGCTCGCCGGTTCGCGTATCGGCTATGTGATCGCCACGCCGGGCACCGCCCAGGCATTCGACAAGATCCGCAACCACTTCGGCATGAACCGGATTGGTGTCGCTGCGGCAATCGCCGCGCTTGCGGACCAGGAGTATCTGAAAGAAGTGACGGCTAAGATTGCGGATTCTCGCCAGCGTATCGCTGCGATCGGCACAGAGAACGGCTTGTCGCCGCTCGCCTCGGCCACGAACTTCGTGGCGATCGACTGCGGCCGGGATGCGGTCTTTGCCCGCGCGATCGTCGATACCCTGATGAACGACCATGGCATCTTTATCCGGATGCCGGGAGTGGCGCCCCTTAATCGCTGCATCCGTGTCAGTACCGGACCGGAAGCTGAGATGGCCCTGTTTGAGGCCGCGCTGCCCGAGGTTCTGAAAAAGCTGGCCTGATCCAGCTTTCAGAGTCCGGCTGTTGGGCGGCGCCCCTCTGGGGGGCCGCTCATTTGGTTCAATGAACCGTCATCCATTCGCGAGCGGCGCGCAGAGCTGCGGCGAGATCTGCCTTGCTCATCGTCATCGCCAGATCGGCGCGCAGATCGACTGCACGGTCGCAGCCCTTGATCGCGGCAATGTTCAGCCACTTGTGGGCGGCGACGAGATCGACCGGGCGACCGTGGCCGGTCGCATAGGCCAGACCCATTTCACAGAAGATTTCCGCCTGGTTGTCACCACCCATCGCGGCATCCGAAGCAATCTGCATATCAAAGCGTGCCATTGTCTTGTCCCTGTCTTGCCTGGTTGGTTTTTCCGAAGCGGCCCGCCCGTTTGGGGCGGACCATGCTCCAGATCAGCACTTGTTTTGGTCCCTGTTCGACCTTGCCTCTTTGCGGGCCTTCCGGAGCGCGCCATCTTTTTGCGGCGTCGTCTTCGGTGGTTTTTCGGAGCGTTTTTGTCCGCTCGTCTTATGGCTTCAATATGCAGCAGGGCTTTCAATGCGCGCTTAAAATGCATGCTTAATTTGCGACAAACAAAGTTCAAACGCTTGGTAAACTTGAGCTTTTGTTAAACATCGGAAGTCCGGGAATCCGGCGCATTCGCTTCAAAATTTACGAAAAATTCAACTGCCGATTTCAACCAAACGCTAACCACGAAAAGATCGACGGTGGCAGAGCCGCCAGGATTTCCTAGATTTCGACCTGCTTGAAACGGCCAAGAAAAAGCAGCAAAAGCCGCCGTTTGGCTTGTTTACCTTTACGTGCGCGTAAGCTATCTTGCGCGCGGCAGTGAGGAGACTGCCTTTTTTGCATACGAGGACATCTAAAGCTGCCGGCGGAGCGGACCACGCCGGCAGCCTCGATCTGGAGGACTGGAATGTTACGTACCTTGCTCATGACCGCGACGCTCGCCCTTGGCATTGCCGGGACGGCGGCAGCGGCAGAACCGATCGTCGGCAACTGGAAGACCGCAAGCGGCGCGACCGCGGAGATTGTGCCTTGTGGCGGAGCCTTTTGCGTGACGCTGAAGACCGGCAAGCATGCCGGCAAGCGCATCGGCAACCTCGCCGGTACCGACGGCAGCTATTCGGGCGAAATCACCGATCCGGATACCGACAAGACCTATAGCGGTTCTGGCGCCGTCAACGGCAATTCGCTGAAGATGAAGGGCTGCGTCCTGAAAGTGCTCTGCAAGTCACAGACCTGGACGCGCCTCTAAGCGCGCGATACGGCGGCACGGACACATTGACGAATTGAAAGGGCGGCCATCGGCCGCCCTTTTTGCATGTGCGGTCCATGGACTTAGCGCTGTTACGCGACCATTCGTAGCGCCGCCCCCTTGGCTCCTCCTTGCGCACCCACTGTGATCGCGACCGGTCTCGATCTCCCGATCCGTGCAGCGCGCCTCCCCATGCAACCGAAGATGAACGCCAGATGAACGGACATCTCAGCATCAATTCAGTTTGGGTGTGCGAAAACACACTCAATCGATTTGAACCTGCCTCCAAACAACGGACAGAACCATGGATATCCTTGCTCGGCGCCTCACCATCATCAGCCTTCTGATGGTCGTTTTCGCTGTAACTCTCGCCGCTGCCGTCAGCGCGGACACCGAACGTCGCCGCACCAATACCTATCTCGGTTCGCTGACGGATTGCACCGCGCATACGGCGCAATACTGCCAGGCCAAACTCTAACCCGGGACGAGACGGGCTACGCCCTGCTCCGCCGCCAAGTGAAACTGATCACCGCGTGATCTGATGGAGAAACGAACATGCTGGCCGCTCTTTCGACATCCGCGTTTCTCTCGCTGCGCGTGCTTGCACTGGCCGGCCTGCTGATGGCACCGGTTGGAGCGCTTGCCTACTCCAAGGCCAACGGTGCCGGCATCGGCAAACAGGGCGCCGGCCTCGTCCTCTTCGTCACCCTGCAGCGTCAATCGATGACCTGAGGCGGGGGCCACCCGATCGGATTGCATGAAAAGGGGCGCGCGCGCCCCTTTGTTCTTTCCGGCTTGCACTTAACGCCGCTTTCCTGTCCTCTCGCACCTGCAGCGTCGTGCTTCTTTTAAGATACGCCAAGGTTGCTGCAGCACTTTGAGTTTCTGCTTGTTTCCCCTAATCGGATACGATTGTGGGATTCGCCACAACAACCCCTTGTCAGCCCCGATGCCCGCCTATCTCGTCTATACGCTTGCCGCCCTTGCCGAAATCGCCGGCTGCTTTGCCTTCTGGGCGTGGTTGAAGCTCGATAAATCCATCCTCTGGCTTATTCCCGGCATGGCCTCCCTGGCACTTTTCGCCTGGCTCCTCACCTGGATCGACAGCGAAGCTGCGGGCCGCGCCTAAACGGCCTATGGCGGCGTCTACATCGCCGCGTCGCTGCTCTGGCTCTGGCTTGCCGAAGGGGTCAGGCCCGACCGCTGGGATCTGGCCGGCATGACCATCGCCCTTCTCGGCAGCGCGGTCATCGTCGCGGGCCCGCGTTGAACCGATGACCTGAGGCCGCCGCGCGGTCGTGCAAGCCAATATCTTGTCGTTTGCTTGTCAGAAGCCGCAGCCTATAATGCGACATGAACAAGCGAATCTCTTCACACTCCGTCCTTTCCGTCGCAACGCCTGAGCCTCTCGAGCCGCAATACTTCGACGATCCTGCGGCTGCTGTCGATTGCCTCGAGGCGCTCTACGAGCGCAATACCCGGTTCCTCTGCGAAGCGTTCGAGGGCCTGGGCAAGTCCGACGAGCCGCTCACCCGCTATCGCGCCTGCTATCCGCAGGTCAGCATCGAGACGAGCAGCTTCGGACATGTCGATTCCCGCCTGTCCTTTGGCTATGTCAGCGCGCCCGGCGTCTATACGACCACGATCACCCGGCCGAAGCTTTTCCGGCACTATCTGAAGGAGCAGCTCGGGCATCTGATACGGAACCACGGCCTCGGCGTCACCGTCTCGGAATCGGCAACCCCGATCCCCCTGCATTTTGCCTTTGGCGAGGGCGCCTATGTGGAGGCATCGGCGGCAAACACCATCGACATTCCGCTACGCGATCTGTTCGATGCGCCTGACCTGACGACGACCGACGACGAGATCGCCAACGGCTCCTACGAGCCGGGCCCCGGAGAACCCTCGCCGCTTGCGCCCTTCACGGCTCAGCGCATCGACTATTCGCTGGCGCGGCTCAGCCACTATACCGCGACCAACGCCACGCACTTCCAGAACTTCGTGCTCTTCACGAACTACCAGTTCTATATCGACGAGTTCTGTGCCTGGGCCCGCCAGCAGATGGCCGAAGGCGGCAATGGCTACACGGCCTTCGTCGAGCCCGGCAACATCATCACGCCCGCCGGCGCCGACAAGCCGGAGACCGACTATACGCTCGCACGGCTGCCGCAGATGCCCGCCTATCACCTGAAGAAGAAGGGGCACGGCGGCATCACCATGGTCAATATCGGCGTCGGCCCATCCAACGCCAAGACGATCACCGACCATATCGCTGTGCTGCGCCCGCATGTCTGGCTGATGCTCGGCCACTGCGCCGGTCTTCGCAACAGCCAACGCCTTGGTGACTACGTGCTCGCGCATGCCTATATGCGCGAGGATCACGTTCTCGACGACGACCTTCCGGTCTGGATCCCCTTGCCGGCGCTCGCGGAAGTGCAGGTGGCACTGCAGGACGCCGTTGCCGAGGTCACCGGCTACCGGGACTACGACCTCAAACAGATCATGCGCACCGGAACCGTCGCAACCATCGACAACCGCAACTGGGAACTTCGCGACCAGCGCGGCCCGGTCAAGCGCCTGTCGCAGGCCCGCGCCATTGCGCTCGACATGGAATCGGCGACGATCGCCGCCAACGGCTTCCGCTTCCGCGTGCCCTATGGAACGCTGCTCTGCGTATCGGACAAGCCGCTGCATGGCGAATTGAAGCTGCCGGGCATGGCGACCGCCTTCTACAAGACACAGGTCAGCCAGCACCTGAAGATCGGCATCCTTGCGCTGCAGAAGCTTGCGGCCATGCCGCCGGAGAAGCTGCATTCCCGCAAGCTCAGAAGCTTCTACGAAACCTCGTTCCAGTAACCATTGGAATTGCGCAATTCCGGACGGAAAACTGCTTCACACTTTTCCTGGAATTGCTCAGCGCCGTCTCCCGAGCGCCATCGACAGCATCGTGCCCGCCACCGCGGACACGATGATCAAGAGATGTGCGTTGACGCCGGCGGCCGCGAGTTGTTCCACTCCGGCGCGATCGGCGCCTGCGCCGAAGGACACTGCCCCGGCCGCGATCGCGGCCGGATAGGTGCCGACGCCAGCGGGCGCATGCATCGGCAGCACCGAGGAGAGTTCGCCGCCGAGAGCACCGCCGAAACAGGCGGCCAGTGGCGCAACGCCCATGAAGGCCAGCACCCAGGCAAGGACAAGCACCTTGACCGCCCAGTTGAGGATGGTCATGCCCCAGGCGCGCAGGAACGCGACGATATTGGCCGGGACGCCCGCCTCCAATTCGTCGACGATAGCATCAAGCTTTGTCGGCAACAGCCGACGCGCCAGCGCAATCACGTGATCCTTCAGCAGGAAGAAGAGAAGCGGCGAGACGAACGCGGCAAGCCATGCCATCCACAAGGCGGCTGATCCGCGGCCGATGACGAGACCGACGGCCGCAACGACGAGAAGGGCGTGCAGGTCGAGCAGGCGCATCACCAGAAGAGCGGACGTGCCGCGCGCGAGCGGCACGGAAAACTCCGAGCGCATCAGCAGCGGAAAGCTCGTTTCCCCGGCACGAAACGGCAGCATGATGTTGAGGAGATTATGGACCTGGGTGACGCGAAACAGCGGCAGGAAGCGCCCCGCCGTTTCGTTCGGGAAGTAATCGTAGATGCGATAGCAGCGAATGAAATAGGTTGCGACAAGCAGCACCAGAGCCGAGACGGCGGAACTGAAGCCGATCTCGGACCATTGCCTCAGCAGCGCCGGCCATCCCCAGAACCATTCGACGAAGGCCGCATAGGCCGCAATGGCACCTGCCGAAAGTAATGTCATCCGGTTGCGGGCGAACCAGGATCGCCGATCGGACTCGCAATCCGAAGTCATCAGGTCTCGATTTCCCGTGTTGAAACGCAAGATTGAACGTTGGTTATCACTGATAACTGTGCAAGAAAACGGTTATGTAGCCCAATCCAAATCTTGCGGCATTGTAAGCGCCGCATGTACGAGCTGTTCCTATGTACCCCATCGAACTATCCGTCGTCATTCCCGTGTTCAACGAAGAGGACAGCGTCCAGCCGCTGATCACACGTGTCCGCGATGCGCTGGCGAACTTTCCGTCTCCGTGGGAACTGATCCTCGTTGACGACGGCAGCACCGACCGAACGCTGGCAAATGCAAGAATGGCTCTTTCCGATCCGGGCCTCGATCTCAAGATTGTCGAATTGCAGAAGAACTTCGGGCAAACGGCAGCGATGCAGGCCGGCATCGACGCTGCCGCCGGGCGCCTGATCGCCACGCTTGACGGCGACCTGCAGAACGATCCGGCCGATATTCCCGAAATGGTCAAGGCGATCGAGGAGCGCGAGCTCGACCTGTTGGTCGGCTGGCGAAAGAACCGGCAGGATGGTCTCCTGCTCAGGAAGATCCCGTCCTGGTGCGCCAATCGCCTGATCGGCAAGATCACCGGCGTCAGGCTGCATGACTATGGCTGCAGCCTGAAGGTCTATCGCACCTCGGTCATCAAGCAGGTGAAGCTGATGGGGGAAATGCACCGCTTCATCCCCGCCTGGGTCGCCGGCGTGGTGCCGAGCAGCCGCATCGGCGAGATGCCCGTTACCCATCACGCACGGCAGCACGGCCAATCCAAGTATGGGATCTCCAGAACCTTCCGCGTGATTCTCGATCTGCTGTCGGTGCTCTTCTTCATGCGTTACAAAGCGCGCCCAGGGCACTTCTTCGGATCGATCGGGCTTGCGACCGGCGCGCTCAGCGCGCTGATCCTGATCTATCTCGGCTTCGACAAGTTCATCCTCGGCAACGATATCGGAACGCGACCGATGCTGATCGTCGGTGTCATGCTGTTCCTTTCGTCCGTTCAGCTCATCACGACAGGCATTCTCGCTGAGATGATGGCGCGAACCTATTTCCGCGACGACGGTACCACCAACTACATCGTGCGGCAGGTCTTCGTCCGGGACCCGGCCGATGCTTGACGTCGTCAATCGTCGGCCAAACACCGTCGTTGCGCTGATCGCCGGTTACTTTCTGCTCTGCATCGGCTTACGCCTCGCCATTTCCACATCGCTCGAAATCGACGAGTCGGAACAGGCCTTCGTCTCGCAGTTCCTGATGCTCGGCTATGGTTCGCAGCCCCCGTTCTACAATTGGCTGCAATACGGGCTGACCTCGGCCTTTGGGCCGTCGCTTGCGACGATGACGGTGCTGAAGAATGGGCTCCTGTTTCTGTGTTGCCTCTTCTACGGCCTCGCAGCACGCGAGGTCCTCAGCGATCGACGCCTGACCGCGATCGCAACGGTCGGCGTGCTGACCTTTCCGCCGATTTTCCTGCTCGCACAGCGCGACCTTTCGCATACGGTCGCGGCACTGTTTGCCGTATCGCTGTTCCTTTACGCTTTCGTCCGGACGATGACGCGGCCAAGTCTGTTCGCCTACGTCCTGACTGGAGCGGCGGTCGGCATCGGCGTCATCTCGAAGTACAACTTCGCACTCGTCCCAACCGCCGCGATTCTTGCGATCCTGCCCGAGCCGAAGCTTCGCGCCCGGCTCTTCGACTGGCGCATTCTGGTTGCGATCGCCGTCTGCACGCTGATTGCGCTGCCGCACGGCTACTGGATTCTCGAAAATCTCGGCGCCGCCTCGCGCAATACCCTCAATGAAATGGGAACGGCCCAACAGACGAGCTACCTGACGAAGGCGCTCAAAGGGATCGTTGCGCTGGTAGTCGCCACGCTTCGCGGCGCCGCACTTCCCCTGATCGTCTTCGCTCTCGTCTTCCGCAATGACCTGCCGACGATCTGGCGCGCCGAAAACCACTGGACACGCGTCGTCGGGCGCATGTTGCTGCTGTGCCTCGGCGCCGTGCTGCTGATCATGCTCGCCGTCGGCGCCACCCACATGCGCGAGAAATGGCTGGTTCTCTTTCTCGTCCTGCTGCCGCTCTACCTGGCCCTCAAGGTGGAGGCTTCCGGCGTCGACACCACACGCAGCGTTCGCCCCTTCCTGCTGCTCGTCGCCTTCATCATCGTCACCACTTTGGTGGTCGTCTCGGCACGCGCGGTTGTTCGCCCCTGGTTCGGCAAATTGTCGAGGCTCAGCATTCCCTATAGCACCCTTGTGGATACCGTGGTCCGACAGGAGGGAGCCGAGCCGGCGATGGTCATCGCCGCGGACAAGCTGCTTGGTGGCAATGTGCGCACGCGCCTGCACGGTGCCAAGGTCTTCGTCCCCGGCAACAGCAGCAGCTCTCCGATCGAGCATCCGGCCGGACCGCTCCTCGTGGTCTGGAGCGACAACGGCAAGCTCGATGCTCAACCACCTGTCGGGCTTCTCGACACCCTGAAGTCACTCGGCGTGCCGGAGGCAGCGATGAAGCCGCAGCAACTCGCCCTGCCCTATCTCCACGGCAATCTGCCGGATCGCTATGGCTTCGGCTACTTCTGGATCAACGACCCGTCGCGGTCGGCGCCGACGAGCAACTTGAGTTCACCCGGGTGAATGCGAAGCGCGACGTCACGGCCCATCGGCAGGAGTTCGCCGTCGATGACGCAGTTGATCTTGCGCTCCACCTTGGGAAAATGCAGATCGAGCGCATGGCCGCTCATGGCGGTAATCAGCGGGCTGTCGCGGAATTTGCCGCGCATCACATCGAAGGCGAGCTTGGCCACGCCCGGCGGGCTTAGGGGCGGCGCCGTGTAGAAGCCGAGATGGCCGGCTGTGACATCGTCGGCATACATCAGCGTATCGCGGCCGAACGGATTGTTCGAGACTGAAACCGCCGAAACATGACGGCTCTCCTTATGGCCGTCGACATCGAACTCGATCTCGAAATCGGGCGGATTGAGAATCACGCCTACCGCGGCGCGGGTGCTTGCGGCGATTTTGCCTGCCCTCGAACGAAAGCTGAAGGACTCGCGATAGCGCACCATGCGGGCATGCAGGCCCATCGAAAACTGATGCACGAAGGCCCGGCCATCGGCGCTGCCGATGTCACCGTCGATGATCACGCCATTCGCCAGCACCTCCGGAACCTTCCAGATATCGAGCGGCAGCTTCAGCGTGCGGGCAAAAAGGTTCATCGTCCCGGCGGGAACAACGCCGAGCGGCATGCGGTTTTTCCAGGCGACCCCGGCAGCAGCCGAGATCGTGCCGTCACCGCCGCCGGCGATTATCGCATCGAGGTCATCGCGGCGGCATGTGCGCTCCAAGGTCTCGCGCATCTCGCTTCCGGAAACCGTCGCAATTTCGATCTGGTGGCCGGCGGTATGGAAGACCTCCTCGACCTTCCGGCCATAGACCGCCATATCCGTCGTGCGGAAGGTTCCGCCTTCACGATTGAAGATCGCCTTGATTTTCATGAATGGGTCACTGACTCCGTTGCCGCGGCAAAGCTGCTCACCGCGATCAGATAATCGCGATTGCGGCCAATTCCAGAACCTTGCCGAAACTTAACGGGAATGGAGCGCGTGCCGGTCGGCGCTCGGAGACTGGTAATGACAACCGTTCAGCGCGGCTCGGGCAACTTCAGTGGCCCGCCGGTCTTGATCGATCGGATCGCGAAGTTCGAACGGATGTCGGTCACACCCGGCAAGGCAAGCAGCGTCTCGGTCAAGAGCGTCTCGTAAGCCGGGAGATCCTCGACGACGACCTCGGCGAGGAAGTCGGCATTGCCCGAGATCAGGAAACAGGACACCACCTCAGGAATGGCGAGCAGCGCCTCCTGCTGCCGCTGCGCATTCTCGCGGCTGTGCCGTCCCACCTTGATCTCCACGAAGACGGTGAGCCCGAGACCGGCTTCCTTGCGGTCGATATCGGCCCGATAGCCACGCAGGATGCCGGATTTCTCCAGATTGCGGATGCGCCGCAGGCAGGGCGACGGCGAAAGATTGACCTTTTCTGCGATCTCGACGTTCGTCGCGCGCGCATCCTCCTGAAGGATCCTGAGGATAGCGAGATCGAATTTATCGAGATTTGGCATGCTCACAAACTTCAGAGGTTACTATTGGCACATTGTTGCTGATGATAGTCTATTTCGGGCATAAATCGCAAGGACATGCCCGGCCTTCCGGGCGTAATCTTCCTTCCAGACCCAAAAGCCCCTCAGATATCCAAATCGGGAAGGAAATTCAAATGGTTGCGCTTACGCTTGCTCGCGGCAATACGTCGCCTGCCACCGCCGGCTATGCCGGTGCCTTCGTGACCGTCCTCATCTGGGCCGGCTGGATTCTCGCAACCCGCCATTCGGCCGGCACCGCACTCAGCACAATCGACCTTGGCCTGATCCGCTACGGCGTACCGGCGCTCCTGCTCGCGCCGCTCTGGCTCAAGACCGGGCTCTTGCCGCGCAAGCTGCCGATCCTGCTCCTCGCCTTGATGGTCGCGGGCTCCGGCGCGGTCTTTTTCCAGGTCTCCGCCTTTGCGATCCACTCGGTTCCCGCCTCCTCCGTCGGCATTCTTCTCGGCGGCTCGATGCCGCTTGCCACCGCCCTGATCGGCATCACGATCTTTGGCGAGCGTCCGGACCGAATGCGGATGGTGGGTTTTGCCGCGATCGTCGCCGGTGTCGCTATCCTGCTGACGCGCAACCTTGCCGTTTCAGTGTCCACAGGGTGGATCGGATACGCGCTGTTGCCCGCAGCGGCCACGCTCTGGGCGATCTACACCCACACCTTCCGCCGTTCGGGCCTGAGCCCGCTGCAGGGAAGCGCTTTGATTGCGGCCTGGTCGTTCCTGATCCATCTGGCGCTTGCCGCCTGTTTCGGAAGCACGCTTGCCAGCGTTCCGGTCAAGGAGATCGCCCTGCAGATCACCAGCCAGGGCATCCTCTCCGGCCTCATTGCCATGGTCGCCTATGGCTTTGCGGTGAAGAGCCTCGGCGGCACGCAGGCCGCTGCCTTTACGGCGCTGACCCCGGTGCTGGCGATGATCGGCGGCGCGATCCTGCTCGGCGAGCAAATCGGCCCGTTCGAAATGCTGGCCGCAATCGTCACGGCTATCGGCGTGGCGCTTTCGACCGGCATTCTCTCTACCCGCACCTAAACCGAGAAGTTCCCCAATAAGACAAAGGCCCCGGCGCGTTTCCGCTCCGGGGCCTTTTCTTTTCTTGAGATCGCTCGGCTCAGCCGTGGATGATCTCCCGATGTTTCTGCAGGCGATGGCCATAGGCCTGGCTGACACGATCGAAGATGATCGCGATGCCGACGATGGCGAGCCCGTTGAAGATGCCGAGCGTGAAATACTGGTTGGCAATCGCCTTCAGCACCGGCTGGCCGAGGCCCTGAACGCCGATCATCGAGGCGATGACCACCATGGCGAGCGCCATCATGATCGTCTGGTTGATGCCCGCCATGATCGTCGGCAGGGCCAGCGGCATCTGCACGTTCTTGAGCTTCTGCCAAGCCGACGAGCCGAATGCATCGGCTGCCTCAAGCACGTCCTTGTCGACAAGGCGGATGCCGAGATTGGTGAGCCGGATCATCGGCGGTATCGCGTAGATGACCACGGCAATCAGTCCTGGAACCTTGCCGATGCCGAGCAGCATCACGACCGGGATCAGATAGACGAAACTCGGCATGGTCTGCATCACATCGAGGATCGGATTGACGATGTTCTGGACCCGGTCCGACCGGGACATGACGATGCCGAGCGGAATGCCGATGGCGATCGACAAAACGGTACAGACGAAGATCATCGAGATCGTCTTCATCGTGTCGTCCCACATGTCGAAGTAGCCGATGAGCAGCAGCGTACCGATGCAGCCGGCGACGATCTTCCAGTTCCGACTCGCCACCCAAGCGATCAGCGCGATCAGCACCAGGATGATCGGCCAGGGCGTCTTCGTCATGAAGCGCTCCGATTGGATGAGGAAGAACTGCAGCGGTTCGAAGAAACCTTCGATTGCGTCGCCATAGGCGCGCGTGAACGACCGGAACCCCTCGTCGATAGCCTTCTTCAGCGCCCGCAGGCTTTCGTCGTCCATATGCGGAAACTGGGTCAACCAGTCCATTCCAATTCCCCTTCACATCTCACCGGCCGCGATTGTTGTTTTGCTGTTGCCGGGGGGTCAAACAAAGAGGCGGCGCAAGGATCGCGCCGCCCGTGGGTTCAATCGGTCGCAATCAGAGCGCGGCCTTGACCTTTTCGGCGACCTCGGGCGAGACCCACTGAGTCCAGATGTCGGGGTTTTCCTGAAGGAAGTGTTTGGCGCCCTCCTCGCCGCTTGCCTGGTTGTCGGTCATCCAGGCCATCAGCTTGTTGACCGTGTCGTTGGTCCAGGCGCGCTTGTTGAGGTAGTCCATGGCCGGGCCCGCGCGATCGGCAAAAGCCTTTGTCACCAGCGTCTGGACCTTGTCCTTCGGCCAGTCGTTCTTCTTCGGGTCCGGGCAGTCGGCAACCGTGTTGCAGCGTTTCCACTCGGCTGCGTCCGCCGCGACCCCATGCCCGAGCTTGACCATCTCGTATTTGCCGAGAAGGGCCGTCGGCGCCCAGTAGTACCCGACCCAGCCCTGCTTGCGCTCATAGGCCTTGGCGATCGAGCCGTCGAGACCGGCGGCCGATCCGGTGTCGACCAGCGTGAAGCCCGCCGCCTCGCCGCCATAGGCCTTGTAGAGCTGAGTCGTCACTACCGTTCCGCCCCAGCCCTGCGGGCCGTTGAAGACGGCGCCCTTGCTGGCGTCTTCCGGATCCGGGAACAGCTCCTTGTGCTTCAGCACGTCGTCGATCGTCTTGATGTCGGGATTGGCGTCAACGATGTATTTCGGGACCCACCAGCCCTGAACGGCGCCATCGGAGAGTGCGACGGCGGCACCGACGAGCTTGCCTTCTTCGAGGCCGCGATTGACGACGTCGGGCAGAAGATCCACCCAGCCTTCCGGCGCGATATCGGGCTGGCCCTTTTCGATCATCGAGGTGATCGTCGGCACGGTATCGCCAACGACGAGCTCGGCGTTGCAGCCATAGCCTTCCGCCAGGATGATCTTGTCGACGCTCGCCAGCACTTCGGCGCTCTGCCAGTTCATATTGGCAATCGTCACATCGCCGCATTCGGCGGCCGAGGCCGCACCAGCAAGGCCAAGAAGGCCGGCGGCCAGGCACGTCGTTGCAAGAAGCTTCTTCATTTCCGTTCCCTTTGTTCTGGCGGTGCATCCCGTCGCACTGCCGATCTCACCGCGGGGATCGGCAGCGTCACAAGGCTCGGTCCAACTCGAAACAACAGGGACCGAAAGGCCTGCGGATTCGTCGGCTTCGAGCCGATGACACCATGAAAGCTAACGGGGTTTGCCGGCAAGGACTTTCCCAATAGCGGCACGGATTGCCTTTTCGATGATCGGACTACCGCTCGACACGTGCGCGCGAATACAAAAGAGGCGCCGGAGTTCCCTCCGGCGCCTCGAACAATTTCGTTTCCGCGAACCTCGGAGGTCCTGCGGCCGCCATCCAAAGATCACATATTCGGATAGACCGGGCCTTCGCCGCCCTGTGGCGGCACCCAGTTGATGTTCTGGTTCGGGTCCTTGATGTCGCAGGTCTTGCAGTGCACGCAGTTCTGCGCGTTGATGACGAAGACAGGCTTGCCGTCCTTCTCCACCCATTCGTAGACCCCGGCCGGACAGTAGCGCGTCGACGGGCCGGCAAAGACGTCGAGTTCCGACGTGCGCTGCAGCTCCGGATCCTTGACCTGCAGGTGGATCGGCTGGTCTTCCTCGTGGTTGGTGTTCGACAGGAACACCGAGGACAGCCGGTCGAAGGTCAGCACGCCATCCGGCTTCGGATAATCGATCTTCTGGTGCTGCGCGGCCGGCTCAAGGCTCTGCGCGTCAGTCTTGCCGTGCTTCAGCGTGCCGAAGAACGAGAAGCCGAACAGCTGGTTGGTCCACATGTCCAAGCCGCCGAGCGCAACGCCGATCGCCGTGCCGAACTTCGACCACAGCGGCTTGACGTTCCTGACCCGCTTCAGGTCCTGGCCGATGGCGCTGTCGCGCCAGCCGCGCTCGATCTCGATCGGCTCGTCATTGGCGCGGCCGCTCGCGATCGCCGCCGCCAGCTTCTCGGCCGCGAGAATGCCCGACAGCACCGCATTGTGGCTGCCCTTGATGCGCGGCACGTTGACGAGACCGGCCGAACAGCCGATCAGCGAACCGCCGGGGAACGACAGCTTCGGCACCGACTGGTAGCCACCCTCGGTGATCGCGCGGGCACCGTAGGAGAGCCGCTTGCCGCCCTCGAAGGTGCCGCGGATCGCCGGATGGGTCTTGAAGCGCTGGAATTCCTCGAACGGGAAGAGATAGGGGTTCTTGTAATTGAGGTGCACGACGAAGCCGACGGCGACCAGGTTGTCTTCGAGATGGTAGAGGAACGAACCGCCGCCGGTCTTCATGCCGAGCGGCCAACCGAAGGAATGCTGCACCAGCCCGGGCCGGTGGTTCTCGGGCTTGACCTGCCAGAGCTCTTTCAGGCCGATGCCGAATTTCTGGACGTCGCGATCCCTGGAGAGATCGAATTCCGCAATCAGCTGCTTGGCGAGCGAACCGCGCACGCCCTCGCCGATCAGCGTGTATTTGCCCAAGAGCGCCATGCCGCGGGCGAAGTTCGGTCCCGGTTCGCCATTGCGCTCGATGCCCATGTCGCCGGTGGCAACGCCGATGACCGCACCCTTGTCGTTATAGAGCACTTCGGTTGCGGCAAAGCCCGGATAGATCTCGACGCCGAGGGCTTCCGCATGGCTTGCCAGCCAGCGACAGACGTTGCCGAGCGATACGATGTAGTTGCCGTGATTGTTCATCAGCGGCGGCATCAGGAAGTTCGGCAGGCGCATTGAGCCGGCCGGGCCCAAGAACAGGAAGTGGTCGTCCGTGACCTCGGTCTTGAACGGATGATCGGCCTCGTCGCGCCAGCCCGGCAGCAGCCGGTCGATGCCGATCGGATCGACGACGGCGCCCGAGAGGATATGCGCGCCGACTTCGGCGCCCTTTTCCAAGACGACGACCGAAAGCTCCGGATTGACCTGCTTCAGCCGGATCGCCGCCGCAAGACCGGCAGGCCCCGCCCCGACGATGACAACGTCGAACTCCATGCTCTCGCGTTCGGGCAGATC